>JAHEAZ010000035.1 GCA_024642505.1 Gammaproteobacteria bacterium
CGTTGGCGAGCCCGCGCGGCATGTAGTCAGCATCGAAAAGCGCGGTCTCTCGGCCGTCTGGAGCTCCATCATCGGGCCGTTTGGGGAGTTCATGCGCCGTTCGGGCGCCTGGCTGGTGCTGCTGTTCATCCTGGTGCACAAGATCGGCGACACGCTGGCCAACCTGACGTTCCGGCTGCTGTTCAATGACCTTGGGTACACCAACGACGAGATCGCGATCTACGACGTCGGCTTCGGCTTCTGGGCGTTCCTGGTCGGCATCTTCGTCGGCGGCATCCTTTATACCAAGCTGGGGCTGAAGCGATCGGTGCTGATCGCGTTGATCCTCATGTGCGTCTCGAACCTGAGTTTTGCACTGCTCGCAGCGGCTGGCCACAGCAACCTTGGGCTGGCGGCGGCAATCGGCTTCGAGAACTTCGCCAGTGGCTACGGTGGCGTCGTGGTGGTGGCGTATTTCTCGGCATTGTGCAACCTGCAGTTCACGGCTACGCAGTACGCGCTCATTTCCGCGGCGGCGAGCGTGGTCGGGCGGGTGCTGACGGGCACGACTGCAGGCGGGCTGATAGAGGCGATGGGCTACGTGAACTTCTATCTGCTGACGACCGTGCTGGCGTTACCTGGCATCCTGCTGTTCTGGTTCATGATGCGCCAGGGCATGATCGACAGCGCACTCGGCACGGCCGGTCGGAAGGACTAGAGGAGAAGGCGGAAGTGACGAGGACGCTCGACACGGAACGCGTGCTGTGCGAGGCCGACGAACTGGCCGAACGGCCCAGCCGGGGGTTTCTTGTCGGCGAGGGCCCGTGGCCGATGTCCGGGTTGTTGGTCCGCAAGGGCGACCGGATCCATGCCTATCTCAATCGCTGCCCGCATGCCGGTCACCCGCTGAACCTCAAGCCCGATGAATTCCTGACGCCGGACCGTTCGTTGATCGTGTGCTGTTCGCACGGTGCGCTGTTCGATATCGACACCGGCTATTGCATCGACGGGCCCTGCGCCGGGCAGTCGCTGGTGCCCATACCCATCGAGCTGATTGGCGGCTACGTGCTGCTGGCCGAGGGCGTCAACCCGGTGGATTACCAATGATCGACGAACTGCTGAAATTCTTCGTGCTGCTGATCGTGGTGGTCGAGCCGGTCACGCTGGTGCCGGTATTCGCCAGCCTCACCGACGGCGCGAGCGAGCGCTACAAGCGCAAGATGTCGTTCAAGGCGGTGCTGGTCTCGGGGGCAGTGCTGGCGCTCTTTGCCCTGGGCGGGGCGTGGTTCATCCGCACCATGGGTATCAGCATCGACGCCTTTCGCATCGCCGGTGGCGTGATGCTGTTCCTGATCGCGCTGGAAATGGTATTCGCCCGCGAGTCGGGCACGAAGGTCACCAGCGAGGAGAAGACCGAAGTCCAGCAGCGGGCTGACATCTCGGTCTTCCCGCTGGCCTTTCCCTTCATTGCGGGACCCGGTGCGCTGGCGACGGTCTTGCTCACCTTTGGGACCCTGAAGCCGGATGCAGTGCTGACGCTGGGGTTGCTGGCCGTGATCGCGCTGGTGCTGGTGATGACCCTGGCGTTGCTCCTGCTGGCACCGTGGGTCAATCGCGTGATGGGCGTGACTGGCGCACACGTGGTCAGCCGCCTTGCCGGTGTCGTACTCGCCGCGCTCGCCGTGCAGTTCATGATCGACGGACTGAAGGGCGCGTTCAGCTAGAAAAGGGCAGCCCCCTGTTTCTATGCCCGGCGGAACTCCAGGTCGAACACCTCATGCCCGAGTCGCTCACCGCGGCGCTCAAACTTCGTCTGCGGGCGGCTCTCGGGTCGGGGTACGAAGTTACCTGCAGGCGAGGTGTTGGCGAAGGATGGGTTGTGCTGCAGCACCTCGAGCATGTGCTCGGCGTATGGCGCCCAATCGGTAGCCAGGCGCAACACGCCACCAGGCTTCAGTTTGCACGCAACGAGCTCGGCGAAGGCAGGCTGCACGATGCGCCGCTTGTGATGGCGCTTCTTGGGCCACGGGTCAGGAAAGTACAGCAGTACCTGGTCGAGCGCAGCGTCGGCGAGCTGCCGCTGCAGCACCTCGACGGCGTCGTGGGAGATCAGACGGATGTTGCCGAGGCCGCGCGACTCGATGCCCAGCAGGCAGTGGCCGACGCCGGGACGGTGCACCTCGACGCCGAGGAAGTCCGCCTCGGGTTGCCGTCGCGCCAGTTCCAGCAGCGTCTCGCCGTCGCCGATGCCAATCTCCAGTACCCGCCGCGCCCGCCGCCCGAAGATGGCGTCGAGATCCAGCACAAGCGGTGCGAACTCGATCCCGAATTGCGGCCAGAGCTCCACGAGCGCGCGTTCCTGTGCGTGGGTGACCCGCCCGGCGCGCTGTACGTAGCTCCTGATCGTCCGCTGCGGCAACGGAGCGTGTCCTCTTTCTTGCACAGGTGCCACCGACCGGGTATCAAGTACTTGCAGCAGGCGAACTGCCACCCATTCCAGTGACAAGGTCGGCCGTCAGATCGCCGACGCTGCGGCATCCGGTCAGGGCCAGCGTCCGGTCGAACTCGTCGCGCAGGATTTCCAGCGCCCTGCTTGCGCCTGCCTGGCCGCCGGCGCCCAGGCCGTAGACGGGTGCACGACCCAGCGCAACGGCAGCGGCACCCAGCGCGACGGCCTTGGCGATGTCCGACCCGCGCCGCACGCCGCCGTCGACGATCACCGTCGTCCTACCGCCGATCGCGGCGACGACTTCGGGCAGCGCCTCCATGCCGCTGATCGCCCTGTCAAGTTGGCGACCGCCGTGATTGGACAGCCAGACGCCGTCCACGCCGAGGCCGACGGCTCGCTCGGCATCGTCTGCGCGCAACACGCCTTTCAGCAGCAGCTTGCCGCGCCAGCGTTCGCGAAAGCGCGCCAGGTCATCCCAGTCGAGCGACGGGTCGAACATTCCATGACCAACGAAGGCGTTGACGTTGGCACCCGGCCCCAGTTCGCGCTCCACGTTGACGAAGCGGGGCTTGTTGCGCGCGACGGTCAGCACCCACTTGGGATGTCGGAGAATGTTCAGCTTGGTGCGCAGCGGGAACTCCTGCTTTGGCAGCAGGCCGCTCCTGAAGTCGCGCTCGCGCTTGCCGGCCGTGGGAAAGTCGCTGGTGATGATGATCGCCTCGCAGCCGGCCGCGGCTGCACGGTCGATCAGCCGGTCGCTGATCTCGCGCTCGCGAAACACGTAGGCCTGCAACCACAGCCGGCCGCTGGTGGCCTCGACCAGGTCCTCGATGTAGCTCATCGACACCGTAGACATCGCGAACGGCAGGCCGGCAGTGGCCGCGGCCCGCGCGATGGCCATGTCGCCATCCGGCCATTGCAGTCCGTTCAACCCAGTCGGTCCGACGACGGCTGGAAACGCAGCGGGCTGGCCGAGGATATGGGTCGAGGTGTCGCGAACCGACACGTCAACAAGCGTGCGCGGCCGGAATCGCAGACGCTCGAACGAGGCGCGGTTGCCGCGCAGCGTCTCCTCGTCCTCCGAGCCGCCGTCTACGTAGTCGAAGGCGAAACGCGGCAGCCGCCGCTTCGCGATGATGCGCAACGCGTCGATGTTGAGGGCTCCGTCGATCTTCTTGCTCATGCCACTTTCCCCGCGATACGTCCGCCGAAGATGCAGCCGCCGAGGAAGGTCCCCTCCAGGCCACGCTTGCCATTCATGCCGCCACCGCCGAAGCCCGCGGCCTCGCCCGCGGCGAACAGCCCGGGTACCGGCCGCCCGGCCAGGTCGAGTACCCTGGACTCCAGGTCGGTCTGCAGGCCGCCCATGCTCTTGCGGCTGATGATGAACTCGCGGATCGCGACCAGTGGTCTCGCCCTGCGGTCCAGGATCTTCTGGGCGTTGCAGGTCCGCAGCCTGTCGCCGGTCCAGCGTCGTGCGAACTCGATGCGACGTAGCTGCTCGTCATTGTGAAAACGCGGTCCCAGTTCGATGCGCTCATCGTAGCGCGTGGCCGCATCGTCGACGGCGTCAAACTCGACTGAGCTGTCGCCCACCAGGTCGTTCATACGCTCGACCAGCTCCGGCAGCGTGTCGGCGACGACAATGTCCTCGCAGTTTGCGGTGAGTTCGTCATACAGCCAGCGGTTGCCGAGCAGCAGGTCGCGCGCGATGCGGAGACGTTGCCGGTCGCGGAAGGCGGGGTTGAACTCCGCGCCCGACACCGCGAGTTCCTTCAGCGCGATCTTGCGGTTCAGCAGTTGCCAGGAATAGGCGCGATCCTGCCGGCAGACCTGCGCGACCAGGTCATGGGTGTCGTAACCGGTCACCAGCGGCATCGGGCCGATACGCTCGCCGCGCCAGTTCAGCCATAGCGCGGACTTCGGCGGCACCAGCGACAGGCCATGGCCAGGCTTGCGCGGTCGCCAGTGGCGCACGCCGGCGGCGTAGTTCCACTGCCAGTCGAGGTGCGTGACCGCGGCGCCGGCGCGCTCAGCGGCATCGTGCAGCCGTCCGTCCGCGAACCGGTGCGAGCCGTTCAGGATAACTTCGGGCGGCCGGCCCCAGTCTGCATGCCAGTTGGCGCGGACCCGGTCCATGTCGCCATTGATGCCGCCGGCGGCGATGATTACTGCTTCTGCGGCGACCTCGAAATCCTCGCCCGAGGATTCGATGACGCCGCGACATCCGGCCACCCGCCCGTCACTGGTGACCAGCGTATCGACCCGGTGACCGTAGCGGCAGTCAAGCAGGTTGCGGGCCGGGTGCCCAAGGAGCTGTTGCGACAGCTTGACCGCCAGGACATGACCAGTGCCCCACACGATATGCCAGCGCGGCACCGAGTTGCCGGGCAAGTGCAGGCCGCGCTCGACCCACATGGGCATCGGCATGAACTCGACGTCGAGGTCGCCGAGCCAGTCGTAGACCTCGGGGACACATCGTTCGACATAGGCCTCGGCCCAGGCCCGCGGCCAGCGATCATCGGGGCCGAGCTCGCCGAAGGACAGCCAGTCCGCCAGTCCAAGCGCCGCGCTGTCGCGGATGCCGTACTTGCGCTGAAGTGGCGTGCCAGCGAACCAGATACCGCCGAAGCTCTCTTTCGCCAGTCCGCCGAGGTTTTCCTCGGCATCGCGGTCGAGCAACAGCACCCGGCGGCCGCGACTGAGCAGCTCGTAGGCGGCGGCGATGCCGGCGATGCCGGCTCCGACGACGACGACGTCCGTCTGGTGGCGCACTGGGCTTTCTTCCGGGTGTTGGGGCAGTCGCGGCGCGCTCGTCGCACCACCGGTGGCATTACTCTACACTCGCGGCCGCAATCCCGGCACTGGCGCGCGATGAAGCGGATGGAGTTCTCGATGGCGATCTGGGTTGACGCCGATGCCTGCCCCAAGCCGGTCAAGGAGATCCTGTTCCGCGCCGCCGAGCGCACCGGCGAGACGCTGACGCTGGTCGCCAATCACCCGATGGCGGTGCCCAGGCGCCCGAACGTGCGGCTGCTGCAGGTGCGCAGCGGGTTCGACGTGGCCGACAACGAGATCATGGGGCGGATCGTGGCGGGCGACCTCGTGGTCACCGCCGATATCCCGCTCGCAGCCGAAGTCATTGCGCGCGGTGGGCACGCGCTGAATCCCCGCGGCGAGATGTATTCCGCCGACACCATTCGCTCGATCCTGAACATGCGCGACTTCATGGACACGATGCGCTCGAGCGGTGTCGTGACTGGCGGGCCACCGGCGCTCAGTCAGGCGGACCGGCAGGCCTTCGCCAATCAGCTGGACAGCTGGCTGGCCAAACGCGCTGGGGTACGCGCTGGACGCGCTGGGGTCGGACCTCGGTAACTGACTGATTTATAATTAGTTTTAGCGGAAACCAACTGACCGCCATTTCGTGAGACAGCTCGCCTCACTGAAATTCGGACCTCAGATCCAATAAATTCATGGACTTACTGAGGTCCGACCCCAACGTTACCAGCGTTACATGCGGCCGGAGCGGTATCCGCCGGCCCGCTGGCGGGGCTTGCCCGACCAGCTGCCGCCGCGGCCGCCCGCCGGGCGTGCCGGCTTGCGCCCCTGGCCAGCCTGCGCCGGGCGCTTGGCCTGCTGCCCGGAAGCCGGGTGCTGGGGACGCTGCTGGCGTTGCCGCTCGCCACCGGCGTCGGGGGCGTGCTGCACGATCGCGAAATGCGGCGTATCGCGGAACGGCACGTTCTGCCTCATGGTGCGCTCGATGTCCTTGAGTAGCCCGGCCTCATCGGGCGCGACCAGGGACACGGCCCGGCCGGTGGCGCCGGCCCGCGCGGTGCGACCGATGCGGTGCACGTAGTCCTCTGGCACGTTCGGCAACTCATAGTTGACGACCTGCGGCAGCTCCTTGATGTCCAGGCCGCGAGAGGCGACTTCGGTCGCGACCAGCGCGGTGACCTTGCCCGCCTTGAAATCCGCGAGCGCCTTGACGCGCGCAGCCTGGCTCTTGTTGCCATGGATCGCGGCCGACCTGATGCCCGCCGTCTCGAGCTGCTGCGCGAGGCGGTTGGCACCGTGCTTGGTGCGCGTGAACACCAGCGCCTGTCCCCACGGGCCTTCATCAGCGGCGCCTTGCTGGAACAGGTGCACCAGCAGGTGGCGCTTGTGATCCTTCGGCACGCGAAACGCGTGCTGTTCCACCCGCGCGACGGTGCTGTTGCGCGGCGTCACTTCTATGTGCACCGGATCCCGTAGCAGACGCGTCGCCAGGGTGCGGATGTCGTCGTTGTAGGTCGCCGAAAAGAGCAGGTTCTGTCGCACCGGCGGCAGCATCTGCATCACCCGGCGGATGTCATGAATGAAGCCCATGTCGAGCATCCGGTCGGCCTCGTCCAGCACGAAGTGCTCGACCTTTGACAGGTCGGCGAAGCGCCGGTTGGCGAGATCGAGCAGCCGGCCCGGAGTCGCGACCAGGATGTCGCAGCCCGAACGCAGCCCGTTGATCTGCGGCTGCTCGCCGACGCCGCCGAAGATGACCTGGGTGCGCAGGTTCTTGTGCGCGCCGTAGTCCCTGGCGCTCTGCGCCACCTGGGCGGCGAGTTCGCGCGTTGGCGTCAGCACCAGTACGCGTGGTTGGCGACCCTCGGACTTGCCGAGCTTCTGCAGCAGCGGCAACACGAAGCCGGCTGTCTTGCCGGTGCCGGTCTGGGCGCCGGCCAGCACATCGCGGCCGGCGAGCACCGCCGGAATGGCCTTTTGCTGGATGGGAGTAGGCAGATCGTAGCCCTTGTCGGACACGGCACGGACCAGCTCGGGCTCTAGCCCGAGATCATGAAATGACATTGAAAAATCCTTGAAAAGTGACTCGCTGCACGGGGCATGCCCCGGGGCGGTCAGTAGCGAGAAGGGGTTGTGGTTATCGAGTGCGCCGGCTTGGCGTCAGCTTCGAGCCAAAGGGGGCGCTGACCGCGCGACCCTGATTTGATGCGGCGCACTATACACAGCCCAAGGCAGAAAGTCGTTTATTTTCTGAGCCCTTACGCCAGTGCGCCGCGAAACAGCGCAGGCAGTTGGGCACGGGTCCACCTCGCTGGCAGTCCACGTGGCCTGCGTCTGCCCCGGTTCCGCCGCGCGCAGTGATGCCAGCTGGTCACCGCCTGGCCAGGCCGGCTGCCGCGCCGACGATCAGGTAGGCGACGGCGAAAGCAAGCAAGTATTCGGGCGCAATCCTCAGGATGCCGCAGCCGTAGACCGCTGCGACGTTGACCCACTGCAGCGCGTCCAGCCAGCGATTGTTGCGGCGCCGGATCTCAGGGATCCGGAGCCTGGAGACCATCGCGGCGGCGACCACCACCAGCAGCGCTGGTAGGTAGGGCGCCCAGGCTTGAACCGCCTGGGTTCCGGCGCGCTCGAGCAGTATCAGCGAGGTCGCCAGGATCAGTCCGGCCAGCGTGGTCGGCAGCCCCGCGAACCACCCGCGGGGAGCCGAGTCGGGCGCCGAATTGAAGCGGGCCAGGCGGATCGCAGCGGCCAGCGTATAGGCGCCCGAGGCCACGACGAGCAACCAGAATCCCGCACGCTCCTGCTCCAGCCCCGCGCCCTGGTGCACGACCTGGACCGCGAGCATGGCCGGGGCGACGCCGAAGGCCACGAGATCGGCGAGTGAGTCGAACTCGGCGCCAAAGTGCGAGGTCGCATTCAAGAGCCGGGCAAGCGCACCGTCGACGACGTCGAGCAAGACGCACCACACGATCAGCCACCCGGCGAATTCGAGCGAACCAAGCGAGGCCGACAGCAGGGCGCCGAGGCCGAGCACCAAGCTCAGCGCCGTGACCAGGCTCGGAATGGCGTAACGAACGGCAGCGAACATTGACATCCTGCGCGCAATGAATCGAGTCGGATCAGGATTGTGCCTGCGCGGCGATTGCGAGTGCAGGGGCATTTCCGGGGACTGGCACAACTGCGCGAGGCCGACGATACTCTGGACGTGCCGGTCCATCGATAGCGACATGTCCCGGCAGGCGGTGCCGGTGTGGCTGGTTCACTTGGTCCGGCTTGCGCAACTACAGAGGGTCGGGATTGCCGCATGACTGAGTCCAGGCTTCCGCCACCACCCGCGCAGTTCGCCTGCCTGCGGCCCACTGCGTCCATGGGACTCGCCCACTGCGCGGCCAACCTGGGTATGTTTGCACTCGGCATCTGGCTCTCGTGGGACGGCGAACCAGGGCGATGGCTCGCCGGTCAGGTGCTGCTGGGCTTCGCCGTCCTGCATGCGTTCGTCCTGCTGCACGAGGCCGGGCACGGCACGCTGTTCCGTCAGCGCCGCCTCAACGTCGTCGCCGGTCATGTGGCGGGTTTTCTGGCCCTCATCCCGTTTCGGAACTGGCAGCGCGTTCACGCCCGGCATCACCGTTACACCGGCTGGCAGGACCTGGACGCAACGACGGCCGCGCTGGTCCCGCGTGAACTCGCGTCGTGGGAGCGGATACTGGTCAATGTCGCGTGGTCGATCTGGCTACCGCTGTTCGCGCTCTCCTACCGCATCCAGAACTTCTGGAACCTGCCGCGTATAGCGCAGTTCATCAGGCGCCCGCGCGATCTGCGGCTGATGCGCTGGAACGTCGTACTGCTGCTGGCAATCTACCTGTCGGTGCTGGCGTTCCTCGGCCCGGCAAAGGTACTCCAGCTGTTCGGGCTCGCGGTCTTCCTGAGCCTGATGGCGCAGGAGCCGCTCATCCTGAGTCAGCACACTCACGTGCCGCAGCGATTGAGCGGCGGCGCCGACGTCCGGCCTTTTCCGCCCGAGGAACAGGAGCGATTCACACGCTCGCTGCGCCTGCCCGGCTGGTTGTCCACGGCGCTCCTGCACTTCGATGCGCATGAACTACACCACATCTATCCCCAGGTGCCGGGGTACAGGCTGCGTCAGGTCAGCTATGTGCCTTGTCACGAGGTGAACTGGTTTCGCTGGCTCCTCACCGCAAGGCGAATGCAGGGAACGACGTTCCTGTTCAGCAACTGGGACCGGACCGGGATCCGCGTATGAGCGCCCGTCTTGCGTCGCCGGACCCGGCCGGGGCGGCGGCATTCCTCATCCTGGCGATGAGCGCTGCGGGAATCGCTCAGGTGCTCTGGCTGCGCAGTCCGCTGGCCGCGCGCTTTTCGCAGCCGGTGGATCTTGGCCTCACGCTGCGTGGACGGCGCCTGTTCGGCGACAACAAGCGCTTGCGCGGATTCATGGTGCTGCCAGTCGCAGCGGCGTTGTCCTTTGCGCTGCTCGGTTCTCTTCGCGAGGCGTTGCCGGGCTGGCTGGCGCTCGGCATGTGGGCGCTCGAGCCGCGACATTACGCGGGACTCGGCTTCGTAGCCGGCCTCGCCTTCATGCTGGCGGAGCTGCCGAACTCCTTCCTGAAGCGGCAGATGGACATCGATCCGGGCGGGCAGCCACGTGGGCCCTGGCTAGGAGCCATCTTCTTCGCTGCAGACCGCGTCGATTCCCTGCTCGGCATGTTGATCGCGATCGGCTTGCTGGTGCCGCTTCCAGCCGCAACCTGGATGTGGATGCTGCTCCTGGCCCCGGCCGTACACGCGCTTTTCAGCAGCCTGCTGTACGCCAGTGGCGTCAAGGCGCGCGCCCTTTGAGCGCATCCATGGCGAAGCAGCTGCTGTCGCTCGAGGACGCCTTCTCGAGCGGCGAGCTGGGCAACAAGGCGGTCAGCCTCGGGCGCCTGCTGCGCGACGGGCTGCCAGTGCCGCGAGGCGTAGTCATTCCCGACCGTACACTGCAGGCACACCTCCTGCGCTGCGGCGTCGCGGAAGACGTCGGTACGCTGCTCGACGGGCTCGATCGGCTCGGCCGCGATGAGATCCGCGATACCTCGCGTCGCATTCGCGAGCGGATCGAGGTGACGGCGCTCCATCAGGCGTTGCGCGATGAGCTGGCTTCGCATCACGCCAGCCACTGGTTCGGCAAGGTGCTCGCGGTACGCAGTTCGGCCGCTGCCGAGGACTCGCTGCACGCTTCCTTTGCCGGACAACTCGACAGTTTTCTACGCATCAATTCGCTCGAGGAGATCGAGACGGCCGTCCGCCGGACCTGGGCTTCGCTCTGGTCGGAGCGATCACTTCTCTATGCGCGACAGAAGGGACTGCGACCGCGCTGCATGGGGGTCGTTCTCCAGGAACAAGTCGATGCGCGCCTGTCAGGCGTGCTGTTCACGCGGGATCCCCTGGACGAGCAGAGCGACTGGATGCTCGCGGAGTACTGCAGTGGACTGGGCGAGGCGCTGGTCAGCGGTGCGATGACCCCGGCAAGCCTGCGCATCGCGCGCCACGATCTCGAATTGCAGGCTGCCCCGCAATCGGGGACCGGTCTGGATCTTGACCCCGTGTACCGTCGTGGACTGCAAGCGATCGCGCGCATGGCACTGGAAATCGAGGCACGTGGCGCGACCCCCCAGGACATAGAGTGGAGCATCGACGGAAACGGTGCGCCGTGGCTGCTACAGGCGCGACCCATCAGCATGACTGCGCGCCAGCAGGTACCCGCGCCTGCTCAGGTGCACTGGAGCAACGCCAATATCGCCGAGAATTTCCCGGAGCCGGTCTCTCCGTTCCTCTACTCGCTGGTCAAGCCGGGCTATACCGCCTACTTCCGCAATCTCGCCCTGGGCTTCGGCCTGTCCCGTGAACGTGTCCACCGGATGAGTGACGCGCTCGAGAACCTGGTTGGCCTCCACGCAGGGCGGCTCTACTACAACCTGACGAACATCCACACCGTGCTGCGACTCGCCCCTGGTGGCCGCTGGCTGGTTCGCTCCTTCAACCTGTTCGTCGGCGCGACGGAAATCCCCGAGACATCGCTCGCGGCGATGGGCCCGATGGAGCGCCTGCGGGAGGCCTTGCGAATCCTGGCCAGGACCACCTGGCAATACCTCTGGATACAACGACGCGTACAAAGTTTCGAGCGTCGCGTGGACGAGTTTGCGCGTGAGACACAGCCAGACCTGCTGCCAGGGAAATCGACCGGCGAACTCAGGCGGGACCTGCAGCGGTTTCTCGAAATCCGGCTCGGACAATGGAACGACGCGGCGCTGGCAGATGCCGCAGCCATGGTCTGCTATGGCCTGCTGAAGGCGCAGCTGGCCAGTAGCCTGGGCGCAGGCGACGACGTCGGCCTGCACAATGACCTGCTCAAGGGCCTGCCAGGACTCGCCAGTTCCGAGCCCGTGATGAAGCTGTGGGAACTGGCCCAGGGCCTGCGCAACGACCCGGACCTGCAGGCGCTGTTCGAGGAAAATGACGTCGAGACGATATTCGCCCGCCTGGGCGAACCCGATGGACAGGGTTTCCGCGCCCGGCTGGACAGCTATCTGGACCGGTGGGGTTTCCGCTCTTCCGGTGAACTCATGCTGACTACGCCGACGCCGCACGAGAATCCGCTGCCGGTGCTGCGCTTGCTGCAGGCTTACCTGCGCGAGACAACCACGAGTCCGGAGGCGATGAGCCGCAGGCAGGCCGCGGCTCGCGAAGCGACGACGGCAGCCGTGACAGCTCGCCTGACCGGCTGGTGGCCCGGACGCGTGCTCTTCCCATTGACGCGGGCAAGCCGCTTCCTGGTACTGCTTCGGGCAACTCAGGGGGCCATCAAACTGCGCGAACGTGCGCGCATGAAACAGGCGTTGCTCTACACCCGGCTGCGACACGTCGCACTCGCAATCGGTGATCGTCTGGTGCAGCGCGGATTGTTCAGCGACCGCGCGGATGTCTTTTTCCTGACGACGGCGGAGGTTGATGACTTGCTGGCGGATGCGGTCCTGGACGGGGAGTCCGCCGCGGCGCGCGTTACCGCTCGCCGGGCCGAGTTCGAGCGGTTCCGGACCCAGACACCGCCGGATTGCCTGGCGCTGGCGCCGGGCGAGCAGTGGTCGGCTGCTGCTGGCGAGGCCCCTGTCACCGAGGTGCAGACGGGCGATTACCTGAGAGGCAACTCCGCTTGCGGCGGCGTGGCCACGGGTACGGCGGCCGTGGTGCTCGACGTGGCGGAGGCCGATCGGCTCAAAGCAGGCCAGATCCTGGTTACACGACAGACGGATCCTGGCTGGGCGGCCGTCTTCTTCCTGACCGGTGGGCTGGTAATCGAACGCGGCGGCATGCTTTCGCACGGCGCCATCATCGCCCGCGAGTACGGGATTCCGGCTGTCATAGGCGTCCCGGATGCCACGCGGCTGATTGGAAACGGCGACAAGCTCCGCGTCGACGGCGACCATGGCATCGTCCATCTCATTCGCAGTTGATCTCGCAGCGTATCTGCGCAGCCGCGTTCTGACCCGGCGCGTCCTGCTGCTCGTGCTGCTCGTCAGCGGCGCGATCCTCGCCGGCAGCGAGACCGTTCGCGTGGAAGAAACGCCGGCACTGGCCTTACTGACTGCGTGGCTGGTCGCACAGTTCAGGTTGTGGGACGACCTCGCCGATCGGGACTGGGACAGGCTGCGCGATCCGCAGCGAGTGCTCGTGGGTACGCAACATGTAAAATCATTCACGGGGCTGCTGTTTGCCTCGATCCTGCTCGTTGGCGCCACGCTGTTGCTGAGGGGGCAGATGCGTGAGCTGCTGGTCTACGCGATCCTGGTCGGACTGCTTGGGTTTCTCTACCACACTCCACTCGGCGCCGGCCTGTCGCGGGCGTTGCGGTCCGGCCTGCTACTTTCCAAGTACCCCCTGTTCGTGTTTATCGTCGGGGCGGGCGGGCTCGCGCCACGTGCTACCTGGGTGGCGCTCTGCCTCTACGGGTTGCTGGTGGCGTTCGACTGGCGAGACGATCCGGAACTGCGAGCGGTGGCCACGCTGCCTGGCAGCGTTGTGGCATGGGGTCTTGGTGCGGCCATCGTCCTGGCCGTATTTCTCACGCGATGAGGCATGGCATGGCATCCACAGATACTGCACCCAGCAAAGACATGTTCGAAACCGTCGCCTGTTATCAGTGCGGTGGTGAGGCGGCATCGCCATTCGTGGTGGCGGAGGAAGACCTGACGGGCAAGCCTGGACGTTTTCAATTCGTCCAATGTGATGCCTGCGGCCTTGCCTACCAGAACCCGAGGCTCCGTCTCGAGAATATCGGCGCGTATTACGACGACGAGTACATTGCCCATCGCAAACGCACCGACTGGGGCGTATTGACCCCGCTGTATCAATGGGCGATGGAAAAGCACGATCGCGACAAGCTCGCGCTCTGCGAGGGATACGTCAGCCTGGGCGCCGGCTCACGAGTCCTCGACATCGGCTGTGGCGCCGGCACCTTTCTGGACCGCGTGCGACAAGCCTCCGGCGCGAGCGTGACCGGTGTGGACTTCAAGGATCTCTCGCACCTGCCCTGGATGCGGAACATCGACTTCCGGCTCGGGCTGTTCTACGAACAGGACTTTGGCCAGGACCACTTCGACCTCATCACCATGTGGCACTTCCTGGAGCACGACTACGATCCGCTGCGCACGCTGCGCTGTGCGCGCGGGTTGCTGGCACCCGGAGGGCGCCTGGTCGTGGAGGTGCCGCGGCTGGACAGCGTGTCCTTCCGGCTCTACGGAAATCGCTGGCCGGGCCTGCAGGCACCGCAGCACACGGCGCTCTACAGCAAGGCCAGCCTGCTCGAGATGATGGCCAAGGCTGGACTCGAAGTCGTCGAGCACCTGCCCTACGGTGCGTTTCCGCCTTACTTCTATCTGTTCGCCGGTGCGGCCTTCAAGCTGCTCAAGGGCCGTGGCCTCGATCTCTCGCGCGTGATCCACGTGTACTTTCTCGGCCAGGCGTTGCTGAGCCCCGTCCTGCTGTTCGAGCGCAGGCTCAACCTGGCCATGCAGACGGTCGTCTGCAAGGTGCCATGAGCGACAACACGGCCGGTCGGCTCGACTGCTGGCTGAAGGCCAGTCTGGCATTCGTTGTCGTGTCGCTCGGATCGATCGTGATGCTGTTCGTCGCCGTGCTCACGGCGTTCCAGCTACGTCGCCTTTATGCCGAGACCCTGGCCGGCGCCATCGGCCGCATGGTGCTGCGTATCTGGGGCATCGAAGTGGTCGTGCACGACTTCGATCCGGCACCCGCGCGACAGCGGGTCTATATCTCCAATCACACCTCGACGCTGGACGTATTCGTGCTGATTTCGCTGCGCCTGCCGGATGCCCGCTTCTTCATGAGTGGTTTCCTGCGCAAGATCCTTCCGCTCGGCCTCATCGGTTACCTGATCGGCATCATCTGGACCCAGCCGCAGGCGTTCCCGCAGCGGCGGACGCAGATCTTCCAGCGAGCGGAGCGCCTGCTGAGACGAACGGGGGAGTCTGTTTACCTCAGCCCGGAGGGCGAACGTGTGACCGGCGGCAGCGTGGGGCACTTCAACAAGGGTGCCTTCCACCTGGCGACCCGCCTGAAGGCGCAGATCGTTCCCTTCTATATCTTCATTCCGCCGGAGATGGACCCGGGCATGGGTGTATGCGCCCGCCCAGGGACGGTCCAGGTCTATTTCAAGCCGGCGATAGAAACCACCGGGTGGCGACTCGAGGACCTGCTCGAAAACAAGGATGCGGTCCGGCAGCAATTCGTGGCGTGGCACCATGAGTATCACGGCTGAAGACAAGACCCGGCGCCACGGTGCCGCTGCACAGATGCGGCTCGACAGCGTGCTGCCGCCCGGGATCTGCCCAAAGAGCAGGAAAGTCGCGATGCCGGGCGGAGTCCTCGTTACCGGTGGAACGGGCTTCCTCGGCCGTTATCTCGTGCAGGATTTGCTGGGACGTGGATCGGGAACCGTGTTTTGCCTGGTCCGTGCCGAGGACTCTGCCGCCGCCCGATCGAGATTGCTGGATGCACTCAACAGCGCCGGCGCCGGCCTGTCGCGCTTGCCCGACCGGCTGTGCGTGCTGGTGGGTGATGCTGCGCGGCCGCGACTTGGGCTCGAGGACGACGAGTATCGTCTGGTGGCGCGCGAGGCTGGCGCCATTTATCACTGCGCCGCCGAGGTCAACTGGGCCCGTAGCTATCGGCAGCTGCGACGCGCCAACGTGCTGCCGGTGATCGAGGTGATCCGCCTCGCCTGCCAGGGTCCGGCGAAGCGTGTCTACTTCGTGTCAACCATCGGCGTCTGTTTCTCCTCGAGCGCTCCGCAACGGATCGACGAGACAACCGACATGATGCCGTTTGCGACCGGCATGCCGCTCGGTTACGCGCAATCGAAATGCGTCGCCGAGGCATTGCTGCGTGCCGCCGCCTCGCGCGGGCTCCCGGTAAGCATCATCCGGCCCGGCCTGATTTCCGGCGACAGCAATACGGGAGTCTGTAACGAGCGCGACATACTGTGCGCCCTGCTGGAACGCTGCGTGACCTCGGGCTCGGCCTTCGACATCGACTGGCTCATGGACTGCGTGCCGGTTGACTTCGTGGCCCGCGTCCTTGCGAAGCTCGGTGGGCACCCGCGACCGGATTGGGAAGTGCTGCACCTGGTGCACGACCAGGGCCGCCATTGGCGCGAAATGGTGCTGTGGATGAATCTCTACGGCTACCCGATCAGTCTGGAGCCGGAGCGGGACTGGATCGCCGCCAATTTCGATCGCGGTGGTATCCGCGACAGGTTGTTCGGGTATCGACGCTTCTTCCTGGGCGTGCCCGGCGGTGGTGGCGCCGAGGCGCCCTATCGGGCATTCCTGGCGCCGGCGCAGGAGCGGGTTGACAGCGCAGCTACCGGACGATTGCTCGACGGACTCGGACTGGTGATTCCACCCCTCGACTCCGCCCTGCTGCACAACTACTTCACTCACTATGCCGCCACCGGACTCGTTCCGCAGAGTCGCCACACCGCGACGACACTTTCCGATACGACCGAGCATCTCGACTTGCTTGAGCAGGCGCTGCGGACCGGCTTCGCCCGGCGCGGTCTCGATCTGCTCGGGCTCGAGAATCGGCCGTTCCGGTCATCCAACAGCATCCTGAACGAGATCTCGACTATCCGGCTCGGCAGTCGGGTGGGCATGCACAGCTGCGATGCGATCGTGCGGGAGCATGGCGACGGCGCGAGTCGGCGCGTGCCGATCCTGCTCAAGTCCAAGGCGAGCGATACGCTGATCGAGGATCTCATGACGGAGATTGCTCGCCTGTACGACCCTGAACTGGGGCGCCTGTGCGAGAAGTTCAAGCGCTTCCTCGGCTTCGCCGGCTGTCACGAACGCGAGCTCGCCTTGTACGAACTCGACGAGCCAGGCTTACGCCGCTTTACCCCCGCCTGTTACGCAACGGTACGCGACGATCACAACGGTGTATGGTCGCTGGCGCTCGAGTACCTGACCACGGGCGAGCGGGTCGACCCGGAACTCGACGCTGGTGGCTGGCCGGCGCAGCACATAGACGTGGCGATTGCCGGCATGGCCAGGTTGCATGCCATCTGGTACGGCCGCGAGGGCGAGCTGCGTACGGTGCCCTGGCTCCCGCCCGAGATGACGACCGATCGTATGGCGGAGATGCGGCCGTTCTGGGCCAGGCTGTCCGTCTGCGCCGACCAGCACTTCAGCGGCTGGCTGGGTGAATCACTGTCGTCGCTCCAGCGCGCATTGATCGATGGCCTGGAGGACTGGTGGCCGGCGCTGCTCCAGCTACGCCGGACCCTGATCCACAATGACTTCAGTCCCCGGAACCTGTTCCTGCGCCGGACGAACGGTTCCGCGATGCTGTGCGCTTTCGATTGGGAGCTGGCCACGCTTGGTCTGCCGCAGCATGACCTGGCCGAGTTCCTGTGCTTCGTCTCTCACGAGGCAATGTCGGCGCAGGACATCGATCGCCACATCGAGCACCACCGCCGATCCCTGGAGCAGGCAGCGGGCGTCGTCATAGACGCCGACGCCTGGCGCCAGGGATTCCGGCTGTCACTACAGCATCTCCTGATCAACCGCCTGCCGATGTACACGGTGATTCATCGGTTCAAGTCGCAGCCCTACCTGCCGCGCGTGGTCCGCAACTGGCGGCGCCTCTACGAAATGCAGCTGCAGGACTCGCGATAGGCAGGGCGTTTATCGAGAATACTGCTTTAATTCAAGGACTTATCGAGGTCCGACCCCAGCGTCATAATGCGCTGCCGAACAGCGCCAGCAGCCGGCTCCAGGCTCGCTCCGCCTGCGCCTCGTTGTAGGCCAGCGTGTCCGGCGGGCACCAGCCATGCAGCGTGCCCTCGTAGACCTCGATCTCCGCCGGCAGTCGGGCGGCGTCAAACGCCTCGCGCAGCACGCTCCTGGCCTCCGGCTGTGCCTGGTCGTCCTTCTCGGCGATGGCGATCAGGTAGTGCGCCTTGATCGCGGGCACCAGTCGATGCGGGCTGTCGGGCTGGTCGGTCACCAGCCCGCCACCGTGGAAGGATGCGCCCGCTCCCACGCGATTGGGCAGCGCCGCGGCCGTGCGCAGGGTCATGGATCCACCCATGCAATAGCCCATGGTTCCAATCTTGCGGGAGCGGTCGACGGCATCCTGTGAGTCGAGGTAACCGACCAGGGCGAGGGCATCGCGGGTGACGGCCTCGGGCGTCAGCGGAGCCCTCCAGACGCCCCACAGTTCGCGCAGCTTCGGGTCCTTCATATCAATCGGCTCCGGCAGTGCGGGCAACTTCACGGAGCGGTAATAGGGATTCGGCACCAGCACGGCATAGCCCGATCCAGCCAGTCGCCGGGCCATCTGCTTCAGCGCCGTGCGCAGCCCCCATGCATCGGGCCAGATCAGCACGCCGGGATGCCGGCCGCCAGCGGGGTGCACGAAAAAGGCCTCGGCCGTGCCATCCGGAGTCGTCACCTCGACCATGGCGTCCACCACGCCGAGTGCATCAGCAACGGCCGGCAGGGTGGCCGCGACGCCAGCGCCGATTACCATGGCGCCGAAGTCCCGACGGGTGAGGCTGCCGCCGGTGCGGCGCAGGTGCTCTTCCAACTCCCGCAGCGTTCTTTCGTCACACATGGTTCATCTCGTTGGTCAGGAATCCAGGTGGAAGACTACCCGATGCCGCCATTCGGCGCTGCCTGCGTGGATGCCCTGCGGCACTCGATTTGGAGCGGGAAAGAGCGCGGTCGCTGACACGGGCCAGCGCATCGCATCGGCGCCCCGGTTTGCCGCAGCTGCCCGGGCAGCAATGCCGCGGTTCTAGCGGTTCAGTTCGTAAACACACATGTTCACCACCGAAGCGAGGTTCAGCGACTCGATCGCGCCGCAACCCGGCACCGCAAAGGACCGCAGGTCGAGGGCGGCCAGTGACGCGTGGGGAAGGCCGCGGGCTTCGTTGCCGAACAGGTAGCAATCGTAGGTCCTGAAGCTGTTGGATCGCAGGGGCTCGCCATGCACGTCCAGGCAGGCAATGCGAGCGAAGCGATGTCGTAGTGATTCCAGGCCGACGTCGGTTTCCACGGGCACGTGAAATATGGCGCCCATGCTGGCGCGCACGACCTTGGCGTTGTACGGATCAACGCTGCCGGGGCCGAGCAGGCAACGAAGATTTCCGAACCACGCCAGGCTCCGCAGGATAGTGCCGAGATTCCCCGGGTCCTGGACCTCGTGCAGGTAGATGGCGCGTTCGCCAGCACGGGGCGCCGGTGCTGGCAGCACCGGGACCACAGCGACCATGCCCTGCGGCTTGCGCGTGTCCGAGAGCCGTGCCATCTGCTGGTCGCTGACCACCCGCGTCTCGAACGGGCTCTGCCAGTGCGCGTGTTCGCGGGTCACGTACAGCACGGACTGCTGCAGGGCCGGGTTTCCGTGAGTCGCCTTCTGTAGTTCCAGGACGAGATGCTCGCCTTCCGCCAGGAAGTGACCGAACGAGTCCCGGAATTTCTTCTGCTGCAGTTTCCTGGCGTCGTCGAGTTTCATGACGTAACGGCTTCGGTCTGGGTCGGAGCATGCCCGGCATCGCCCAGCATGGACAGAGCCACCGCCTCGGCGATCCTGATGCCATCCACGCCTGCCGACAGGATACCGCCTGCGTAGCCGGCCCCTTCGCCGCCGGGATACAGGCCACGCACATTGACGCTCTGCATCGTCAGCCTGTCGCGAGTCACGCGCACCGGCGAAGAGGTGCGCGTTTCAACGCCGGTAAGGAGCGCGTCGTCGCGATCGAAGCCGCGAATCTGTCTGCCAAATACCGGCAGCGCTTCGCGGATGGCCTCGATGGCGTAGTCAGGCAGGCACGGCGCCAAATCGCCGAGCTTCACGCCGGGCTGGTAGGAGGGCATTACCTCGCCGAAT
The DNA here is from genome assembly GCA_024642505.1 of Gammaproteobacteria bacterium. Classification (GTDB taxonomy): domain Bacteria; phylum Pseudomonadota; class Gammaproteobacteria; order Steroidobacterales; family Steroidobacteraceae; genus SG8-30. The sequence continues at coordinate 19,685 of JAHEAZ010000035.1, forward strand.
CTGGTGGAGCTGACGCCACGCAGGAAATCGCCCACCAGCTGGCCCGGCGCCGAGTAATCGCGCCCACCGAGCTCGTAGGCCAGGCCCTCCAGGTGCTCCTGTAGTTCGATGCCGGCCAGTGGACCGCCAGGGAAGTCCTGCTCTGGCGAGATACCCACCACGAGGCCGGCGTTCGCGTTCCGCTCCTTACGGGAGTACTGGCTCATGCCGTTGGTCACGACCCTCCCGGGTTCGGAGGTGGCTGCGACGACGGTACCGCCGGGACACATGCAGAAGCTGTAGACCGCACGACCGTTTCCTGCGTGATGCGCCAGCTTGTAGTCAGCGGCTCCCAGTGCCGGATGTCCCGCGTAGGGGCCGAGGCGTGCCCGGTCGATGAGGGACTGCGGGTGCTCGATGCGGAGACCGACGGCGAATGCCTTCGGCTCGATGAAGACACCGCGCCGATGCAACATCCGGAACGTGTCGCGGGCGCTATGGCCGAGTGCGAGTACCACGTGGCGACTGCGGAGGGTCTCTCCATCCGCCAGGACCACACCCTCGACCTGGCCGCCCTCAATCAGCAGGTCGGTGACCCGGCTTTCGAAACGCACTTCGCCGCCGAGGGCCAGGATCTCCTTGCGCATCTCGGTGACCACGCCGGTCAGGCGAAAGGTCCCGATATGGGGCTTGCTGACGTACAGGATTTCCGGCGGCGCGCCAGCACGCACGAATTCCTGCATCACTTTGCGTCCGTAGAATTTCGGGTCCTTGATCTGGCTGTAGAGCTTGCCGTCGGAGAACAAGCCCGCGCCGCCTTCGCCGAACTGCACGTTCGACTCGGGATCCAGCGTGTTCTTGCGCCACAACGCCCAGGTGTCCTGGGTGCGGCGACGCACGTCTCGTCCGCGCTCCAGCACGATGGGCTTGAAGCCCATCTGCGCCAGCAGCAATGCGGCGAACAGGCCGCACGGTCCGAAGCCCACGATCACGGGCCGCTCGCGCGAGTCCGCCGGTGCCCGCGCAACGGGGTGATAGCTCGTGTCCGGGGCCGGGCCCACGTGGCGGTCACGAGAGAGCCGCTCGAGGATCACTCCCTCGTTGCAGGCTTCCAGGTCAATGATGTAGACCCAGACGATTGCAGTATTCTTCTTGCGCGCATCGTAGCTGCGCTTGAACACGGTGAAGTCGAGCAGGTCGGCGTCCGGGATGCCGAGGCGCCTGGCGATGGCCTTGCGCAGGGCATCGTCAGGATGGTCCAGGGGCAGCGACAGCTCGGTGATGCGGATCAAGCTCGGTTCCTGGCCGGTGTCTCCGGCAGAGGAATAGAATAGTCCCGGGATTGTAGCGACCTTTGGTGCTTTCCCGTATGGCAGGGCAATCCCACCTGCTTTTTATGGCTGACTACCCGCCGTGGCACGATCGAAAAGCAGCAGCCGCTGGCTGCAAGAGCATGTCAACGATCCTTACGTCAAGCAGGCGCAAAAGGATGGCTACCGTTCGCGCTCGAGTTACAAGCTGATCGAGCTGAACGCGAAGGATCGGCTGATCCGCCCCGGCATGCTGGTGCTGGATCTGGGCTCGGCGCCCGGCGGCTGGTCGCAGGTGGCCGCTGCGCTGGTCGGCGAGAAGGGCAGGGTGCTCGCCACCGACATCCTGCCGATGGACCCGCTGAAGAACGTGGAGTTCATCCAGGGGGACTTTCGTGAAGAGTCCGTGCTCAACCGGATTCTCGACCGTCTCAAGGGCGATAAATCGGATCTGGTCCTCTCCGACATCGCCCCCAACATCAGCGGCATCAGCTCGGCTGATCAGGCTGCTTCCATCTACCTGCTGGAACTCGCGCTCGACATGGTCCGGCAGGTGCTCAAGCCCAAGGGAACTTTTGTCGCGAAGTTGTTCCAGGGCGTGGGCTCGGATGACTACCTGAAGCAACTGCGCACCGCGTTCGAGAAGGTATCGATTCGCAAACCTGCCGCGTCACGACCCAGGTCCAGGGAGGTGTACCTGGTCGCGAAGGGGTTCAAGGGCTAGGGACCTCTGATTGGTCCCGCGGTGACGCGCCGAGGGCGGGGCCAGGACGAATGCCGTGCTACCTGCGTGCAGGCGGTGCGCGTCTGCAGTGAGCCGTGTTCCCCGCGCGCTCAAACGGTCGACAAGTCGCCATCTCGTGTAACGGTGGCGGTGATGGGGTCGCACATACCGCGAGCTGTCCACTTTTCTCCAAACTCGCGCGCCTGGGGAAATACGGCCCGCTGCAGACACGCCTGCAACGTGGCGCGGCGCTTGCGGGGCGGGGCCAGGACGACGGGGGTAGAGAACAACCGCCTTTGCAACGTCCGCATGCCCTACGAGTACAGGTGGCAAGCCACGCGATGCGGCTTGTCGGCGCTGCCCACGTCGATGACCGGCGGCATGACCTGCGAACACAGGTCCATGACCTTCGGACAGCGCTTGTGAAACGGGCAGCCGGGCGGGGGGTTCATCGGCGAAGGAACGTCGCCGGTGAGCACCATGCGCTGCGACTTGCGTTGCGGGTCGGGAACGGGCACCGCCGACAGCAGCGCCTGGGTATAGGGATGGCGCGGGTCACGGTAGATTTCCTTCGCGGGCGCCATTTCCACCAGTCTGCCCAGGTACATGACCCCGACGTGGTCGCTGACGTGCTCGACTACGGACAGGTCGTGGGAAATGAACAGGAAAGCGATGCCGTGCTCGCGCTGCAGCCTGGCGATCAGGTTGAGCACCTGGGCGCGTACTGACACGTCGAGCGCCGAGACGGGCTCGTCGGCGACGATCAGCTTCGGGTTCAGGGCGAGGGCGCGGGCGATGCCGATGCGTTGCCGCTGGCCGCCGGAGAATTCGTGCGGGTAGCGGTCCATCACGCCCGGTCGCATGCCGACCACCTGCAGCAGTTCCTCGACCCTGCGGCCACGCTCGGCGGGTCGTCCGATGCGGTGCACGTCCAGTGGCTCGCGGATCGTCTGTGCCACGGTCCTGCGGGGACTCAGCGAGGCGAACGGGTCCTGGAAGATGATCTGCATCTCCCGGCGCATCTCGAGCAGCCGCTCCGGGCTGGCCGCGGTCAGGTCCTCGCCCTCCAGTATGATCTGGCCACCGCTGGGTTTCTGCAGCTGCAGGATGGTACGGCCCAGGGTCGACTTGCCGCAGCCGGATTCGCCGACCAGGCCGAGTGTCCTGCCGGCGCCAAGCGTGAAGCTCACGCCGTCCACGGCCTTCACCTGCGCTACCACGCGGCGTAGCAGCCCGCCGCGGACCGGAAAGTACTTCTTCAGCTCGTTGACTTGCAGCAGTGCGGTCACGTTTGGCGCTCAGTAGGGAAAGTAACAGGCGACGCGGGAGCGGCTGTCCTCGCCGCCGTCCAGCTCGGGCAACGCCTCGTCGCATCGCGCCTGCCTGCTCGAACAGCGGTCGGCGAAGCGGCAGCCGGGCGGCAGGTGCAACAGGTCCGGCACGATGCCCGGGATCACGGCCAGGTCCTGCTTCTCGCCCTCGCCGACGCGCGGGATCGAGCCCAGCAGGCCGACGGTGTAGGGATGGCGCGGATGCGCGAAAAGCGGCTCTATTTCTGCTTTTTCAGCAATCCGGCCACAGTACATGACGATGGCGCGATGGCAGGTTTCCGCCACCACCCCCAGGTCGTGGGTCACCAGGATCATCGCCATCTGGAATTCCTGCTGGAGCTTCACGATCTGCTCGAGTACCTGTGCCTGCGTGGTCACGTCGAGCGCGGTGGTCGGCTCGTCGGCCACGATCAACTTCGGGTCACACGAGAGCGCCATGGCGATGACCACGCGCTGGCGCATTCCGCCCGAGAGCTGGTGCGGGTATTCGTCGATGCGCTGGTCCGCTGCCGGAATGCCCACCTTGGCCAGCAATTCAATTGCGGCCGGGCGCGCCTGCCGGCGAGTCAGGCCACGATAGCGGCGCAGTACGTCGATCATCTGGTTGCCGACGGTGAACACCGGGTTAAGGGCCGTCATCGGCTCCTGGAAAACCATCGCGATGTCACGGCCACGGATGGCGCGCATCTCGGACTCGGGAAGTCCGGCCAGCTCGCGGCCCTGGAAGGTGATGCTGCCAGCGGCGATTCGTCCCGGCGGGCTCGGGATCAGGCCCATGATGGCGAGGCCGGTCACCGTCTTGCCGCAGCCGGACTCGCCCACGATGCCAAGCGTCTCGTTCGGCCGGACCTCGAAGCTGACGCGGTCGACCGCGCGGACGACGCCCTGCTCGGTAGAGAACTCCACCACGAGGTCGGTGACGCGGAGCAGCGGCTCGCCGCTCATGACACCTTCCTCGGATCGAGCGCATCCTGCAACGCGTCGGAGAACATGTTGAATGCCATGACCAGCCCGAACATCAGCACCGAGGCGGCCAGGAAGTTGTTGAAGAACCCGGCGAGCACCTCCAGCGTGCTCTCGGAGATCATCAGGCCCCAGCTCATGCCGTCCTTCACGCCGAGCCCCAGGAAGCTCAGGATCACTTCGGACTTGATCGCTGCGACGAAGGTAATGGTGGCCTGCACCAGCAGGATGTGCAGCGTATTGGGCACTATGTGACGGAAGATGATCGTATATTCGGGCACGCCGATGGCGTGCGCGGCCTCGACGAACTCCAGGTTCTTCAGCTTGATGACCTCGCCGCGTACCAGCCGGCTGGTGGTGATCCAGAAGGTCGAGATCATCGCGATGTGCATCGCGTAGGCGTTGCCCTCGAGCGCGAAGGCGATGGCCGCGACCAGCAGGTAGAAGGGAATGGAGTCGAGCACGCCCATCAGCCACAGCACGACTTCGTCCGTGAACCTGCCGCTGAAAAAGCCCGCCAGGGAGCCGAGGGCGGCGCCCAGCAGCGTGGATAACACGGCCACCACCAGGCCGACCTCGAAAGCCGTGGCGATGCTGTAGATGGACCGCTGGTAGATGTCCTGGCCGATCAGGTTGGTGCCGAACCAGTATTCGCCAGAAACCGGGCTCCACTTGCCGCCATGGACCTCGGCCCAGCCCGTGGCCCACCAGCCGAACCAGACGCCGAGCGCCGCGACCAGGTAGACCAGCACGATGCCGAAACCGATCATACCGGCCCGGTCGCGCCGGAATTTCCAGGCGGCCTTGCTCCACAGCGTCTGGCGGCGGCCCCGGGCCGTCGCCGCGGGTGGCGCAACCGATGCGGCGTTGACGCTCACTTGAGCGACACCCGCGGGTCGACCGCCCGGTAGAGGATGTCGGTGACCAGCTGGGCGAGCACGAACAGCAGCGCGGTCAGGCCGACGACCGCCTTGAGCACCGGCTGGTCGCCGCTGGTGATGGCTTCGAAAGTCACCTTGCCGACGCCCGGAATGCCGAAGTAGGTCTCGATGATCAGTGCGCCGCTGATGACGATCAGCGGGATCGAGAATACGATCCGCGTGATGATCGGGATCATGCAGTTCTTGAGCACGTTGCGGTACAGCAGTCTGGCCGGCGGGACACCGAAGGCCCGCGCGGTCCGCACGTGATCACGGGTGAGTTCCTCGACGATCACCGAGCGGTAGAAGCGGGTGTTGTAGCCGAGCGCGACGAACACCGTCGCCATCGTCGGCACCGCGACATAGGCGAAATAGTCGCCGGGCGAGTGCACGTTCCAGCCGCGTACCGGAAACAGGCCCAGCCCGTAACTGGAAGAGAAGACAATCTGGAAGGCGATCACGACGATCAGGAAACTGATGCTCATGCCGACGACCGACAGTCCCATGATCATCTTGTCCACCCAGCCGCTGCGATGGTGCGCGGCGATCAGCGCCAACATCAGCGCGACCAGGTTGCCGAGGATGAATCCGGGCGTAATCAGCGCCAGTGAGACCGGGATGGTGCGGCCGAGCAAAACGCTGACCTTTTCGCCGGTCGAGTCAGAAAAGCCGAAATCGAGGGTGCCGAGCTCGCGCAGGTAGTCGGCATAGCGGACCACGAAGGGCTTGTCGTACCCGAGCTGCGCGCGGACCTCGGCAATCTGCTCGGGAGTCGGGTTCTTGCCGATCAGCTGGTAGGTCTGGTCGGGGCCGAAGTAGACCATCAGCAGGAAGCTGACGAAGGTGACGCCCAGGATCAGTGGAATCCCGGCGAGGAGCTTGCGAATGGTGTACTGAAGCAGTTCCACGCTAGCGCTCCCCGCCGTTGGGGACGTCCGCGACGTCAACGTACTTCAGGAAGAACCCCCCGACGATCTCGCGATCGGGCAGCGCAATGACGTTCTTGTGCCACAGGTGCACCCGGGTACGCGTCACGCCCGTTACGGCGACGCAGTCGTCGATCACCATCTGATTGAGGCGCTGGTAGATCGCCGTCCGCTCAGGCGAGGGCAACATCACCTTGGCCTGCCGGAACAGCGCGTCGTATTCCGGGTTCTTGTAGTTGGCGTCGTTCGACCCGGGCGAGCCGTTCGGGCCATAGAACAGCTGCAACGTGTTCTCGGCATCCGGATAGTCCAGGCCCCAGCCCTTGGAGACCCAGGGCAGCTCGCTTTCCTTCCACGCCCGGCTGATGTCGCCGAAGGTCGCGTACGGCTTCAGCACGACCTTCTCCGGTGGATAGCCGATTTCCTTCAGCCAGGCGCGAAACTGTTCATACATCAGCCGGTTCAACACGGTCGCGGTAGTGCCGTAGGTCAGGACCGGCAGGTTCTCGGCGTTCCAGCCATTGTCCCCGAGGAGCCGGCGGGCACCCCCGACGTCGCGGGTGACGCTTTCCCGCGACATGTCCGGGTCGAACTCGGGAACCACCGGCACGATGATGCCGGGAAAGACGGCACCGATGCCGCCGTAGAAACTCTCGTTGCGTGCCGGCCAGTCGAAGGCCTTGATGATGGCGCAGCGCAGCGCCTTGTTCCGGCGTTCGCGCTCCGGATCGGGGTTGTAGCCGAACTCCGGGTAGGAGAGATTGAACGCCATGAAGACGAAGCCTGCCTCGAGCCCCGCGTAGCCGAAATAACGGTCCGAGATCTCCTGCCTGAAGGTCACCGGGTCACGCGTGGCCAGTACCCGGTCGAGCTGTTCGTTGGGGACCGTGACGTACTGCACCTCGTCGCCCTTGGCGAAGGAATTCCAGCGGGCGGAGGACTCGTTGATGAAGTGGATTTCCAGCCGGTCGATGAACGGCGGCGAGCGGCCCTGGATCCGCTCCAGCCCGAATTCACCCTGGGTCGCCGGGTCGTAGCCTTCCTCCCAGATGTCGACCGGTTCCTGCCGGTACTTGGGGTTGCGGTCCATGACGATCCGCGCGGTGTCGTAGGAAACGACGCGGAAGGGTCCCGACCCGACCGGATGGACCGCGAACTCGCGCCCATAGTACGCAACGGCTTCGCGCGGGACGATTGCCGAGTATCCCTGCGTCAGGGTATCGAGCAGCTGCGGATAGGGCTGCGTCAGGCGGATGCGGATCGTGTAGCGATCGAGCGCGACCAGGCCCTCGGCCTCCTTCGCATGATCGGCCCCGGCGGCCTTCCATTCCTCGAGGCCCGCGATGCGCCCTTGCCAGAGCCAGGCGCCCTGCGCGCGGGTTGCCGGATCGAAATGGCGCTTGATGGAATAGACGAAATCTTCGGCAGTGAGTTCGCGGCCGATTCCGTCAGGGAAGGCCGGGTCGTCGACGAAGTGGACGCCTTGCTTGATGTGGATGGTGTATTCGAGCAGATCGGCGGAAATTTCCGGCCAGCCGGCGGCGAGATTGGGTTTCAGCTGGTACGGCCGCGCCAGGTACTGGTAGGAAAACAGGGTGTCGTACGCATTGATGGCCACATGGTTGGCATAGATGTTGGCTGACTGGGCCGGATCGAGGCTCGACGGACCCTGGTCCAGGCCGTGCCGGTAGATCTTCATGCTGGCGGCGGTGGGCACCTCCGCCGGCGGGCCCGAGGAGCTTGTATCGCGACCGCAGCCGCTGGCGAGCAACAGCCAGGCGAGCGCCGCCACCGCGCAGGCGCGGGCGGCAGGGGGGCGGCGTGGCCAGAGTGCAGCGGCGGGCATGGGGCGCCGATGGTACCCGGGCACCACCGCCGATGTCTCCCCGGCGCGTGCGCGAGGGGTTGTTTGTACGGCCGCCCGGCCTGAGCCGGCCCCGGTAGACTTGTCGGATGAGCGACAGTCCTGAAACTCCCCGAATCGGCCTGGCGCTGGGTAGCGGCTCGGCCCGCGGCTGGGCCCATCTGGGGGTCCTGCAAGCGCTGGAGGAGCGGGGTATCCGGCCGCATGTGGTGACAGGAGCGTCGGTGGGCGCCCTGGTTGCCGGTGCCTACGCCAGCAACCAGTGGCGGAGTCTGGAGGAATGGGTGCGCACGCTCACCCGCGTCGATGTGTGGCGGCTGCTGGACACGACCTTCCGTGGCGGGGGCGTGAT
>JAHEAZ010000100.1 GCA_024642505.1 Gammaproteobacteria bacterium
GCACCCCCTTCGGTCCGATGTCGCCCGAGAACACGATGACCTTCTCGGCGTCGCCATCCTCGACGATCAGCTCGATGCTGGCCGAGCCCATGATGTGGCCGGCCTCGTGGAACCGCGCCGTGACGCCCGCAGCAATTTCCTGCGGGCTGCCGTAGCGCAGCGCGCGCACGCGCCGGTGCATGCGCCGGACGTCCTCCAGCGTGTAGATCGGCGCGAGCAGCTCCTTGCCGGCCCGCTGCCGCGCACGGTTGAGCTTCGCCACCCATTCCACGTCGAGCCGCGCCAGGTCCTCCAGCAGGATCGGCGTCAAGGCCAGGGTCGCAGGCGTGGCGCAGACGCTGCCGCGGTAACCCTGCGCGTAGAGCCGCGGCAGGCGGCCGGAGTGATCGATGTGCGCGTGCGTCAGGATCGCAGCATTCAGGCGCCCCGGATCGACCGGCCCGAGTTCGCGGCTGCGGGTGCGAGCCTCGCGCCCGCCCTGGAAGACGCCGAAATCCACCAGCACGGTCGAGCGCGGTGTCTCGACCAGGTAGCCGGATCCCGTTACCTCGCCCGCCGCGCCACATAGTGAGATCCTGATCACCTGCGCCGGCCGTGCCGGCCGTGCCGGTGCTTGCGAGGCGATCGCTGTGCTTCGCTGCGCTCAGGCGCCCCGCGTGCGAGCTGCACGCAGGTGTCGATGGTGCGCTTGAGCGGTGGCGGCACGCCGGGCGATCCTGTGGCCGAGACAGCAGCCAGGGCCTCGAACGCCAGGTAGGGTTTCGAGTGGCGCTTGATCGCGCGCTGGATCACCCGCCGCGTAGCGCCACGGCGGTCGTCCGGCCGCTCGATGCCGGCCGAATGGCGGTAGACGCCGGCATACCCGTGGCGCCACAGGCAATGCTCGATGTCCGGCTCGCGCAGCCGCGTCAACCGCCAGTCCGCCTCGGCGCCCGCCATCGAGCGCGCTTCGTCCGCGTAGTCTTGCCCCGTCCGGTCGCCGTCGGTCAGCACGTGCCACTCGATACCGAGTTCGCGTGCGAGTTTGATCAGCGGTGGCAGGCCGCACTGGGCGAACTCGACCAGCGCCACGCCTTCCAGGTTGAGGTCGTATCCGGACAGCCGGGCCAGCTCCGGCATCATCCAGAATTCCGTCTCTCCCTCGACCAGCATCCAGCAACGGGCGTACATGGCTTCGCCGCGTCGCGCACGCAGGTGATAGCTGAGCTTGCGGGTATCCTCCCGGCCCAGGGCACCCTCGCGGACCCGCCACTGGCGCATTCGCCCCTGGGTGCGCGTCAAGCGCCGGATCGAGTGCAGCGGCGCCGCGGCCAGCAAGGTCTCCGACTGCGTGCCAATGATCTTCTGCGCGCGCGCATGCTCGAGCAGGCCCCAGACCGATGCCAGCGTCATCAGGTGCAGGTGCGCCTCCGGGTCCTCGACCACCAGTAGCGGCGTGGTGCCCGCCGCCCACTTGCCGAGTCCGTGGCGGATGATTGCGGCCGTCACGATCAGCACGCCGATCTGCTGCGCCGCCGAGCCGTGGAAGGCGAGCCCGGCTGGCCGATGATCCGCCCGCCGACCGAGCACCTCGCTGACCGGCGTGTGGGACAGGCTGCCGGCGGAGTGATATTCCTCGGCCCGCCGCTTCAGCAGTTCACGGGCCGCCTCATAACCGGCCTTCAGCTCCTCGAGCTCGTTGGAGGAAGTTCCAGCCAGCAGCGCCTCGTAGTGCGACTCCACTTCGGTCGCCAGCTTGGCCAGCTCGCCACGGGCCGGTGGGTTGGGCTCGACTGCCGGCCCGTCGCCGGTCGCGCCCAGCAGCATGCCGCTGCGCAGCCACACCAGCGGACAGAGCCGCCGGATCGCGCCGAGATGGTCCAGGTCGTCCTGTGACGCGGCGCCGGCCGAACCCGCCGCAAAGATCTTCCAGTGCGTCACCGGGGTTTCGTCGCTCCCGGGCGCCGCGGCGGTCACCGACACCACCAGGTGCCGCGAACCTCCCGCGGGTGCCGGCAGCTGCCGCGCCAGCATGCCCAGCGACGCTTCGTTCCACTCGCCGGCCGCGCGTTCCTCGAACACCAGGTCGATCTTTACCGGGCCCTGCAACGTCAGGGACGGGTCACTCGGGCGATGGAAGTGGTGCAGTTCGACCACCGGACGATCGCCGTTGCCCGAAGCGAGCACCACCTCCAGCGCTGCGAGCAGGCTCGACTTGCCGCAGTCGTTCTCGCCGATCAGCACGGTGGTCTCGTCCAGGTCGAGTCGCCCCGTGACGATGCCGCGGAAGTTCTGGACCTCGAGCGACTTCAGGAACATCAGCTGCCTCCCGGGCTCAACGTTGTCGGATGATCTCGAGCGCGGCCTCGATGGTCGGCGCATCGTGGATGAACTCGACATCGTCGGCGCTGATGACCCCCTCCTTCAGCATGGTGTCGGCCGCGAAGGCGCGCAACTGGGTCCAGAAATCGCCGCCCATGGAGATGACGGGAAAACGCTCGAGCTTGCCGGTCTGCACCAGCGTGATGACCTCGAAGGCTTCGTCGAGCGTGCCGAAGCCGCCCGGCATCACCACGAAGGCGCAGGAGTACTTGACCAGCATTACCTTGCGGATGAAGAAGTGCTCGAACTCGATGAAGCGGTCGAGGTAAGGGTTCGGCTGCTGCTCGCGCGGCAGCCGGATGTTGCAGCCGAGACTCAGGCCGCCCGCCTCGCGCGCGCCCCGGTTGGCCGCCTCCATGATCCCGGGCCCACCGCCGGTCATCACCACGTAGCCGGCCTTGGCCAAGGCATGACCGAGGTCGCGGGCGAGCTGGTAGTTGGGGTGGTCCTCGCGGAAGCGCGACGACCCGAACACGGTGACGCAGGGCCCCTCGAAGTCGAAGCTCTCGAAGCCACGCAGGAATTCCAGGAAGAACCGCACCACGCTTTCGAGATCGGCCTCGCGATTGCGCTTGCCCGACAGGAACGCCTTCTCGGCGTCCTGCACGTCCTTGAGCAGGGCGCCCTGGGCTTCACGCCCCGGACGCTCGATCGGCACCTTCGGATCCTTGCTCATGCTGCCCTCCCGGGCGCGACCGGTCATGGCCCCGGCGGGCCGTCAACCTCCCCGGACAGCGGCGCACGGCTGCGCCGGGTCCCCCAGCGTTGAAGGCGGCGACGCTGCCGCCGCGGCCCTGCGCCAGGCCGACTCAAATTCCCGCTCGAGCAGTTCGCCCTGGCCGAGGTATCGGGTCGAGAAGTGAATCGGGATCGCCTTGCGGACTGCCGCCAGTGCTGCGATCTCGCCGGCACGCCGCGCCGTCAGGTGCGACTTGCGCCGTGCGTGCGCGCCATCGGCATCGAGAAACGCTGCCTCGATGTAGAGCAGGTCGGCGTCCCGCGCCAGTTCGGCGATACGCGCCGCGTTGTCCGCCGTCATGGCGACGTCCGTGACGTAGCACAGTTTCTGGCCCGGGGTCAGTTCAAGCACCTCGTGCTTCAGCTCGCCTACCGCCATGATCCTTTCACGTTGCCCTTCCCGATCCTGCCAGCGAATGACGATTGGCGTGTCGTCCGGCGAGCCGGCGCGAACGTGGCGGCGCAACTCGGTGAGCCACGCTCCGGTCGGCAGGCCCAGTGCGTGCAGGCGTGGCTTCCACACGTTGATGTGAAATGCCTCGTCGCAGGCAAACGCCAGGCAGGGCGTGCCGTGATCGAGGAACGCAGCGCGGATCCGGAACGCCGGTGAATCCACCAGCACGCCCGGCACCAGCTGCGTTTCGCCGAGCGGCTCGCATGCAAAGCGTTGCCGGCTCGAGTAACGGGCGCTCGACAGCCGCCAGTCCAGGCTCACCTCGTGTACGGTCACCACGAACTCGGTCTGGTAGCGCTCGATGACGTTCCAGGTGTAGGCGGCGAGCTTGTGGCCCACCTGGGCGATGAAGCCCGGTGGGCCGTAGAGCGCGATGCCGGAGTCACGCCCGAGGCAAACCCGCAGCAGGTGGTCGAATCCGGCGAAATGATCCATGTGTGCGTGCGACACGAACGCGTCCGAGACCCGCAGCAGCTGGCGCGTGGACAACGTGGCGACGTCACCGAGGTCGAACAGCAGGGCGCGCCGCTCGAACCTGAAGTCGATCAGCAAGACCGGGTCGCCGAAGGCGCCATTGACGAGCTGGGCTTGATAGATGGAACGCATGGCACACGCCGCCGCGATCGGCGCGGCTGGCATGCCCACCTATGGCGCGTCGTCGCCGCCTTGCCGATCCGTAGTCGCCGCAGTCGGACCAGAAAACGGCCGTGCCGCGCTCACTGTACCCCGGTGATGTTGATATAGCGCAGGAATTCCGTGCGCGTGCGCGGATCGGTGCGGAAGCGCCCCAGCATCTGGCTGGTAACCATCGACACGCCCCGTTTGTGTACGCCGCGGGTGGTCATGCACTCGTGCTTGGCGTCGATGACCACCGCCACGCCGCGCGGCTTGAGCACCTTGTTGATGCACTGCGCGATCTGCGCAGTCAGCTTCTCCTGCACCTGGAAGCGGCGCGCGTAGCCCTCCACCACCCGGGCGAGCTTGCTGATACCGACCACCTTGTTGGTCGGCAGGTAGCCGACGTGCGCGCGGCCGATGATCGGCGCCATGTGATGCTCGCAGTGCGACTCGAACTCGATGTCGCGCAGCACCACCATTTCGTCGTAGCCGGCCACTTCCTCGAAGGTCCGCGCCAGGTATTCGGCAGGATCGATCTTGTAGCCGGAGAACCAGTCGAGATAACCGTCGACCACGCGGCGCGGCGTGTCCAGCAGGCCTTCGCGGCTCGGGTCCTCTCCGGCCCAGCGCAGCAGCGTGCGGACCGCCTCTTCGGCCTGGTCCTGGCTGACCGTGCTGACGGTCGTCGCTTTCTTCCTGGCTGCCATGTCGGTTCCTCCAGCCCTGCGGGCCCAGTCGAGACTATACCCCAAGGGGTCCCAGGGACCCGGCTTGGAGGCAGTTCGCGGGCCGGGGCGCAGCGGATGCAGCAACGGCCCATTGCCAGGCTGCCTGTCCGGCCACTAGCGGTCTGCGCGGATGGCCCAAGCCCGTCCTGGCCGATAGGCTTCGGTTTGACACCGGGAGCCCCGAGCCATGCTGACGGACCGCTACAAGCAGGCGCTGCAGTACGCCGCCGAAGTGCACGAAGGCCACATGAAGAAAGGATCCGACGTCGCCTACCTGTCCCACCTGCTGTCGGTGTCCGCGCTGGTCATGGAAAACGACGGCGACGAGGACGAGGCGATTGCGGGACTGCTGCACGACTCGGTCGAGGACCGCGGCGATGATTACGTCACGCGCTGCAAGGCGAACCCGCCGACCGGCCGCGGTGCACTGAAGCACGACATCGAGCAATTGTTTGGCGCACGGGTGCGCGACCTGGTCATGCATTGCACCGACGACGAATACCTGCCCGAAGGTCGCCCAGCGCAGAAGGGCACGCCGGAGGAATGGAAGGCGCGCAAGAAAGCCTACCTGGAGAAGCTCGAGAAGCAGCTGGACACCGGCGCGCTGCGGGTCAGCTGCGCCGACAAGCTGCACAACGCGCGCGCCATCCTGGTGGACTACGAGACCCTCGGCGACGAGGTCTGGCAGCGCTTCCGTGCCAAGAGCAAGGCAGATCAACTCTGGTATTACGGCCGTCTGGCCGGGATCCTGAGTCAACGCGCAGCCGAGGTCGGCGACGTCGGGCTCAAACGGCTCGCCGGCCAGCTGGAGGCCGTGGTGGCAGCGATCAGGCGACACCAGCCGGCCTGAGCCAAGCGACCGACAGCTCGCCGCTCCCGCCAGCCAGTCGACCTGCAATCGGGGCGGACGCAGCCGTATGGACCACGCCCGCCCCTTCAGGGACGAACGGTCAGGGTCATTCGTCCAAGTCTGACCAGCCCGGTACGCGGGTCAGGTAGATGCCTGCCCCGCCTTCCGCCTCATCGGAGTGACCATCATCCGCCGCCGCTGCGACGCCGGATGCCGGCGCGGCCATGCTGGCCGTGATGGCCATCCAGCCCTTGCGGAAGCCATCGCGCTCGATGCCGATGCCGGTGATCTTCATGCCCGCCGCGTTCAGGTCGAGCACCCCGGCATCCATGCCGGTCTCGAGCACCGTCTGCAGCGATTTTCTCGGGCGGCTGTCCCACAGGTACAGTCCTGTCTCGCCATCACGCACTGCCTTGTACGCGACCTGGTAGTACGCGGTGCCGCGGCTGGCGAGCGCCACGTAGGCGCCGCAGCGCCAGCGGGCCAGCTCACCGTCCTCGTAGTTATCGAAGTCCTCGTTGCCGCCTTCCCCGTTACCACAGCCGGAACTCGCACCCGGTGCGCGGCCGGAGAACTTGCAATACAGGAAAGTCTCGACATCCTCCTCGCCGACTCTGGCGACTGGCACCACGGACTTCGACTTGCTGTCGTAGACGAAGATGCCTTCATTCACCGGCAATTTAACGACGCAAGTCCCGCCCGGGCAGACGACATCGTTGCAGTAGGCACGCCGTTCCTTGTTGCCCTCGGTGGGGCAGGTCACTGTCCTGTCGTAGGTCGCGCTTCCCCACGCACCCCAGAACGCCACCAACCGGGCCTGCTCGCCCAGCGCCAGGCTTTCGCCGAAGCGCGTGAACTTCGCGCCGTTGACACCCGGCACGGACGTACCAATCTTCACGAGTGATTCCAGCGCCGTTGGGCGTTTCAGGCTGGCCCGGTAGATGCCGCCCTGGGTCGGCGAATCTTCGTCGTCGAGTCCGACGAAGACCATGTAGCCGTCCGTCGCACTCGGTGGTGCCGTGCTGCCAAAGCGCTTGCTGGTACCAGGAATGTTCGTCGTCAACGACGAGGCCACCAGCGTCACCGGCGCCATGCCGCCGTTGCGACGGAAGTTACGGAAATAGACGCCCGTGTATCCGTCGTCGCCGATGCTGAAGTTCCCCTTGAACGCAATCGTTTCACGGTCCATGACCGATGGCGCGCCAGGGAACTGTTCGAAGCGCGTATACAGGTCGGCGCCCGGCACCGAGAAATACTCGAAGCCCGGCACCGCGCCGAGCTGGGTCATCGCCGTACGCAACTGGCCACCGTAGCGCACGTAGATACCGGAGGTACCAACCCGCGCCTC
>JAHEAZ010000101.1 GCA_024642505.1 Gammaproteobacteria bacterium
GCCTGGCACGGGCCGACAGCGGCCGCTTTCTCGAGGCAAGTGGTGATCTGGTTCACACTGGGCCGACGGGTACCAACGTCGGCGACCTGTTGCTCACGCTGCAGCTTGACCCAAATCACAGTCTCCAACCCGGCCCCAGTATGTAAAATACTCGCATGGGCTTGCGTGTGCTGGTCATAGACGACGAAGAGGTCTACCGGCGGCTGCTTTCGCAGCACGTTGCGACAGCTTTCGAGTCCGCGTCGGTCGCCGAGTACGACCCTTCCTCGAAGGGGCGGCTGCCGGCCGATTTCCAGGCATCTGGCTACGACGTCGTCCTGCTTGACGATCAGCCGGGGGTCGACTCCGGACTCGAGTGGCTGAAGGACCTGCGCCGCCGGCCCAATTTCCCGCCCGTGGTCTACCTCCTCTCCAGTCCCTCCCCGGCGGACGAGGAGGCCGCCATGCGGGCTGGTGCACAGGCCTGTCTGTCCAAGAGCAAGATCGACCACAAGCGCCTGGTCGAGGTGCTGCGGGCCGCCCAGGGCAAGGCCAGCCGCGCTGAGCCGGTGGGCGGAACGGACGAGGTGGATCGCGCCTGCCGCTTCGGTAACCTGACGATTCGCGGCTTCCGCTTCGTCCGCAAGCTCGCCGAAAGCCCGGTCTCGACCGTGTACCTCGCCGAAAGCATGAAGGACAAGTCGCAGGTCGCGCTCAAGGTGCTGCGGCAGGCGCCCGAGATGGACGGCAAGAGTGAAGGTTCCTTCGATCGCTTCCTGCGCGAATACGAGATCGCCTCAAACATTCGCCATCCCAACATCGTGCGAATCTTCGACTTCGGCGCCGGCGACGACTATGCCTACATCGCCATGGAATATTTTCCCCAGGGCGACCTTCGGGCGCGGATCAAGCAGGGTATCAAGCCGCATGCCGCAGCGGCACTGGTTAGACAGATGGCCGAGGCGCTGAAGGTGTTGCACCAGGCCGGCGTGCAGCATCGCGACCTCAAGCCGGGCAACGTCATGCTGCGCGAGGACGGCTCCGTGGTCCTGATCGATTTTGGCATGTCGAAGCAGCTCGAACTCAACGCGTCCATAACCGGCAGCGGTGAGATATTCGGGACGCCGTATTACATGAGCCCGGAACAGGGCCACGGCCACGAGACCGACGAACGCAGTGACATCTACAGCCTCGGGGTCATCCTGTACGAGATGCTGATGCGGCGTAAGCCCTATGTCGCCGGCACGCCGATGCAGGTCATCTACAAGCACGCAAACGAGCCCCTGCCGCCCATGAAGCCCGAGTTGAAGCGGTTCGAGTCGATCATCTATAAGTGCATCGCCAAGGATCCGCGGTACCGGTATTCTTCCGCCGAACAACTGGTCGACGTATTGAAGGAAGCGGAACGGGATGAGGCCGAGCGCGCCGCAATGGGCTTCTGACGGCCGCTGGCGCGGCGCAGCCGCGCAAACACCCGATGGTATCCTGCTGTTACCAACGCCTGCGGCGTGGTTCGATACGGCTGTCGGACGCCTGCACGAGTTGCTGCTCGACCACGCCAATTGCGAGAAGAAAGCCGCTTCGACCGCGCTGGCTCTCATGTTCGCCTATGCCGGGGACTTTGCGCTGACGCGTCAGCTGTCGAGGCTGGCGCGCGAGGAACTGCGGCATTTCGAGCAGGTGCAGAAGCACCTCGAATTATCTGGACTGTCGTATCGCCGCCTCAAGCCGTCGCGCTATGCCGAAGGCCTGCGGGCCGCGGTGGCCCCAACCGAGCCGCGCCGTCGTCTCGATCTGCTTGTCTGTGGGGCGTTGATCGAGGCCCGGTCATGCGAGCGCTTCGCGGGCCTTGCGCCCAGGCTGGGGGAACCGCTTTCGGGCTTCTACCGTGGACTCTGTGAATCCGAGTCCCGGCATTTCACGCTGTACCTGGATCTGGCACGGGAGCATGCACAGCGCAGCGGCCCGGACCTGGATTCGAGCCTCGAGGCACTCGCCAGCGTGGAAGCGGAGCTGGCGACGGCGCCGGATGGCCAGTTCAGGTTTCATTCCGGCCCACCGGTCGGCGGCCAGCCGGAGGAGAGCATGAAGCGTCGGTCGTGAGCGATGAGATGCAGGAGTGCACCGCTTTCGGCTCACGTTCTCGGCAGTGCCATCAACTCGAATCCCTGCCCGTCCCAACGCAACACGCTGCCCTGGTGGTGCCAGTCACCGAGCACGATCCGCGTGCAGTCGAGTTGGTCGCATTGGAACCGGTGCACGGCCGGGCGGTGTGTGTGGCCATGCACCAGCTTTGTAACGCCCGCAGTCCGCATTGCGCGTTCCACGGCATCCTGGCTCACGTCAGTGATGTATTCGTCCGCCTCGGCAAGATGCGCCCTGCTGCCTGCGCGGGCCTGCTCGGCCAGTTCCCGGCGTCGGTCGATCGGCAGGGCCAGGAATTCGCGCCGGACCTGCGGGTCCCGGACCAGGGAACGCAGCCGCTGATAGGCGGCGTCGCCGGTGCACAGGGCATCGCCATGGGTCACCAGCACGCGCTCGCTGCCGATGGTCACGATCGTCGGGTCAACCAGAAGGCTCGCGCCGGCCCGTTCGCAGAAGCGCTCGTCCATGAGGAAGTCGCGATTGCCCTGCATTACGAACAGGCTCACGCCGGTCGCCGAAAGCGACGCCAGCGCGGCAATCAGCTGCTCGCCCAGTTCGCCTGGCTCGTCGTCGCCGAGCCAGACTTCAAACAGGTCGCCGAGCAGGTACAGGGACTGTGCATCGCGGGCGGGTCCGTCGAGCAGCTGCAGGAACTGGGCCGTGATGTCCGGGCGGGACTGGTCGAGGTGCATGTCGGACGCGAACAGCCTGGTCACGGCCGTGATTCGCTCCTGTCCGCCGCTGCCTGATCGTCACCTGCTGGAATCCCTTCACCCTCGGTTGGCACCGCCCCATCGCCGCTGTCGGCCGCATCCGTGGCGGGTGGCAACGGGGGTTCGGCTGGCACCGGCAGCGACGCGGGCCGGGTTTCGCCGATGACCTGCGCGCGGGTGATAAGGATCGGCTGGAGCGGCGCATCGGCCCCGAAAGGCCCGCGCTGCCCGGTAACCACGTGCGCGATCCGGTCGAGCACGTCCAGGCCCTCGACTACCTGACCGAATACTGCATAGCCCCAGCGGCTCGGCAGCGGATTGAGGCCGGGGTTGTCGTTCAGGTTGACATAGAACTGTGAGGTCGCCGAGTGCGGACTCTCGCCGCGCGCCATCCCGAGCGAGCCGCGCCGGTTGGAGAGGCCGTTACCTGACTCGTTGGGAATCGGTCCGCGCACGGTCATTTCGCGGTAGTCGGCCCCAAATCCGCCACCCTGGACGACGAAATTCGGTACCACGCGATGGACCAGCGTCCCGTCATAGAAGCCGTCGCGGACGTAGCGAAGGAAATTCTCTGAAGTCAGCGGCGCACGCACCGTATCGAGTTCGACCACGAAATCACCGGCTGTAGTCTGGATCCGGACCCGAGGCTCGAGCGTGGCCGATTCCTGCGCTGCTACGCCAAGCGACGACATCATTACCAGTCCGCCAAGAAGAGGTGCCAGGCATCGTCCCGCTGCCCGGTAACCGCCGCGTAATTGCCGATTCATGGGTCAGTTCCCTGCAGTAGTCTTGTGTTGCCGCATCTTAACCGATGGCACTGCGTGAGCGGCTGGCCCCAATCCCGTAAACTGTGCGGCTGATGTCAAACATACTCACCACGCGCTATGCGCCCAGTCCGACCGGACGCATGCACCTGGGCAATGCCAGGACCGCGCTGTTCAGCTACCTGCTGGCACGGGGGCGCGGGGGGCGATTCGTGCTGCGGGTGGAGGACACGGACGAGCAGCGCGGCAGCGAGGCGCACCTGACATCACAGCTCGAGGACCTTGGCTGGCTGGGGCTCGATTGGGACGCCGGCCCTGGGTCTGAAGACGCGCTGGGTCCCTACCGGCAGTCCGAGCGAGGCGCCCTATACGACGAGCACTACGCCAGGCTCGGGGCGGCGGGGCGCACCTATCCCTGCTACTGCTCCGCAGCGGAGCTGGAGGTGTCGCGTCGGACACAGTTGGCTGGGAGTCTGCCGCCACGTTATGCGGGAACCTGCCGGAGCCTGACTGAAGCGCAGCGGGCACGACACGAGGCGGCCGGGCGCCGCCCGACGCTCAGGTTCCGCGTACCAGCGGGGAAGCGAGTCGAGTTTGACGACCTGGTGCGCGGGCCGCAGGAGTTTTCGTCCGACGACATCGGTGATTTCGTCATTCGCCGCGCCGATGGCGTGCCGATGTTCTTCTTCTGCAACGTGCTCGACGATTCGCTGATGCGGGTGAGCCACGTCCTGCGGGGCGAGGACCACCTGACCAACACGCCGCGCCAGCTGATGCTGCTGGAGGCGCTCGGCCTGGCGCGGCCGGAGTACGGCCACCTGCCGATGTTGCTGGGTCCTGACGGCGCGCCGCTTTCGAAGCGGCGCGGCAGCGTGAGCGTCGGCGACCTGCGCGACGCCGGCTACCTGCCTGCTGCGGTCACCAACTACCTGCTGCGGCTCGGCCATGCGGGTGCGCCGGACGAGTGGATCGACCCTGCCGACCAGCCCGGCGCCTTCCTGCTCGAGCGGGTGGGACGGGCGCCGGCGCATTTTGACGAGGTGCAGCTGCAGCACTGGCAGCGCGAGGCGGTCAAGCGTCTTGATGGGCAGGCGCTACAGGACTGGCTCGCGCCGGTCCTGCCGGCAACCCTTCGGCCGGCCGAGCGACGGCTACTGGGGCTTACGGTCAGTCATAACGTCGTGTTCCCGGTCGACGCGCTGCCATGGGTGGACGTGCTGTTCGGGGAACTGCCGTCGCTCCAGGCCGACCTGCGGGAGCTGGTGGATCGCGCCGGTCCCGAGTTCTTCGCCGCCGCCCTGGACTCGCTGGCGGTCACCGGACCGGACCTGCCGGCGCTGGCCCGTGAACTGAAGCAGCGCACCGGGCGGAAGGGGGCGGGGTTGTTCATGCCGCTCAGGATCGCACTCACCGGGCGCCGCGACGGGCCCGAGCTGGGCCCGCTGCTGGCGGCCTTGCCGCAGGCAACAATCCACAGGCGATTCAGCGCGCTGGCTGCACGGCCGCAGGGAAAGGACTGATGCTCAGGATTCACAATTCGCTGACCGGTCATAAGGAGGCTTTTCAGGAGATCGATCCGGGCAAGATCCGCATGTACTGCTGCGGCATCACCGTCTACGACTATTGCCACGTCGGACACGCGCGCATGCTCATGGTCTTTGACGTCGTCAGCCGTTACCTGCGCTGGCGTGGTTATGACGTGACCTACGTGCGCAACATCACTGACATCGACGACAACATCATCAAGCGGGCGGCGGAGAACGCCGAGCCGGTCGCAACGCTGACCGCACGGTTCATCGAGGCGATGAACGAGGACTGCGACGCGCTTGGCATGGTCCGGCCGGATCACGAGCCGCGCGCGACCGAGTACATCCCCCAGATCGTCGCGATGATACAGACGCTCATCGACAAGGGTCATGCCTACGTCGCCGACGGTGACGTCCTTTACTCGGTCTCGAGCTTTGCCGCCTACGGCAGGTTGTCCGGGAAGAAGACAGCCGACCTGCGCGCCGGCGCACGCATCGAGATCGGCGAGCACAAGCGCGATCCACTCGACTTCGCGCTGTGGAAGGCGGCCAAGCCGGGCGAGCCGACCTGGGACTCGCCCTGGGGAGCCGGACGTCCCGGCTGGCACATCGAATGCTCGGTCATGTCGACCAGCCTCCTCGGGCCCCATTTCGATATTCACGGCGGCGGTATCGACCTCAAGTTCCCGCACCACGAAAACGAGATCGCCCAGTCCTGCGCGGCCTGCGACTCGCCATTCGTCAACGTCTGGATGCACAACGGGCACGTACGCATCGACGAGGAGAAGATGTCCAAGTCGCTGGGCAACTTCTTCACCGTGCGTGACGTGCTACCGAGGCTAAGGCCGGAGGTGATGCGCGCCTTCGTTCTTTCCAGCCACTACCGCGGACCGATCAACTACACGGAAGAAAACCTGCGCCAGGCCGACGCGGCCCTGTCGCGGCTGTACCTGGCATTACGCGACGTCGAACCGGCGGAATCGTCATCTGCGACGGAGTGGAGCGGGCGGTTCCGTGAAGCCATGGACGACGATTTCAATACTGCGGAGGCGCTGGCCGTGCTGCAATCGCTGGCCCGCGAACTGAATACGGCCAGGGCGCAGGGCGACAGGTCCGCGGCCAAGGGGCTTGCTGCGGAACTCAAGGAACTGGCAGGGGTGATCGGGCTGCTGACCCACGAGCCGGACGCCTGGCTTGCTACGCCCTCTGAGTTGACCGCGGGCGAGCAGGGGGCTGATGGGCTGACCGACGAGCAGATCGGCGAGCTGGTCGAGCGGCGGGTCACGGCACGGCGGGCGAAGGACTGGGCGGAGTCGGACCGCATACGCGACCAGCTGGCGTCGCGCGGTGTGATCCTGGAAGACGGGGCCGGGGGGACGAGCTGGCGGCGTCGATGAGGCAGGGATTGTCACTTTGGGTGTTTCAGGAAAAGAACATGAAATCTGACATCGAAATTGCTCGCGAGACGCACCTCGCGCCCATTACCGAGATCGGCGCAAAACTCGGCATCCCGGCCGAGTCGTTGATTCCCTACGGCTGGGAGATGGCCAAGGTCGACCCTGCCTACATTGCGGGACTGGATGCCCGGCCTGATGGCAGGCTGGTGCTGGTGACCGCGATCAGTCCTACGCCGGCCGGGGAGGGTAAGACCACCGTGTCGGTAGGCCTGGGCGACGCGCTCAATCGCATCGGCAAGCGCACGGCGATCTGCCTGCGCGAGCCTTCGCTGGGTCCCTGCTTCGGGATGAAGGGTGGGGCGGCAGGCGGCGGCTATGCGCAGGTGGTGCCGATGGAGCGTATCAACCTGCACTTC
>JAHEAZ010000036.1 GCA_024642505.1 Gammaproteobacteria bacterium
CGACCGCGACCGTGCCGTCGCCGAAGTTGCGCGGACGCTCTATGATCACTTTGCCACCAACTGAGCGATCGCGCAGCTTCGGTCAGCAGGCACTCATTTAGACGTATCCTAAGGGTACTTTCACTGCTTTTGCAGCCATTCCGCAAATGCCCAGGCCTCGGACAAGCGAGCTCCCGCTCGCGGACGTAGCCGACTGCATCGAGTCCTTCTACAATCCGACACGCCTTCACAGCCACCTCGGCGGAATGAGCACCGACCAGTTCGAGGTGGCTGACAAACCTTGATGGTCAGGTGTCCAGTGAGTCCCGGGGACACCGGTCGCCCGACCAGAGCGGGTTTGTTAGGAGAATCTAGGGGCGGGGGGTTCGTATGGACGCAGTCGGCGGAATGTTGATCATCGTTGGCGGGCTCATACTGTTGGGCGCACTGGGCGAGTTCATCTTCTCCAAGACTGGTATCCCGGATGCGATCTGGCTGGTCGGCGCCGGCATTCTGCTGGGGCCAGTCTTCCAGATCGTATCCGCGGATCTACTGCGCCCTGTGGTGCCCTTTTTCGGCGCCATTGCGCTGGCGGTCATTCTGACTGGCGGGGCCTATAGGTTGCAGTTCGCCGAAGTGACCGAAGCCGCCCCTCGTGCGCTGCTGCTCGCAATACTGGGTTTCATATTTTCCGTCGCGGCAATCTGCACATTCTTCTGGGTGGGTATCCAGTCCGGCTGGATGCTCCCGTCGAAGCCGCTGTACTGGGTGCTGGTGGGCGGCATTCTGGGCGGTTCGAGCGCGCTGATCGTGATGCCGACGGTCAGCGGCGGCAAGGTTGACGCAAAGATCGCACGCACCTTGGAGGTGGAGTCCTCGGCAACCGATGCGCTGTGCGTCGTTGTCGTCATGGCGCTCCTTGATCTGCTGGTGGGAGGCATCGCAGACGTCACGCAGCCATTTGTCACGTTGGCGAGGCAAATCGGCGTCGGCGTGGGCGCAGGTGTCGTGTGCAGCATTCTGCTGGTGCCGTTCTATCCTATGCTGCGCGGTCAAAGGCAAAGCTACATCATTCTGGTTGCGGTGATGTTCCTGCTCTACGCGTTGACGAGCGCTGCACAGGGTAACGGCGCGGTGGCAGTACTGATTGCCGCGCTTTTACTCGGCAACGCAGCGACCATCGTTCCCCGTTTTATCCCCGGCGCACACCCGCAAGCCTTTCAGCCATCCGCCGAAAGCAGGACGATGCAGGACCAGATTACCTTCCTGATCAAGTCCTTCTTCTTCGTGCTCATCGGCCTGATGTTTCCCATAGAGCCGCGCGCGATACTGCTCGGCGCCGTAGCGGCATTGACACTGCTCATATTCCGGATTCCTGCAGTCGCGCTTGCAGTACGCGGGCGCAAACCTTCCCGGAAGAATTTCATGCTGCTCGTCGTTGCGATGCCGCGCGGCCTGGCTGCAGGAGTGCTATCGACGCTTCCGGCTCATTTGGGTCTGCCGAACACGGCGAATTTGTCGGGTGCGGTGTTCGCGGCGATCGTGACAACGATTGTGATCTTTTCATTGGGCGTCACACTCGCCTTCTGGATGCCGGAGGCCGAGAGATGAAACAGAAGGCTTCTGTCGATTGACGCGGGCGTGATCTATAGGGGTACGCTGAGGCAGGCACATACCCAGCCAGGGCGAGAACAGGGTTCTGCAAGATGTGAGTTCTCGCCGACTGGTGCCGGCAAGGAACTCGCTGGCATTGGCTACCGCCGCATTCGAGCTTGAGAAGACCAGCGGGAGGCCAACGGGGTGAAATGGCCAGATTGGGCTCGAGACGGTGCTTCCCAAGCTGCTAACGTGGGTTCGATTCCCATCACCCGTTCCAGCCGAATCCGCAAAATAAGAAGGGCCCGACCGGGCCCTTCTCGCGCTCCAGAACGCGGGGGAGGCGCTCAGAACTGTTTCACCGTGCCTTGCGGATTCAAGGTGTGTACCAGATCGGCGAAGTGTAGGCACGCTCCTGCGTCGTCATCGGCACGTCGGGCGTCATCGCGATGCCGAAGCGCAACGCCTCGTACGCGGTCCAGCGCGGCGTGGGAATCTCGATGATGCGGGCATAGTAGAAGGCGGACTGCTTGGCGTCGAATTCCGGGTCCGTCCAGACGCCGATCAACTCCGGCGCGCCGATCGTGTTGGTCCAGGTGGCCGTCTTGACGTCAACGGTATTGCCGACTGGGGGCAGCTTGCCGCCCGCCCCTGGCTTGCGGTCGCCGCCCCAGACGACGTCGTAAACCTTCTCCTGGGTCTTGCCGCTGGCATCCAGCCAGCCCTTGACGATCTGGATGCGATCCAGGTTGCCGCTGTAAGGATCCTTCATGGCCGCGACCAGGAAGCTCGGCGCTTTTCCGGCTGGCGCGCGGTGCAGGTCGCCGCCCATGGGAACGCCCTTGGCGTATCCGACGCCGGCCGGCAGGCGCGACTGGGTGTCCGCCAAGGTGAAGTTCCACCCGCCGAAGAAGCGCACTGTCATCCGGCTACCGGTCGTCGCGTAAGTCTCCTTGCGCTTCATGGCGTCGAAGATCGCCTCGCGCGTGTTCTCCGTTGCCCAGACCGCGGCATAGCCGCTGGCGGCCTGCTGCCAGCCCCTGACGACGAATTTCGGATCCGGTGCGTCGATCACGACGTGCTCCCAGCGGTGCGGCTCCGGCTCGACACCCGAGTGCTTGCCAAAGAAGTTCTCCTCCTCGGCAGTGGCCATCGACGTGTGCGAGTCCGTGCTGCCGATCATGCCGAACTTGTACGGGTTCACCCCCAGCTTGCCTTCCAGCATCAGGCCGGTCTTGAGCGCTTCGCGGGCATACTCGTACTGCAGCATTCCGGGCTTCTTCGCCTCGGTACCGTTCAGGTTGGACTTGTCCCAGGTTTCGTAGTCGGCAAACTCGTCATTGGGTGAAAGTAGCGGGTGCGTTTCGCCATCGCCCTTGATCTGCGTCACCTCGGCCAGTGGCTCGTACTTGATCCGCATCGCGGCCAGATCTCTGGTAAGCGGCTTGCCGTCGAAGGCTTCGACTGTGAACATGCGGCCGTTGCTCAGGTTGCCGTTGTGCGGGATCGCCAGCACCTCCGTGCCCGTCTGCTTCTCGAAGTCGGCCAGGTATCGCCACAGGTCCTCCGGATTCTGGCTGTCGAACTGCGAAAAGGGCAGGGTACGATTGGCCACGCTGGAGTCGCCACGGAACAGCACGTTGCGGTGCAGGTTGTAGCCACCGATGGCAGTCCATTCGAATCCAATGATTGCGGTGAAGCGCCCGGGTTCGTTGTACCGGTCGGCCAGGGCGGTGTAGGTCTGCCAGGCGTTGCGCACGGCCTTATCGTTCTTGATGGGCGGCTCTTTGCCCGACAACGAGGCCACGATCTCCATTGCGGTCGCGAACACCGTGTCGTTGTTGCCGCTGGTCAGCGCGTCATACCACTTCTTTCCAGTCTGCGTGGAGAGCACTTCCGGGTCACCGCTAAGCAGTTGCGGCATCAGCCCGTACATCTCCGCATGGTCGGAAACGACCAGGAAGTCGAGTGGCCGCGAAAGCCGTGCTCGCAGTCCGTGGGTGGTCGTAATTTCCTCGCCGCGCGCAAAGCGCAGGGCGTCCTCCTGTCCGATCCGGTTCATCGTCCCGGCATCGACCGATACCGATGTGTGCAAGTGGGTATCGCCGAACAGTACGCGAGTCGGGAAGTTCCGCCCTGCATAAGGCGAGAACTGCGGCTTGGCCAGGTGCGCTACATCATCCTTTGTGATGGCCTCGTAGTTGCCGGGCTCCGCTGCTCCCGCAACAGATACCAGCGCGTAGGCGATGAGTCCAGGAATCGTCCGTATCATCGGGTTCAAGGTTGGTGTGCTCCCCTGAGCATGGCGGTGTCACAGTCAGACAGACAACAATATCATGACCGGTATTTACAAGTGCGTTCTTCCTGCCGAGCCGATTGGATCAGCTACCACAAGATCGCTAGCACGAGAATATTGATCGGAAATGGACTAAACACCGTCCCTGCAATCATCGACACGGGAAAGAGAGATTTGCCATCCTCCAATGCCGTTACGGGGACTCCAGCCGACCGCTACAGGCCGCCGACCGCGCCGATCGACAGCGGGGAGGTGAGCTTGCCGAGGAGATGCCGTGTGCCGTGGCCGGTCGCGATCGACGGCCGGGGAGCCCATAAATAGGTAATGACTATCGCGCAGATCGAGACAATCGATTTCCTCTATTAATCGGCAGGGCCTAGTCTGTGCGTCCTGACCTAACCACTGACGAGGAATTCCCCATGTCCCTGATCAATACCGAGATCAAGCCGTTCAAGGCCACTGCCTTTCACCACGGCAAGTTCATCGACATCACCGAGGCCAGCATCAAGGGCGAGTGGTCGGTGTTCTTCTTCTACCCGGCCGACTTTACTTTCGTCTGCCCGACCGAGTTGGGCGACCTGGCCGACAATTATGCGGAGTTCCAGAAGCTCGGCGTCGAGATCTACGGCATCTCGACGGATACCCACTTCACCCACAAGGCCTGGCACGACTCTTCGGACACCATCCGCAAGATCCAGTACCCGCTGATTGGCGATCCGAATCACGTCATTTCGCGGAATTTCGAGGTGCTGATCGAGGACGCCGGCCTCGCTGATCGCGGCACCTTCGTCATGGACCCGGAGGGCCGGATCCAGATCGTGGAGATCACGGCCGGCGGCGTTGGTCGTGATGCCGGCGAGCTGCTGCGCAAGATCAGGGCGGCCCAGTACGTAGCCGCACACCCGGGCGAGGTCTGCCCGGCCAAGTGGCGGGAAGGCGAGAAGACCCTCGCTCCCTCGCTGGAACTGGTCGGCAAGATCTAGGTCCTGGTGGCTCCGTATCCTCGCCCCGACCGGGGCGGCGATGCGGAGCCTTGTCTCATCCCCCGTCGGAGTCCCGCCATGCTAGATGCCAGTCTCAAGTCCCAGCTCAAGGCTTATCTCGAACGGCTGATGGTGCCGATCGAGCTGGCTGCCTCCCTCGACGACGGCGGCAAGTCGCGCGAGCTGTCCGGGCTGCTTGACGAGATCGCCGCGCTTTCGGACAAGATCACGGTGGTGCGCCGCGACGACGACGCGCGCAAGCCGTCGTTCGCCATCAACCGAGTGGGTTCCGACGTCTCCGTCCGTTTTGCCGGCATCCCGATGGGCCATGAATTCACGTCGCTGGTACTGGCGCTGCTGCAGGTGGGCGGCCATCCGCCCAAGGTGGAACCGGACCTAATCGAACAGGTCCGCAGGCTGGACGGCGACTACCGCTTCGAGACCTACTTTTCGTTGTCGTGCCAGAACTGTCCCGACGTGGTGCAGGCGTTGAACCTGATGAGCGTGGTCAACCCGCGTATTCGGCATGTGGCCATCGATGGAGCGCTGTTCCAGGATGAGGTCGAGGCACGTCAGGTCATGGCGGTGCCGAGCGTGTATCTCAACGGCGAGTTGTTCGGTCAGGGACGCATGGAGCTCGCGCAGATCCTGGCGAAGCTCGATACCGGCGTGGCAGCGCGCGAGGCCGAGAAAATTGCAGGCAAGGATGCCTTCGACATGCTGGTCATTGGCGGTGGCCCGGCCGGCTCGGCCGCGGCGATCTACGCGGCCCGCAAGGGCATCCGTACCGGCGTCGCCGCCGAGCGCTTCGGCGGCCAGGTGCTGGACACGATGGGTATCGAGAACTTCGTCTCCATCAAGGAAACCGAGGGACCGAAACTCGTCACGGCGCTGGAGCAACACGTGCGCGAGTACGACGTCGACGTGATGAACCTGCAGCGTGCCGAGAAGCTGGTTCCCGCCCGCGCGCCGGGTGGGATGATCGAGGTGCGGCTGGCCAGTGGCGCCAGCCTGAAGTCGCGGTCGGTCGTCATCTCGACGGGCGCGCGTTGGCGCTCGATGAACGTGCCCGGCGAGGACGAATATCGCAACCGTGGCGTGGCCTATTGCCCACACTGCGACGGTCCCTTGTACAAGGGCAAGCGGGTTGCCGTGATCGGTGGTGGCAACTCCGGTGTCGAGGCGGCGATCGATCTCGCGGGTATTGTCGCGCACGTCACCCTGATCGAGTTCGACACCCGGTTGCGTGCCGACGAAGTCCTGCAGCGCAAGCTCAGGAGCCTGCCGAACGTCAGGGTGCTGGTCAACGCGCAGACGACCGAGGTCCTCGGCGATGGCCATAAGGTCGTGGGTCTCGCCTGGCAGGACCGCGACACTGGCGATTCGCGCCGTCTCGAGCTGGAGGGCATCTTCGTCCAGATTGGCCTGCTGCCGAACACGGAGTGGTTGAAGGGCACGCTGGCGCTATCGCCGCGTGGTGAGATTGTCATCGACGAGCGCGGACAGACCTCGCTGCCGGGCGTATTCGCGGCAGGCGACGCAACCACGGTGCCGTTCAAGCAGATCATCATCGCGATGGGCGCGGGCTCGACGGCCGCGCTGGCCGCCTTCGATCACCTCGTCCGCAGCAGCGCCCCGGCCGAGGCAGCACCAGTCGGAGTTGCGGCCTAGCGCCGGACTAGGATTCCAGCCCCTGCGCCTCGAGGTACTCGTCGTAGCTTCCAGTGAAGTCGGTAACGCTCCCGTCCGGTTGCAGCTCGATCATGCGGGTGGCGAGACCGGCGACGAATTCACGGTCGTGTGACACGAAAATGAGCGTGCCCGGGTATTTCTCCAGCCCGATCTGCAGCGACTCGATGGTCTCCATGTCCATGTGGTTGGTGGGCTCGTCCAGCAGCATCACGTTGGGCCTGGTAAGCATCAGCTTGCCGTAGATCATGCGGCCCTTCTCGCCACCGGAGAGCACTTTCACCGGCTTCTTGACCTCGTCGCCGGAGAACAGCAGCCGGCCAAGGGTAGCGCGCACGATCTGGTCGTCGTCGGCCTTCCCGGTCCAGGTGGACATCCAGCTGAACAGGTCCGTCTTCTCGTTGAACTCGGCCTGTGGATCCTGCGGCATGTAGCCCGGTTGTGCGTTCTCGACCCAGGTGATGTGACCGGCGGTCGGGTGCAGTTCGCCCGCCAGACAGCGCAGCAACGTCGTCTTGCCGATGCCGTTGGGGCCGATGACGGCGACACGCTGGCCCGCCTCGATATTGAAATTGAGTCCCGACAACACGTCGGCATCCGCGCCGGGATAGCGGAAGGCCAGACCGGCCACGGTCACGGCGGAGCGGTAGAGCTTCCTGCCCTGCTCGAAGCGGATATACGGGTTCTGCCGCGACGACGGCCGGATCTCCTCGATCTTGATCTTCTCGATCTGCCGGCGACGCGAGGTGGCCTGCCGCGCCTTGGAAGCGTTCGCCGAGAAGCGCCGGACGAACTCCTGCAGGTCCGAGATCTGGGCCTTGGCCTTGGCGTTCGCGGCCTCGACGCGCTGCCGCGCCTGGACCGAGGCCAGCATGAAGTCGTCGTAGTTGCCGGGGTAGATCCTGAGTTGCTGGTAGTCGAGGTCTGCGACGTGCGTGCACACCTGGTTCAGGAAGTGCCGGTCGTGGCTGATGATGACCATCGTGGCGTCGTAGTCGTTGAGCGCCCGCTCGAGCCAGCCTATCGAGTGGATGTCGAGGTTGTTGGTCGGCTCGTCGAGCAGCAGCACGTCGGGCCGGGAGAACAGCGCCTGCGCCAGCAGCACCCGCAGTTTCAGGCCGGGTGGAACCTCGCGCATCGGCCTGAGGTGCCGCGACTCGTCGATGCCGGCGTCGATCAGGATGGCGCCGGCGCGCGCCTCGGCAGTGTAGCCACCGTACTCGGCGAAACGACCCTCCAGCTCGGCGGCTCGCATGTAGTCGCCGTCGCTGGCGTCCGGATTGGCGTAGATCCGGTCGCGCTCCTGCATCGCCTGCCACATCTCGACGTGGCCCTGCATCACTACGTCCAGCACGCGCTCGTCCTCGTAGGCGAACTGGTTCTGGTTGAGCTTGCCAAGCCGCATACCTGCCTGCAGCACGACGTCACCGGCACTTGGTTCCAGCTCGCCGCCCAGGATCTTCATGAGCGTCGACTTGCCGGAGCCGTTGGCGCCGATCAGGCCGTAGCGGTTACCGTCGCTGAACTTGACGGTGACATGCTCGAACAGCGGCTTGGCGTCGAACTGGATGGCAAGGTTGGTGGTCGAGAGCATGGAATCTTGATTCTTGCAGGACGCATGGTCGGCCGGGCCGCGCGTGCTGCGCTGCCGGGAGGACCAAGGATGGGGAGGGCTTCGCCCCGGGGGCGCGATTCTAGCCGAGGCCGTGCGGCCGGTGGCGCTTTCCGGGTGGCCCCTGCCGTCAGCTCGGCACTGCGCCGAGTTTGCCGCGCACGAAGCCGACGAATTCGCGACTCTTGGCGGGAATCTTCCCTATTGGCCCGCTACCCGATTCGGCTGGGGCGTACGGCAAGAGCAGCATCAGGATCAGGTAGACGACGACCATTGCGCCGCCGGACACGAACAGCAGCAGTATGGCGATGATGCGAATCAGCGTCACATCCACCTGCAGGTAGCGTGCGAGCCCCAGGCACACGCCGCTGATCAGTGCGCCCTCACTGACCTGTTCCAGGCGCCGTGGGGCGTGCCGCGCCGGCTGCTCCGGCGCACCGTCGAAGCCTGGGATCTGTACGGGACCGATTTCCTCCAGGGCAGGCCCGAGCTGCCGGAGTGTCACGGCAACCTGGTCGGCCCGCATCCGCTGCCTGCACTGGTCGGCAACGGCCTGCTCGAGGTCGGCCAGGATCTCGGCGCGATCCGGATTGCCGTCGAGCGCGCCTTCGGCCTCGGCCAGATAAGATTCGAGGCGAACGTAAGCTTCCTCGTCGAATTGAAGACTGACGCCGTTCAGCCGGGCCGTGATGTAGATGCGTTGCATGATTCAGTGTCCGATGTCGGAGACGGTGCGGTTGATGCGATTCCAGTACTCATCGAGCGCGGCCAGCTGCGCCTGGCCCGCCTCGGTAAGCCGATAGTACTTGCGCGGCGGACCCGCGCCGGACTCCTGCCACTGATACTGGACCAGGTCCTCGCGGCGCAGTTTGCTGAGCAGGGGATAGAGCGTGCCCTCCTGGGTGGCAAATTCGGTGCCGGCCAGGCGGCGGAGGATGTCCGGGACGTACACGCTCTTTGCGCCCACGATCTTGAGCACCAGGAATTCCAGGAGTCCCTTGCGGATGGGCGCGAGCTTGGATTCGATGAGCATAAATTGTAATCAGGTACCTTGTGTCAAAAAGGTAGCCGAGTTGATAAAGGATGTCAATCCGGGCCGGTCGCAGCAGGCAGGGGCGGGCAAATAGCCATTGCGGTCGGCGCAACGGTAGCGGTGACATGGCGCGGCATTCGACCGGCGTCGATGGTCGTCACCGGATCGTCAGCCGAACTACTCCACCTTGCGGGCCGGAGAATGTGCGCCGGCGTCGTCGTCGGCTTCGCGGGAGCGGCTGAAGTGGTCCTCCCACATGAGTTCGATGCCGCGCTTGCTGCCCAGGCCCACCGCCAGAACCAGGCACACGGCGAGCGAGCCAAAGGCGATCAGGAAGGCGCCAGTCACGATAGTGACCGCGATCTTCAGTTCGACCAGCGCACTCGCGAAGGTCGTCACCAGCACCGCCCACCGCACCAGCGTGGCAACCAGGCGTGCCTGCGCGAACTGCTCGCGGTAGAGCACTCGCTGGACAGCACGCGAGACGAGGCTCGCCAGGCTCCAGCCGACGATCAGGATGAGAACGACTGTAATCAGTTCCGGGATCAGCAGCAGAAACTTGGTGAAGAGCTCCGAAAGAACCGTCAAGCGCCAGATCACCAGGGCGTTGGCCAGGAAGATCAGGAATACGAAGACGCCGAGCACCGTCCCAAGCAGTTCGAAAAGGGAATGCCTTGCGTCGCCGGAATCGAGCGCGGAGGTCCAGCGCAGCCGCGCCATGACCCTGTCGAGCCGCATGAAGATCAGTACGCGTACGAACAGCCGGGTGGTTACCCACGCGACCACTAAGCCGATGACCAGCACCAGCAAGCCCGCCAGCAGTGTCGGCAGGTAGGTTGCAAGGCTCGTTGCCAGGTCGCGCAGTGATTCGAATGGCTTGTTTTCCATGTTCACACCCGCTTCAGGTCATCCAACGCTTGGGTTCGGCTGGCATCTCGTAGACGATAATGACCGGCATGGAAGCGCGCTCCGCCAGTTCCAGGGGAACCGCGTAGCCGAGCAAGTGCTCGATCATACCGGCCTCGGTACCCCCGGCCACGATGAGGTCGCTGCCGCGAGCGGCACGCAACAGTCCGGTCACGATGTCGCCGGAGCGCACGATACTGATGTCCGCCTGGGGACAGGATCCGACGATCTGTGCCCGCAGCTCCGTTTCCGCCCTTTCGCATTCCGCCTTTGTCGCTTCCGGCGGCAGCACGTGGGCCGCCAGCACGCTGGCCCCGGTTGCCTGCGCGACCGACGCAACGATGTCCGCAGCCAGCCTGGCATGGGGTCCGCTGTCATAGGCAAACAGAACCCGGCGAAAGCGCCTGGGCCAGCGCTCCGCGGTAACGACCAGGGTATGGGCCGGTGACTCGCGTATGGCGCGATCGACGATCGTCGCCGCAAAGCGCTGGAACAGGCCGGCACGGCGCGCGCGACCGATGATCACGACGTTGCAGTGTTCCTCGAGAATCGTCTCCGCGATACCGAAGGAAACCCGGTGCGAGATCTTGACCAGGGACTTGAGTTCGACATCACGGGGTGCCAGACGCTCGATCGCGCGATCGAGGCGCTTCTTGACGGGTCCAACCCAGTCGAGGCCCGTCGCGAGGAGCTCGCCATCCGGGACTTCTATGACTGACAGGCCGATCAGTTCGGCGTCGCGGTCGTGCGCCAGGAACTGGGCAGTACCAAGCAGTGGAATCGCATCGTCTGTGCTGCCCAGGCAGGCCAGGATACGGTAATCCTTACGCTGGGCCGCCTCGCGCATCTCGACCACGTGCTCGTAGGCCTGGTCGCGCTTGCGTGCGTACATGTAGTACACCACCAACCCGAGCACTATCCACGCAGCCGCGCTCAGCCAGGCCATCGGGCTGTAGAAGAACAGGTAGCCGGCCAGGAACAATTGCAGCAGGATGCCGATCGCTGGTACGAACGGCACCCACGGGACCCGGAAGCCACGCGGCATTTCCGGCATCTTCCGCCGCAACACGATCAGCACCGCCTGGACCTGGATGAATAGCAGCAGGAACATGATGTTGGCCGCGCTGGCCACCGTCTCGATCGGCAGGGCGACCGCCATGAACGCGATCAGCACGGCCGACCCGGCAATCGCGCCGTGCGGGGTCTTGCGGACCGCGTGCACCTTGCCGAAGAAGGCCGGCAGGTTACGATCGCGGCCCATTGCCAGGGACACGCGCGACGATGAATATATGGTCGCGTTGAGCGCGCTGACGGTCGATAGCAGGCCGCCGATCAGGATCATCAACCCGCCACCGGGGAAAAAAGTCTTTGCCACGTCCACCAGCGCGGTTTCCTGGTTCTCACCAAGGAATTGCCAGCTGGGAACCCCTTCAATCTGCACCGAGCCGAGCGCCGCAAAGGCGACCAGCAGGTAGATCGGCACCACGATCAGCAGGGAAAGAAAGATGGCGCGCGGGACATTTCGTTCTGGCTGGTGCACCTCCTCGCTGCATTGGGCAATGATCTCGTAGCCTTCAAACGCGATGAAGGTCAGGCCCATGGCGACGAATACGCCGCCGTAGCCGTTCGGCAGGAAGTCGTCCGTGAAGACCGGCTGCCAATCCGGCCTTTGCAGCGTGATCCAGATGCCGAAGCCGACAAAGACCGCCAGGATCAGGATCTTGCCGATGGTAATGATGTTGCCGGCCCCGCCGGTCTCCGACGCTCCCCGGTAGTTGATCCACGCGAACAGCGAGATGACGCCCAATGCAAGCCACTTTTCGACTGCCATCAGCGGCGTGTCGAAGCCCTCCAGCCCAATCAGCGGCAAGACCAGTTTGAAGTAGGCGCCGAAGCCCAGCGCGTAGAGCGAGCAGGCGACGGAGTGGGCGAACCAGTCCATCCAGCCGCTCATGAAGCCCTGCGGATCCTGCAGACCGAGCTTTACCCACAGGTAGCTGCCACCGGCGTCGTGAAACGATGAGCCGAGCTCCGCGTAGGCGGCCGCAGCGAACAGGGTGACGACGGCATTGAGCAGGAAGGCCAGCAACAGGCCCGGGCCGGCCACGCCCGCGGCGATGCCCGTCAGCACGAAGATGCCGGCACCGATCATCGCGCCGACGCCGATCATGACGATGTCGAAGAGCCGCATCTCGCGGCTCAGTCGTACCTCAAAGGCCGCCGTCGGCGCCGCGACTTCAGCATCGCCCAACAGCATTTCTCCGTGGAGCCGCCAGATCGCCCGGGCCGATTCTACGAGCCGGGACGGCAATGTACCAATGAATCCTGCGGCCTGACGGTTGCGCCAGAAGCGGTGCGCGTCGCCTGAGGGAGCTTCAGTCGGCGAGGCGTTCGAAGACGAGGGTGGCGTTGGCGCCGCCGAACCCGAAACTGTTCGACATGACGGCGTCGAGGCGCAGGTCGTCGCGCCGCTCGCGCACGATGTCCACGCCCTCGGCGGCCGGGTCGAGGTTGTCGATATTGGCCGAGGCGCAGATGAAGCCGTGTTCCATCATGAGCAGCGAATAGATGGCCTCGTTGACGCCCGCAGCGCCGAGCGCATGGCCGGTCAGGGACTTGGTCGAGCTGACCGGCGGGCTGCTGGCGCCAAAGACCTCCTTGATGGCTTCCAGTTCCTTGAGGTCGCCGATCGGCGTGCTGGTGCCGTGGGTATTGAGGTAGTCGATGGGGCGTCGCACGTCCTGCAGCGCCATGTTCATGCAGCGCACGGCGCCCTCTCCAGACGGCTGGACCATGTCCGCGCCGTCGGAGGTCGCGCCATAGCCGGTCAGCTCGCAGTAGATTTTCGCGCCGCGGGCCCGGGCGTGCTCGAGTTCCTCCAGCACCAGGATGCCGGCGCCGCCCGAGATCACAAAGCCGTCGCGGTCGGCATCGTAGGTCCGGGAGGCTTTTTCCGGCCGGTCGTTATAGGCGGAAGACAGCGCCGCCATGCCGTCAAACATGACGGTCGTGCCCCAGTGCACTTCCTCGGCGCCGCCCGCGAACACGATGTCCTGCTTGCCCATCTGGATCAGCTCGGCGCCATTACCGATGCAGTGCGCACTGGTGGCGCAGGCGGAGCTGATCGTATAGCTGACGCCCTTGATCTTGCAGGCGGTGGCGAGGTTGGCAGCGATGGCGGAGTTCATGCAGCGCGTCACCATGTAGGGTCCCACCTTGCGCGGACCCTTCTGCCGGGCGGTGTCCGCGCACCAGATGACGTTCTCCGTCGAGGCGCCACCCGAGCCGACGATCAGGCCGCTACGGATGTTGGAGACCTGGTCGTCAGCGAGGCTCGAATCCTCGATCGCCTGTCGCAGGGCGAGGTAGTTGTAGGCGGCGCCGTCGCTCATGAAGCGCTTGACCTTGCGGTCGATCAGCGCATCGAGTTGCAGGTCAATGGGTCCGTAGACGTGGCTGCGAAAGCCCATGTCACGGTATTCCTCGCTGAGGCGGATGCCGGAACGCCCGTCACGCAGCGAGGAGGTGACTTCCTCCTTGCTGTTGCCAATGCTGGAAACAATACCCAGGCCAGTGACGACTACGCGACGCATGGCAGCCCTCTAGAAAGAGTCGGTCGAGGTGAACAGGCCGACCTTCAGGTCGGTGGCGGTGTAGATCTGGCGGCCGTCCACGGTCATCGTGGCATCGGCGATGCCCATCCGCAGTCGGCGCAGGATCACCCGTTTCATGTCGATGGTGTAGGTGACCAGCCTGGCGCTTGGCAGCACCTGTCCGGTGAACCTGACCTCGCCGACTCCCAATGCGCGGCCGCGCCCGAGTCCGCCGCGCCAGCACAGGAAGAACCCGATCAACTGCCACATGGCATCCAGGCCGAGGCAGCCCGGCATGACTGGATCGGACTCGAAGTGGCACTTGAAGAACCAGAGGTCGGGATTGATGTCGAGCTCGGCGACCACCTGCCCGAGCCCGTGCGGGCCGCCATCGGCGGTGATTCCGGTGATGCGGTCCACCATCAGCATGGGCGGCATGGGAAGCCGCGCCCGATCCGCCCCGAACAGCTCCCCGGTACCAGCCAGCAGCAGCTCTTCGTGTGAATAAGCGCTTTTTATCATTTGTCCCCGTCGGCGCTCCGGCCCGGGATCGGGGCAGGCCGGTTGTCCCGCATAGCCTGATGATCCGTCTCCAGATGGTCAAGTTTTCCCACCCGATCCGGCGTTCTTCATGGGTCGTGGTGCCAGGTGCATCGAGCGGCTGCCGCGGTGACCCGCTGAGCTACGGCGAGTGCCCGCGGTCAGCGGTCGCGGCAACCTGCTGCTCCTCGACCTGATGGAGCAGTCTCATGAAGGCTGTGGCAGCCGCCGACGGCGTGCGATCCTTCAGATGGGCTATGCCATAACGGGTCTCGAGACCGGGTATCTGGATGTCCAGCAGCGCCAGTGCGCCGCTTTGGATGTCCTCGTCGATCTGGGCGCGAGTCGCGATGCCTATTCCGTTGGTACGCTTTACCAGGGCGCGTGCGGTCGCGTTCGACGTGGTCGCGATTCGTGGTATGAAATCACCGGTTGATGGATCGATCGTGCCCGCAGCCTGGCTTGCGCCGAAGGCGGCCCCAACCCGGCTGGGAAAGCGGGGACCAACCAGCGGGTACACGAGAATCTGCTCCAGCGTCAGCTTGCGCAGCCCGTCGAGCGGATGGCCGGTCCTGCAGAAGAAATGTCCCCGACGGGACGGCAGCGGTTCAACGATCAGCCGCGACTCATTGGAGTCTGTGGCCGCCTCGGAGATGATCATGGCCATGTCTCCCGAGAGCAGCTGCGGGAGCGACTCGCGCCACCGGCCCTCGATGATTTCTATTTGTACGGCGGGGTACAGCGCGGCCAGCCGGGCCGCGGCTTCCATCACGCTGATTTCCAGCGCATAGGGCCCGGCACCCACGATCAGCCCGCCTGCAAGCAGCGCCTTGAGGTCTCCCAGGTCCTGCCGAAGCCGGGCGGCATCGGCCAGGAGCCCCACGGCCCGCTCGAGAAACAGGCGTCCCTGCTCGGTCGGCTCGACCCGCCGGCTGGTCCGGTCAAAGAGCCGCACCCCCAGGTCCCTTTCGAGCGCGGCGATGCTGCGGCTGAACGTCGGCTGGGTGACACCCACGGCCGCCGCCGCACGGGCGAAATTGCGATGTCGATCCAGCGTGACGGCATTCCTGGCCAGACGGAGGTCAATCATGCGCAAAACGTATCAAATAATGACTAACATTGCATTTGTTATACATGACTGGATAAGTAACAATACTTATCTGTCTCGCCTCCAAACCAGGTTCCCCAGATGCCGGTGTCATCTTCGATGAAACGGCTGTGCTCAGCCTTGTCGTTGATGCTCAGCCTGGCTGCCATCGGTGGGGCGGCGCTCGCGGCCGGCGATGGCGCGGTTCTTACCGACTCCGGCGCCCTGGCAGGCGGGCACTTCCACCCCAAGGGCAAGCCGCCCTCGACGTTCACCATCAAACTGCAGGACGGCCTGCGCGCCAAGTTGCCTCTCGCGGACCGGCGCGATTTCGAGGAGGCGCGCCGCGGCTTCATCGCAGCACCCCCCTACAAGCAGATCATGGCCGAGGCCGGCAACGTAGCCTGGGACATGGGCAGCTACGAATTCCTGCGGCAGGACACGGCCCTGGACAGCATCAATCCGTCGCTGCAACGGCAGGCGCTCCTCAACATGGCCTACGGCCTGTACGAAGTCGTGCCCGGCAGGATCTACCAGGTTCGTGGCTTTGACCTCGCCAACATCAGCTTCATCAAGGGCGACACGGGCTGGATCGTGTTCGACGTGCTGACCGCCAGGGAAACGGCTGCGGCGGCGCTCAAGTTCATCAACGAGCAACTGGGCGAGCGCCCGGTCGTCGCGGTTGTCTATTCGCATTCGCATGCCGACCACTTCGGTGGTGTCCGCGGCGTCGTGGACGAGGCCGACGTCAACAGTGGCAAGGTGCCGATCATTGCGCCGGTCGGATTCCTGCACCATGCGGTCTCTGAAAATGTCTACGCCGGCAACGCGATGACGCGCCGCCTTTTCTACCAGTATGGTGTGCTGCTGCCGCGGAGCCCCTTCGGACATGTTGACCAGTCAATAGGCAAGAACATCGCGGCCGGCACGCTTGGACTGATTCCGCCGACGCGTGTCGTGGACAAGGACATCGAGCAGATCACCATCGACGGCGTCGAGATGGTGTTCCAGAACACGCCGGGAACCGAAGCGCCGGCCGAGATGAATACCTGGTTCCCGCAGTTCCATGCGTTCTGGGCGGCGGAGAACATCACCGGCACCATCCACAACATCTACACCTTGCGTGGGGCACTCGTCCGCGACGCGCTCGAGTGGTCCAAGAAGATCAACGAAGCGCTATACCTGTTCGGTCAGGAGGCCGACGTGATGTTCTCGTCGCACAGCTGGCCGCGCTGGGGCAATGCCCGCATCCAGGAAGTCATGCGCGCGCAGCGGGATACCTACGCGCATCTCAACAACGAGGTGCTGCACCTGGCCAACCAGGGCGTGACCATCAACCAGGTCCACAACGTCTACAGGCTTCCCGACAGCCTGCGCCAGCAGTGGGCCGCGCACAGTTACCATGGCTCGGAAGCGCACAATTCCCGTGCCGTGATTAACCGCTATCTTGGCTACTGGGACGCCAATCCGGCCACGCTGATTCCGCTTTCGCCCGAGGACTCGGCGCCGCTGTACGTCGAGATGATGGGTGGTGCGCAGCCGATCCTTGCCAAGGGTCACGAATTGTACGACCAGGGCAAGTACCGCCATGCCCAGGAGATCCTCAACAGGCTGGTGTATGCCGAGCCTGCCAACCAGGAGGCGAAGGACCTGTTGGCCGATGTCTTCGAGCAGATCGGCTACCAGCAGGAAAGCCCCAGCGTGCGCAACAGCTTCCTGGCCGGCGCCTTTGAGCTGCGCTCCGGCCTGCCGGGTGGAGTGGCCCCCTCGGCCGCCAGCCCGGACCTGGTGCGGGCCATGACCACCGACCTGCTGCTCGACTTCCTCGGCATCCGGCTGGATAGCCGGAAGGCTGCAGGGCATCACTTCGTCATCAACCTGGTGACACCGGACAACGGCGAGAAGTTTGCCGTAGAGCTGAGCAACGGTACGCTCACCAACATCAAGGGCCAGCAGGCCAAGAACCCCGAACTGACAATCAACATTGACCGGTCGGACCTCGACCTGGTCGTGACGGGCAGAGCCACGCTCGACCAGCTAGTCGTGAACGGCGACGCGAAGCTCGACGGCGAGGCCAGGGTCTTCGGCCAGCTGATGGCCATGATGGATACGTTCACACCGGATTTCGAGATTCTGCCGGGGACAAAAGCGGCCCCGGCAGTATTCAGTGGCGGGTGAGAGTCCCGCGAACGCCGCTGGATGCAGCATTGGCTGACAAGTGTTGACGCGGACTGACCGACTTCGAGTATTTCGATCCTGCAAGGAGCAATTGCAATGAAGAAGCGAAACTACGGCCTGATGCGGGTCGCTGCCATTACAGCGCTGGTGGCGCTGTCCGGCATCGCCAACGCGCAGGCCGCACAAAAGCCAAACATCCTGGTGATGTTCGGCGACGACGTGGGTTACTGGAACGTCAGTGCCTACAACCAGGGGATGATGGGCTACAAGACGCCTAACATCGATCGTATCGCCCGTGAAGGCGCGATGTTCACCGACGCGTACGCGCAGCAGAGCTGTACGGCCGGCCGTGCCGCCTTTATCACCGGCCAGTCGCCGATCCGAACCGGCTTGCTGAAAGTCGGGCTGCCCGGCGCCCCGGAAGGCCTGTCCGCAGAGGACCCGACCCTCGCCACCTTGCTCAAGGGGCACGGCTACGCGACTGGACAGTTCGGCAAGAATCACCTCGGCGATCGCAACGAGCACTTCCCGACTGTTCACGGCTTCGACGAGTTCCAGGGCAATTTCTACCACCTGAACGCGGAAGAAGAGCCTGAGAATCCCGACTACCCGAAGAACCCGGAGTTCAAGGCGAAGTACGGGCCGCGCGGTGTGTTCAAGTGCAGCGCGACGGAGTCGGTCAGCAGCCTTCCGGATGACCCGCGTTTCGGCGCCTGGGGCAAGCAGAGCTGCACCGATACCGGACCGCTGACCAAGAAGCGGATGGAGACCGTCGACGACGAGACCCTGGCGGCCACGATGGACTTCATCAACCGCAACGCCAAGGCTGGGAAGCCGTTCTTTGCGTGGTTCAATACCTCGCGCATGCACATCTGGACCCACCTCAAGGCGGGTTCCCTGGGCAAGACCGGCCTGGGCATCTATCCGGACGGCATGGTGGAGCACGACGACCATATTGGTCAGCTGCTGAAGCAGCTCGATGATCTCGGCATCGCCGATAACACGATCGTGATCTGGACCACCGACAACGGCGCGGAGGCGATGAGCTGGCCGGATGCTGGCACGACGCCGTTCCGCGGCGAGAAGAACACCAACTGGGAAGGCGGTTATCGCGTCCCGCTGGTGATTCGCTGGCCGGGCACCGTCAAGCCGGGAAGCGTCTATAACGACATCATCTCCCACGAGGATTGGCTGCCCACACTGGTGGCGGCAGCCGGCCAGAAGGATGTCGGGGCCGCGCTGCTGAAGGGCGCCAAGGTCGGCGGCAAGAACTACAAGGTTCACCTGGACGGCTACGACTGGGGCCCGTACTTCCGCGGTGAGGCGGACAAGGGTCCACGCAAGGAATTCTTCTATTGGACGGACGACGGCGACGTTGCCGGGCTGCGCTACGAGCAGTGGAAGATTGTTTTCCTGGAGCAGCGCGCCCATGGCTACGAAGTCTGGCAGGAGCCTCTGGTACCGCTCAGGCTGCCGAAGCTGTTCAACCTGCGCACCGACCCGTTCGAGCGCGCTGACCACGAGGGTATCGACTACCCGCGGTGGCGCCTCGAACACGCCTTCGTGCTGGTTCCGGCACAGACCATCGTGGGCGGCTTCTTGCAGACGCTGCAGGAATACCCGCCGCGGATGAAGCCGGGCAGCTTCAGCCTCGGCGACGCCATGGACAAGATCCAGGCGGGTGCCAAGGGTGGCTCCAACTAGGCGCGCTGCTCGCGCCTGACTACCACCCGCGGCGGGAGATTCATGATCAAGCCGCGGGTGGATCTTGACCCGGGCCGGACCGGCGTTGGCGCACCATCCAGTGCGCCAGCGTCGATCCGGCTTCTTCTTTTCCTGTCGGGCATGACTGCCCTCGCTTTCCAGACGCTGTGGGTCAAGCAGCTGACGCTGGTGGTGGGGGTCGAGGTCCTGGCGGTCTCCATCGGTATCGCGGCGTTCTTCACGGGTCTGGCTGGCGGTGCGGCGGTGGTCGGCGTGCGGGTGGACGGCACGGACCGGCCGCTGCGCTGGTACGCGGCGCTGGAGTTGCTCGTCGCCGTACTCGGCGCGTCGACGACGCTCCTGATGTCCTGGGCGCCGGCGGCCTTTGTCGCCATGCAGGCGCGATTCGGCTGGCTCGCCTGGAT
Organism: Gammaproteobacteria bacterium; assembly: GCA_024642505.1. Classification (GTDB taxonomy): domain Bacteria; phylum Pseudomonadota; class Gammaproteobacteria; order Steroidobacterales; family Steroidobacteraceae; genus SG8-30. Next base: position 19,622 of record JAHEAZ010000036.1, read on the forward strand.
CCTGCCTGGCCTGCTGGTCGCCGTACCAGCGTTCTTCATGGGTGGAACGCTGCCGGCGGCGAGCCGTGGATCGAAACCCGTGGATCTGGCCCTGGGCCGAGAGATCGGGTCGCTTTATGCCTGGAATACTGCGGGTGCGGTCCTGGGTGCGCTGCTGGCGCCCTTTGCGCTGGTTCCCCTCCTCGGCGTGCGCGGCGCGGGCGCTGCGGCAGCGCTGGCCTGCGCGGTAACCGCGGCTCTTGCCCTGGTCCTCGATCGCAGCACGGACAGCCCTGCCCCGATCTCGCGGCCGGTGCAGCCCAGCAAGAGCGACTCGCGGTCCGTCCTGATGGTCACGTTGGGTCTCATCCTGTACGCCCTGGCCGGCGGCATCGCCATGGGTTACGAGGTGCTCTGGTCGCAGCTCGTCGCACCATTCACAAGCACCCGTGGCGCAGCCTTTGCGGTGGTGCTGGCCATGTATCTCGTCGGTCTCGCCGCCGGCAGTTCACTCTGGTCTCGGGTCGCGGATCGGGTCGCGGATCGTTGGGCCGCATTCGGCCTGCTGATAGCCCTCGGTGGCGTCCTGGCAGTACTGCCCTACGCCGTACTCGGCGGCTGGCTGCCGCAGGCCCAGGATGCGCTCGGCCAATGGATCAGCCGCGTTTCCGGATCCCATGCGCTGGGCATGTATGCGCGCTTCCTGCTGGCGGCGGCGGTCGTGGTCCTGCCCGCGACGCTGGCGCTTGGCGCGGCGTTTCCAGCGGCGGTTCGCCTGACCGGCCATGCCGGCAATGCCGGCCGTTCCGTTGGCCGCGTCGCTGCCTGGAACATGGCGGGCGCAATCTCCGGCACGCTGGTGGTCGGCTTCGTGGCGGTCCCGGCATTGGGGCTCGCCAAGACCCTGTTCCTGCTTGCAATCCTGTCCGCTCTCATCGGCGTCGCCGCAGTGGCATCATCTCCCCTGCGGAGTAGCGGAACCATCCTGGCCGGTAGCGCACTCCTGCTCGTCAGCCTGCTGGCCGCATTCGGGCTGCCGACCGACAAGCTCGGCCGGCTGCTCGCCGAGACCCGCGTTGGCAGGCTCGATTTCTACGAGGAGGGGGCGGGAGGAGCCGTCGCCGTCCTGGCGCAGGCCACACCGGCGGGCGAGTTTCGCCGCCTGTACATCGCGGGCGTCTCCAACTCAGGGGACTCGCTTGCGTCGCAGCGCTACATGCGTCTGCAGGCGCTGCTGCCGCTGATCATCCATTCCGGGCAGCCCCGCTCGGCGATGGTCATTGCGCTCGGCACCGGGATCACCTGCGGCGCGCTGCTCGCCGATCCCGGCCTCACGCGTCGGACCTGCGTCGAGCTTCTTCCAGAAGTCATTTCGGCGGCGGAACGGTTCAGTGGCAACTTCCACGTGACCCGCGATCCGCGTATCGAGATCCGGGTTGCCGACGGCCGGCACGAATTGCTGCGGCGCAACGAATCCTGGGACCTGATTACGCTCGAGCCGCCGCCGCCCTCGGCGGCGGGTGTCGTGAATCTGTACTCGAGCGAGTTCTACGAGCTGGCACGTCGGCGCCTGGCACCCGGCGGCATGGTCGCGCAGTGGTGGCCGCTGCCCACCCAGAATCTCGAGGACTCGCAATCGCTGGTGCGCAGTTTCATCGACGTGTTTCCGTACGTGACCGTCTGGACAACCGAGGTCCACGAGATGCTGCTGGTCGGGTCGATGCAGCCGATGCCGATCGACGTATCACGGGTCAGCGAGCGCTTCACTGATCCGGATGTCATGGCGGCGCTGCAGGCAGTGGGCGTCGACTCGCCGGCGGCGCTGCTCGCCACCTGGGTCACCGATCGCAACGGGCTGCTGGCTTTCGTCGGCGATGCGTCACCGGTGACCGACGACCGTCCGCGGATCGAAGTCGCGCCGTGGCTGCGCCCCGGCGAGATGGCGCGCGTGCTGCCTGCCGTGCTCGAGACGACCTCCGATCCCCCGCTGTTGAACGCCGATACGGAATTCGCGCATGCGGTCGATCGTCACAGGGGTAACCTTGGCTTGCTGTTCCGTGCCCTTCAGGCATCCCTGGAGGGCGACCGCAGGACACAGGCCGAGAGCCTGCGGTTGCTACGGGCGGCGGCGCCTGGGAATCCATACTACGAATGGATCGCCCCAGGCACAAAATGAAATTTAACAGGGACATCATCATGAAGCGTATTCAAGGAAGAACCTGCAGCAAGGCGACGCCTGCCGCAGCCACGATCCTGGGCCTGTCGATCCTTGCGATCGCGGCGTTCATGCTGGCGCCCGCTAGCCATGCCGCCACTCCGCCGCCTCGCCTGGTCCTGCAGATCACCGTCGACCAGTTGCGCGGTGACCTGCCGCAACGCTTCCTTTCCGGGATGGGCGACGGCGGCTTCCGCTACCTGCTTGATAACGGGGTCGTGTATGCGAACGCCCATCACGCCCATGCCAATACCGAGACCATCGTGGGTCATGCCACCCTCGCCACTGGCGCACATCCTTCCGATCACGGCCTGGTCGGCAACGTCTGGTTCGACCGGGCATCGGGGCAGCTGGTCTACAACGTGGAGGATGCCCGCTATCCGCTGCTGAGCGCGGGAGCGGACGTCGACCGGGCCACCGAGATCGACCCGACCCAGAAGGTGGCCAAGACCGACGGTCGTTCGCCCGGCGCGATTCTTGTTTCGACGTTCAGCGACGAGCTGGCCATCAGCACTGCCGGCAAGGCCAAGGTGTTCGCGGTCTCGGTCAAGGACCGCGGTGCGATATCCATGGCCGGCCACGCCGGCAAGGCATTCTGGTTCTCCAAGCAGAAGGGCGAGTTCGTCACCAGCCGCTTCTACTACGATCGCTATCCGGAGTGGGTGCAGGCATTCAACGCTGCGCGTCCCGCACAGCGCTACGCGAATGCGCAGTGGGAACTGCTGCGGCAACCAGCGGACTACCTGCTCGGCGACAAGGATGACCAACCCTGGGAAACGGCGTTCGGGTCCTTTGGCCGGGTCTTCCCGCATCCTTACGGGCCGGGTGACGGCAAGTATTTTACGACGCTGTTGACCTTGAGCCCGGCCGGTGACGAGCTGACGCTCGATTTCGCCAGGCAGCTGGTCGAGAATGAAGCCATCGGCGCCGATGACGTGACCGACTACCTGTCCGTCAGCTTTTCCTCGACCGACTACGTCGGCCACCTGTTCGGTCCCTCGAGCCTGGAGGCAGAGGACAACCTGCTGCGCCTCGATCGCACGCTGGCCAGGCTGCTGGCCTTCGTGGATGAGAAGGTCGGCCTGAAAAATACGCTGATCGTGCTCTCCGCCGACCACGGTGGACCGGAAGTGCCTGGACAGCTCAACCAGTTCGGCATCGAGGCCGACTATGTGAATCCCGATGAGTGGGACAAGGCGGCCGGCATCGAGAACCTGAAGAAGCGTTTCGGCATCGGCGGCGAGCTGATCCAGAAGTTCTTCCCGCCCTATGTCTATCTGGACCGCGAGGTGATTGGCGAGCGCGGGTTGAGCCAGGCCGAGGTCGAACAGGCCGTGGCCGCGGAGATGATGAAGTTCAAGGGCGTGGCCATGGCGGTCTCGAGCACGGCGTTGATGCATGGCCGCGTGCCGGACACGGCCATGACGCGATCGATCCTGAACGGCCACAACCTGAAACGATCCGGTGACGTCTACGTGGTGTTCGAACCGCACTGGTTCATCAACGACTTCGACGGCCTGATTGTCGCGAGCACCCACGGATCGCCGTGGCAGTACGACAGCTTCGTGCCGGTCATTTTCGCGGGTGCGGGCCTGCAACCGCGGCGCGTCTACCGTGAAATCCAGACGATCGACGTGGCGCGGACACTCGCCGCCTGGACGGGCACCAAGCCGCCGTCTGCTGCGAGTGGACAGATCCTGGTCGAGGCGATGCCCTGACCAGGGAGACTGTTGCGGAATCTCAGCGCAGGGTCTCCGCGGTCCCGAATTGACATGGCGGGTTGGGCACATGGCGACATCACCAAACTACGATTGGTTGGTCGTGGGCTCCGGGTTTGGCGGCAGCGTCGCGGCGCTGCGCCTCGCCGAGAAAGGCTACCGCGTGGCCGTCTTGGAGGCTGGCCGGCGGTTTCGCGACGAGGACTATGCGGAATCCACGTGGGATCTGCAGCGCTTCCTGTGGGCGCCGTTCCTGGGCTTGCGTGGCATATTCCGGCTGACGCCGTTCAAGGACGTGTTCATCGCGAGCGGCTCCGCGGTCGGTGGGGGCAGCGTGGTTTACGCCAACACGCTCTACCGGGCCGCTGCTGAGTTCTTTACCAACCCGCAGTGGCGCGACCTGAACGATTGGGCAGCCGCCCTGGCGCCTCACTACGATACCGCCGAGCACATGCTTGGCGTCCAGGTTGTCGCGCGGGAGAGCGACTCGCAGCGGTTGTTGCGCGAGGTGGGGCGCCAGTTCGGTGTCGAAGATACTTTCACTCGTACGCCGGTAGGCGTGTACTTCGGCAAGCCGGGCGAGACGGTTGCGGATCCTTACTTCGGCGGCGAGGGCCCGCCGCGAACGGGCTGTACGTTCTGTGGTGCCTGCATGGTGGGCTGTCGCGAGGGCGCCAAAAACACGCTGGTCAAGAATTACCTGTGGTTTGCCGAGAAGCGTGGCGCGCAGGTGTTGCCTGAGCGCGAAGTCGTCGATATCCGTCCGTTGGGCACCGGCGACGGCAGCGACGGCTATGTGGTCACCACGGAACGGCCGGGCGCGTGGTTTCGCAGGGACCGCAGGACATTCAGGACGCGCGGCATCGTCGTGTCGGCCGGCGCGCTGGGGACCAACCAGCTGTTGGCGCGCTGCAAGCTGTCTGGTTCACTGCCCGCCATCAGCGACCGGCTCGGGCAGCTGGTGCGCACCAACAGCGAGTCGATCCTGGCGGTCACGCTGCCCGAAGGCATGGCACGGCCGTGGAATGACGTCGCGATCAGCGCCAGCATCCACCCGCAGCCGGATACCCACATCGAGTTCGTGACCTATGGCCGGCACGGTGACTTCATGTCGCTGCTCTACACCTTGTTGACCGGTGACGGCAGTCGCCTGACCCGGCCGCTGATGTGGTTCGGCAACGTGCTGCGTCATCCGGTTACGTTCCTGAAGACCCTGTGGCCGGTGGGCTGGTCACGACGCACGGCAATCTTCCTGGTCATGCAGAGCCTGGACAACGCGATCGCGTTTCGTGCCAGGCGTGGGCTGTTCGGCGGCGTATCGCTGACCACCGAGCAGGACCCGCAGAAACCCAACCCCACCTTCATCGAGGCTGGCCACCGGGCTGCCGAATGGCTGGCGCAGCATACCGGTGGCTACGCGCAAAGCATGTTGCTGGAGGCCTGGGCCAACATCCCGACCACGGCCCACATCCTTGGCGGCGTCGTCATTGGACGCGACGCGAGTACGGGTGTGGTCGACGCGCACAGCCGCCTGTTCGGCTACAAAAATTTCCTTGTCTGCGACGGCTCGACCGTGCCCGCCAATCCCGGCGTGAATCCGTCTCTCACCATTACCGCGATGACCGAGCACGCCATGAGCCATGTCCCGGCAGCGGATGCTACCTGCGGTTGATGCCGGCTGAATCGCCGGTATTGGCGCGCAAGGGTCAGGTGGGCATGTGACAGCCCTTCGCGTCGGTGCTAGCGTGTTCTCCCGCCGGCAGGAGACGGATACGTGAACAGCCTGGACCTCGACGTATTGCGAACCGCGCTGGCCTGGGTCGGGCAGGGCCGGGGAGTGACGCTTGGAACTGTGGTCGGCACCTGGGGCTCGTCGCCGCGACCGCCGGGATCGATCATGGTGCTGCGCGATGATGGCCAGGTCGCCGGGTCGGTGTCGGGCGGCTGCATCGAGGACGATCTGGTCGATCGGCTGCGAAATCATGACCCGGCGTTCTCCACGGCCAGCTTGACCGTGTACGGCGCTGCGGCCGAGGAAGGGCGGCGTTTTGGCCTGCCCTGCGGAGGTACCATCCGGGTGCTGCTGGAGCCACTCGACTCCGCGTCCTGGTTGCAGGAGCTGCTCGAGGCGATCGAGTCACGTCGCGGAATCGAGCGGCGGCTCGACCTCGAGACCGGCGAAGTCACACTGGCGCCGTCGACAGAAGACGACCGGGTCGAGTTCGACGGTCGCGTACTGCGGAGCGTGCATGGCCCGCGGCATCGGCTGCTGGTCATTGGCGCCGGGCAGCTGTCGCGCGATGTCGCGTCGATGGCGGCAATGCTCGACTACGACGTGACCGTGTGCGATCCGCGAGCCGAGTATCACGAGGGCTGGCAGGCACTCGCCGGGGTCACGCTGGCAACGTCGATGCCCGACGACCTGGTCATGGCAATGCGTCCGGGCCCGCACGACGCGATCGTGGCGTTGACCCACGACCCCAAGCTCGACGACCTGGCGCTGATGGAAGCCCTGAAGTCGCCCGCTTTCTACGTGGGCGCGCTGGGCTCGAAGCGAACCAATGCGGCCCGGCGCGAGCGGCTGCTCGAGTTCGAGGTGACGCCGGAACAGATTGCGCGGCTGCGGGGCCCCATCGGGCTCGGCATCGGGGCGAAGACGCCGGCCGAAATCGCCGTGTCGATTGTCGCCGAGATGACCGCCCTCCGGCGCGGCGCGACCTGATTCAGGCTGGAATTTCCGCCGTGCGCAGGAACCGCGGCGCCTGGCGATGGCGCGTCGCCTGCTCGAAGGCGTAGGCCAGCGCGATCAGCCTGGGCTCGCTCCAGGGGCGGCCGAAGAACGACAGTCCCACCGGCAAGCCGACTACCTGCCCGGCGGGCACCGTGATGTGCGGATAGCCCGACACCGCCGGGTAGGTCGACGTGCCGCCTCCCGTGTAGTGGTCACCGTTGACCAGGTCGATCGGGAAGGCGGGGTCGCCGGTGGGCGCCACCAGTGCATCGAGCTGGTACTCGTCCATCACCAGGTCTAGCCCCTCGACGGTGGACAACCGCCGGCAGGTCTCGACCGCCTCCAGGTATTCCGGCGAATCGAGCGGCCCCTTTTCCTGACAGGCGATGAAGATTTCCTGCCCGAACCAGGGCATCTCGCGTTCGCGGTTAGCTTCATTGAAAGCGATCAGTTGTTCCAGGTTTTGGTGCGGCGCGTCCAGTCCGAGCGAGGCCAGGTAGTCGTTGATCCCGGCCTTGAACTCGTACATCAGCACGGTCCATTCTGCCTTGTCGACTTCGTCGCTACCCTTG
>JAHEAZ010000102.1 GCA_024642505.1 Gammaproteobacteria bacterium
ACCAGGGCCGGGTCGTAGCGGCAAGCCGGCGCCTTGATCGAGACATACCCCTGGGGCGCCAGGGTCGAAACGGCATCAATGATGGCCAGCGTCATGTTCGCCACGTACTGGGGCGAATCGCCACGGCCATGAAAATAGCCGAGTGTGATTGCCTGTCTCTCGGGTGCCAGCTTCACCGCAATCTGCATGGCATCATCCAGCGTATCGCCGGGCACGTAGACACGACCGGCCATGTTCAGCGCCCATCGGAACGACCGACCTGCAAATTTCCTCAGCATGCTGTCACCTGACAGCCCCATGCAGGCTACCAAGAACGGCGCGTGCGCCACGTCTGACCAACAACTTGCCCGTGGTCGCGTTGAAGGGTACGGCCCGTACCTGCGCATAGCGGCGCAAGTCCCGCGTCCAGAGTCGGGTCCAGTCGGCCATGACCCCCATGAATTCGTAGGAAGACAATCCCTTCGCGGCTGCGTGGCGCAGCGTGTGAAGCAACAGCAACTGTCCGGGAGAGCAGAAAGAAAACTCGTGGTCGTGACTGATCTTGAACAGCCAGAAGCGCCCGCCCCACTCCGACGCGATCTGCACTGCAACCGGCTGCTGCGCGATGCGCATGAACGCAATTCGCAGTATGCGTGCTTCTGCCGCTTCGCGTGCAAAGCGCATGAAGAAGTCGCCCTGCCACCTGTCTGCCGTCAGTGAGGTTCCCTCTGCCTGCTTCCAGCTGCGGGCGGCCACGACATGGACCGTGTCCATCAGTGGCGCCAAATCAGCTTCGCCAGCCGGGCAATGCAGCTCGTAGCTCACCTCGCCCCGTTCCCTGGCGCGCCGCTCCGCACGGCGAAAATCGGACCGCCGCCGCGCATTGAAGCGGGAATCGACATCGTGTGAAATCGCATCCAGTTCGATAACCGGTGTGGGCATCGCCGGCTGCGCCAGGACAACTCCGCGCCCGGCATAGGCCCGGCGCAGCGCGGCAATGGTTGGCGAATCGACTGGTACCCGTTGCAGGATCACCGGTAGCGGCTGCGCCGCCAGCATCGCCGCCAGTTCCTGCAGGGCCTGTGCCGTGCTCCATACCAGGTCGCTGGGTTCAAACAGGGCCGGTAACTCCCGGAACCAGTCACCGGCCCGAAGCAGGGGCGCCAGCGCCTGGATGCCGGTGCCGTCGCGTACTGCATGGAAGTGCAGGTTCCGGGCTTGCTCCAGGGAGGCAACCCGCGCCCGCATCCAGGCGTGGGTTTGCATTGGAATCGGATGTCCGTCCGGACACGGTGCTGGCCATTCGTCCGGTCTCGGGCAACGATCTAGCAGCACTCTTGACAGGCTCACACCGACACCAATCTACTGACCGCTAGCAGATGACCGCCCGACCGGGCGGGCGGGCGCTTTCGAGAAACGACTGTGGTCGACGAGCAGAACCGAAGCCATGTTGTCTCTACCGCGCCAATTTTCGTCCAGACACTGCTGCGCACCGGCCGGCCGCTGACCGTCGCAGCTTCTATCTATATAGCGGGTATTTTCTGCTCAAGCCGTGCTCCCCCGCACAAATGCGGACGACCCAGCTGTCACCCTTTGCTCGCCCGAGGCAACGTGCCTTGGCATGCGCCGGCTGATGCTGGAACGCCTGACGGGGCGAGCGCGGTCGATGCCAAGCCTGACGCAGGTTAATCTTGGAGAGCCAACGTCTGCCCCGACGGGGCCCATTCGTTGTACGAGTCAATCGCTGCCGCGGAACGAACGGCAGATGATTGCCACGCTGGCAGAGTGCGGTACGCCCAATTGGCGACAAGGAGAAGAATATGGACCAGGGTACGTTGTTGTGGATCGCAGGAATCCTCCTGGTCCTCGTGGGCTTTGCCGGCCTGTTGCTGCCGGCCATTCCTGGACCTCCGCTGCTGTTCCTGGGCCTGCTGACCATGGCCTGGGCAGAGAACTTCCAGTACATCGGGTTCTGGATGCTGGCAGTGCTGGCGCTGATGACCGTGCTCGCCTACTTCATCGACTTTGCGGCGACCGCCTTCGGCGCGAAGCGCTTCGGTTCCACCCCGCGCGCCGCGATCGGTGCGGCGGTCGGCACGCTCATCGGACTGTTCTTCGGGTTGCCGGGAATCCTGCTCGGCCCGTTCCTCGGCGCCGTGGCTGGCGAGCTTTCATCACGCCGGCCGCTTGGCGACGCCGGCCGGGCTGGCATCGGCGCGACCGTTGGACTCGCCGTTGGCGCCGCCGTGAAGATCGCGCTGGCGTTCGCGATGGTGGGGCTGTTCATCGTGGCCCGTTTCATGTCCGACGGAACATGACTGCCCCGGGGTCCCGCGCCATCCGTCGCCGGTGCCAGGGATCGCTGCTGCGCCATCATGGCGCGACCGGGTCCGCAAGGGTATTTGGTGGGCCCGCTGGGATTCGAACCCAGGACCAAGGGATTATGAGTCCCCTGCTCTAACCGCTGAGCTACAGGCCCGGCCAGATTCTACCCGACCCCACGCGAACGCCGGCGGTTGAAGCGTCCCGATCGGGCCTCCCGATCGTGCGGTCGGGGCATACCAGCACTTCACGCTGCGCCGCAATAAGGACGGGTTGTTGTCCCGGACGAAGTGGCTGGATTCCGCCCTTGGCGGGCCGGCCGTGGGTAACGGATGTCACGCGGCTGGCTTAGGTACTTATGCTGGCGACAGGCGGCCGTAGAAGAGACTACATCTGCTGACTGGAGAGATGCAGGCGCTCAATAACCATTATTCCTTGGGGTGCCAACATGTTTACGAACTGCCTCGGCGAAGTCCGTCACGCGCGCACTCCGTCGAACGCGTTCGCGCGGCTGGCCACACTGCTTCTGCTCGCGGGGTTGATGGCTGGCTGTGCAATGACGCAGACCGTCAGCCACGTCAGCAAGCTCACGACCACGAGCGAGAAGCCCCGCATCCTGCTGATGACGCCGGACGTGAAGTACTACCTGCTGACCGCCGGCGGCCTGACCGAACCACATGCGGACTGGACCGCGGCCGCGCAGCGGAATTTCGTCGCGGCGGTCCAGGGCTACGCGACCGAACGTGGTTCGAACCTGATCGTCATGGACAGCAGCCAGCCACTCGGCGAACTGGAGAGCCAGTACGCGCGCCTGCATGGCGCCGTCGGCAACACGGTGCTGGCGAACTACTTTTCCGGCCCCAAGCTGCCCACCAAGGGCGAGTCTTTCGACTGGTCGCTGGGGCCGGGCGTGAGCACGCTCGGTGAGCGCTACGGTGCCGACTACGCGCTGTTCTCCTTCTACCGCGACTTCCAGGCCAGCGGCGGCAGGATGGCCTTCGCGGTCGTAGCGGCCATGGCCGGAGTTGGCATCTCCACTGGCGGTCAGGGCGGCTTCGCCTCGCTGGTGGACCTGAAGACGGGCGAAATCGTCTGGTTCAACCTGCTGCAGGCGGGAACCGGCGACCTGCGCAGCCCCGAGGGCGCACACGCCGTCATGGCCGAGATCTTCAAGGATCTGCCGCGAGGCGATGGCCTTGCGCCATAGCGGCCTTGCCGCGGCAACGCTGGCGCTGAGCCTGAACTGTGGCGTGGCGCTTGCCCTGGACGAGCCGCCACTGCCGCGGATCCTGCCAGGGCACGTCCCGGAGCCGGCGTCGCAGGATGAGCGTGGCCTGTGGATGGAAATGGCGGACCTCGAAAAGGCACTCGGGTCCTCGCCGCTGGTCATCCGGGACCCGGAGATCAACGGCTACGTGCAGGACGTGTTCTGCAGGGTAGCCGGCGATTACTGCCGCGACGTGCGCATCTACATCGTGCGCAACCCGGGGTTCAACGCCTCCATGGCGCCGAATGGAATGCTGGTGCTCTGGACCGGCGTATTCATGCGCGTCCGCGACGAAGATGAGCTTGCGTTTGTGCTCGGCCACGAGCTGGCGCACTACCAGCGCACCCACTCGTTGCTGAGCTGGCGCAAGGCGAAGACCGGAATGGCTGCCGGATCGATCTTCTCCCTGGCGCTCGGCGTGGCCACCGGCGTGCTGCTGCCGGTGGGCGAAAGCCTCGCCATGCTGAGCTCCCTGTCCTTCAGCCGCGAACAGGAACGCGAGGCGGATCTCCTGGGGACCAAGTTACTGGCCGCCGGCGGTTTCGATCCGCATGCCTCGTACCAGGTCTGGAAGTTCCTCGTCGAGGAGGAACGACACGCTGTCGCCAAGAGCGAAGAGCCCGGCGTTTTCTCCAAGACCCACCCGGAGCCCCTGCAGCGTTCGCGGGAGCTCGAAGGCTACGTCAACGAACGCTATGGCCCGCCGGCGGATCGGGCGGCGGCCGAGGCCGAGTATCTGGCCGGGCTCAGTCGCCATTACGAGGAACTGATGAAGGACCAACTGGACACGAACCGCTTCGGGCGGACGGCGTTCCTGCTCGACCGGCATGCCACCATGGGCATCGATCCGGCGCTGATCGACTACTTCCGCGGCGAGATGTACCGCCAGCGCGGCGGCGAGGGTGACCTCGAGGCCGCGCGGGCCGCCTATCTCCGCTCCGCCGGGTGCGAAAGGCCCTACCCCGGCTCCTACCGCAACCTGGGCTATCTGTCGTTGAAGTCCGACGACCGGAGCGGTGCCCGCACTTACTTCGAACAGTACCTGGCGGTCGAGCCCGAGGCCAAGGACCGGGAAATGATCGAGTTCTACCTGGAGAGCCTGCGATGAACATCTTCTACCGGAGTTGTTGCCTGGCGGCGCTGGCGTTGACGCTGGGCGGCTGCGAAACCCTGAGCTACTCGCTGGTGCCCGTTGGCAGCCGGCAGGTCGGCAACCTCGAGTTCAACGTGGCCGGCGACTGGAACTCCGTGCCGAGCATGATGACGCCCTTCGCGCGCGAGGACGCACAGATCTGGACGCGCAACGGGATCCTGCTCGACCGGTTCTTCGTCATTCCGGCCGTGAAGGATGGGGAACCACTGTTCAAGCAGGCCAAGCAGTCCGAGGCACTGCCGCTGTTCCGCGCCGGGATGCTGCCCAACGAACTCATGGAGTTGATGGAATCCTCCGTCGTCAAGCTGTTCGGCGAAGGCAACGCGGTGGTCGCGACCGACAACCTGAGGCCCTACCGCTTCGGCGCAACCCCTGGCGTGCTGTTCGACTTCGAAGCCACTGTGGCGGAGGGCCCCAACTACAAGGGCGTCGTCGGCATGATCAAGGTCGAAGGCACGCTGTACGTGCTGATGTACATGGGCGCGGACCCATACTATTTTGACAAGTCGCTGCCCGACGCCACGTCGCAGATCCAGTCGGCGCGACTGAAGACCTGAGCAGGCCGCCGGCGCCCATGGCGCTGGCGGTGTGCTGTGACGCGGTGCCGCATGGCACGAATGCGGAGGGCGTCGCCGGCACGCACGACGACCGCTAAGAGGACGTCTCCATCATGCTCTGCGAGTAGTTCTCGAGCCCCACCCGCTGGATCAGCTCGAGCTGCGTCTCCAGCCAGTCGATGTGCTCTTCCTCGGACTCGAGGATGTCCTCGAACAGCTCGCGGCTGACGTAGTCGCCGAGGGTCTCGCATTCCGCGACGGCGTCCTTCAGGTCGGGATGCGCCTTGCGCTCCAGCGCCAGGTCGCACTCCAGGACTTCGACGACCGTCTCGCCAATCAGCAGCTTGTCGAGGTCCTGCAGGTTCGGCAGTCCCTCCAGGAACAGGATGCGTTTGATCAGCGCATCGGCGTGTTTCATCTCGTCCACGGACTCGTGGTGCGAGTGCTTGGCGAGCTTGCCGAGACCCCAGTTTTCGAACATGCGGGAATGCAGGAAATACTGGTTGATCGCGGTGAGTTCGTTGCGCAGGACCTTGTTCAGGTGCGCGATGACCTTGGGGTCGCCCTTCATGGCCCCTCCGTTGGACTGGTTGACGATGGATGGGCCCGGGGGCCGTTCAGGCAGGTTGCCCTGCCAGCGCGCCGGGATCAAGTGCCCGGTCGAAGACTTCCCGCGCCACGGTCTCGCAGCGGCCACAGCCGGTGGACACCCGGGTGGTCGCCTGGAGCTCCTCGAAGGAACGCACGCCCGCTGCCGCGGCTTCCCTCAGGTCGCGATCCCGGACGCAGTTGCAAAGGCAGACGTACATGGCCGAAGACTGTCCCAAATCGGGTGCTCTGGAATCAGTATAAATGCTAATCATTCTCATTTACAACCGAACCAGCAGTATTGGGAACTTTGGTTACGGACAGGGTCCGAACTTGCCACAATGCTACCGGTCGAACGGTCGGGCATTGTGCAGGGCCCAATCTCGGACCTGCCCGATCCGATCCTCGAGCCAGATCCCCAAAGGAGTTGCCAGATGAGTCATGACAGGATTTCGCGGCGTGGCCTGTTGAAGGGTGCGCTGCTTGCCCTCGCCGCCGCGCCGGCTGCCACATTGCTCACTCGGGAAGCCGCGGCCGCCAACCCGCTGGTCGACCCGAACGATGCCCAGGCCAAGGGGCTTGGCTACACGCACGATGCGACCAAGGTGGATGCCAAGGCCAACCCGAACTACAAGGCCGGCCAGCATTGCACCAACTGCATCCAGTACACCGGCAAGGCGGGCGATGCGGAGGGCGGCTGCAACCTGTTCCCGGGCAAGAACGTCAAGGCTGCGGGCTGGTGCAAGGTCTGGGTGTTGAAGCCCGGCGCCAAGCTCGGCTGAGCCAGACGACAAGTTCCATGTCGGGACGGCCCGGCGGCGTGAAGAGCGCCCCGGGCCGTCTTTGTTTCCAGGCTCTAGTGGCCTCGCAGGAGCCGCTTCCGAGCATCACGCATAGTTCAGCGGCAGCGCGGTCGTGTGCTTCAGTTCTTCCATCGAGAAGCTCGAGGTGACATCGGCCAGCTCGATCTTTT
>JAHEAZ010000103.1:0-1615 GCA_024642505.1 Gammaproteobacteria bacterium
GGCGGCCATCATGCGCCGGAAACAGCATTGGGGGGCGCGGACGCAGTCTTCCTGGGTTTTCGCGACCAGACCAACGCGCGAGCGTTCGCGGGTCTGAACTTCACCGAGTCCGATCTCGACGCGGGTATCGTCCATGCCCGTGACCATGCCCATGCGCTAGGCCGCAAGGTCTATGTCGCGCTCGATACCTATCCCGGTCCGGCCGGGCTCGCCGGGTGGCAGGCTGCAGTCAAGCGCCCGTGGCCAAGGGACCGGCCAGGATGAGGTCGATGAACCGGGCCGCGCCGAGCTTGAGCAGCGGGCTCCGGCAGGACACCGAGCGGCCACCGCAACAGGCTCGGTGGCGGCAGCAGCTGCAGCAACGTGACGGTCAGACTCAGAGCAGGTCCTTCACCCCGTCGCGTTCCTCGAGCAGTTCCTTGTGGGTGGCGTCCATCTTGCCGCGGCTGAACTCGTCGACCGCGAGACCCTGCACGATGGAATAGCGGCCGTTGGCACAGATCACCGGATAGGAATAGATGACGCCCTCCGGGATGCCATAGCTGCCGTCAGAAGGAATCGACATGCTGACCCAGTTACCGGCCGGCGTCCCGAGCATCCAGTCATGCACATGGTCGATGGCGGCCGACGCCGCCGACGCCGCCGACGAGGCGCCACGGGCCTTGATGATGGCAGCGCCTCGTTGCTGGACCGTCGGAATGAAGTATTCACGGTACCACTTGTCGTCCACGACGGACTTCGCCGGCTTGCCGCCCACGGTGCACTGGGAAATGTCGGGATACTGGGTCGCGCTGTGGTTTCCCCAGATGATCATCTGGCGAATGTCCGTCACGTGCGCGCCGGTCTTCTCAGCAAGCTGCGAGAGCGCACGATTGTGGTCGAGGCGGGTCATGGCCGTGAAATTCGCACGACCGATGTCCGGTGCGTTGGCCGAAGCGATCAGCGCGTTGGTGTTCGCCGGGTTACCGACGACTAGCACCTTGATGTCGCGACTGGCGACCTCGTTGATCGCCTTGCCCTGGGCAGAGAAGATCTGCGCATTGGCCAACAGCAGGTCCTTGCGCTCCATGCCCGGGCCGCGCGGCCGCGCGCCAACCAACAGGCCGACGCTGCAATCCTTGAACGCGACCCTGGCGTCGTCGGTGGCGACAATCTTGTTGAGCGTCGGGAATGCACAGTCCGAGAGCTCCATTACCACGCCGTTGAGCGCACCGAGCGCCGGAGTGATCTCCAGCAGGTGCAGGTTGACCGGCTGGTCTGGGCCGAGCATCTGTCCAGAGGCGACGCGAAATGCGAGCGCATAGCCAATCTGGCCGGCGCCGCCGGTAATGGTCACGGTAACGGGCTTCTTCATCTTGATTCCCCGGTCGTTGGGCTGACGGAGGCAGCCGGATCCGCCGGCCGCCGAAAAGCGCGGCGATTCTAACACCGGGGTTCCGAACACAGATCGTGGCTAATGCGGGGCTGCGTGATCTGCCAGCCAGCCTGGATAGGCAGCCTCGAGCAACTGGCGCTGACGCCCCGCCTCCTCCAGGCGCCCGGCCGCCTCCAGTGCCTCGATCCGCGCCAGCCAGGCGTCGGGAGCCTCCAGCTCAGGGGTGCTTGCGGCCTGCTC
>JAHEAZ010000103.1:1715-6743 GCA_024642505.1 Gammaproteobacteria bacterium
GGGCGCCGCCTCGTCGTGACTGGCCACGAGCAGTTCCGCTGGTTCGGTTGGCGCAGCGACCTCGTCGACATCGGCGCCGCGGAGTTGTGGCTGCTGCGCGGTCGCAACATCCAGCTCGACCGGGTAGGGTGCCGTTTCCTGCTGAAGGCGTGTGACCAGCGAAAAAGCTATCAGCGCTGTTGCCGCGACGCTCACCGGAATCCACCAGCGCCGCCGCCGTGTTTCCGGCTGCAGCGCCGCACGTCCGTGGGCAAGGACTGCGGCATCGACGTCATACGGTGGCGAACCGCCCCCGGCGCGCGCGTAGCTGCGGCGCAGTGGGTCGAGCTGTGCGGCCAGCGGGCCGCCGTCTTCATTTTCATTCATGTCGCTCATGTCTTTCCCCGAAGCCGACCTTCGTCGAGCGCGGTGCGCAGCCTGGCGCTCGCATAACGCAGGCGGCTCTTGGCGGTTTCGACGCCGACGCCGGTGGCCGCCGCGATCTCGGCCAGTCCCAGCCCGGCCTCCACATACATTAGAAAGGCTGTGCGCTGTTCCTCCGGCAACCGGCCGACCGCCGCCAGCAGTGCCTGCGCGCGCCCAGCGTTCTCGGCCTCCACGGCCGGCCCCGGCAACTGCTCATCCGCGATCGAGACAATCACGTCATCACTTGCCGGATGTTCCAGGCGCAAGGCGCGATTGGTGCGGCGCCAATGATCAACGCAGCAGTTGTGCGCAATCCGGTACAGCCAGGTAGTGAATTTCGCGGTGGGTACGTAGCGGTGTCGGTGGGCGATGACGCGCGCCCAGATTTCCTGAAACACATCTGCGGTGACGGTCTCGTCGCGCAGGTTGCGCAGCACGAATCGCCATAACGGCCCCCGGTGCCGCGCATACAGCTCTTCGAACGCCGTCACGTCGCCGGCGCCATAACGCAGCATCAGTTGGCCGTCATCGGGACGCTCGCGGCTCACACGGTCGAGCTTAGTGGATGGTCCTGCGGGCGCAAGTTGGCCGCGGAGCTCATCCCATCGGGTGCCGATGCAGGTTGTGTCTGGGTCATTCACGGCTGCTGAGCTGCCCGATTGCGGCGGGATTGACTCGCGGACCCCATTTGAACGTCCCGCTAGCTCCCGCGGTGTTATAGCGGCGCGCAAATTTCTACTCTTGAGGCCCCCGAGGCGGCCGGGAACCGGCTTTCGGCGGCTGAAGCACCTTCTTAAGTCATTGTTTTAGCGAAATGTTTGCAGATACGTAAAACACGTAGTCAAAAAGGGCTTGCATTCGGATCGGTGTTATAGTTCACTACAACACCAGAGGAGCACATCACCGAATCAGGCCGATGTGCAGAGTTGGAAGGAAGGCCGGCGAAGGCCGGCAGGCAAAGGAAGGAGAAGGTCATGTTCACGATGGTTACTGAAAGCACACGGCGGACGTTCAGTGCAATGGCAGCGGTGGCGGTCGTGGCGTTCACCGGTCTGACCCTCGAACAGGGCCATCTCGGCGCGCTGCCCCAGGGCACCGTAGAGGTCGGCGAGCTGACCCCGATCGACGTGATGCAGCTGGCCTCGGTCACGCTGCCCGAGATCGTGGTTACCGGACAGCGCATGCAGCCCGAGCAGGTTGCAGGCGCCGCGGTGGTCACCATGCTGCCGGAAGTCGTAGTGGTTGCGAGCCGCGACCTGCGCCTGGCCGCAGACAACGAGCCGACGCGCGGCTGACACACAGGTTCTAAGGAAGGCCGGCGAAGGCCGGCAGGCAAAGGAAGGAGAAGGTCATGTTCACGATGGTTACTGAAAGCACACGGCGGACGTTCAGTGCAATGGCAGCGGTGGCGGTCGTGGCGTTCACCGGTCTGACCCTCGAACAGGGCCATCTCGGCGCGCTGCCCCAGGGCACCGTAGAGGTCGGCGAGCTGACCCCGATCGACGTGATGCAGCTGGCCTCGGTCACGCTGCCCGAGATCGTGGTCGTCGCAGAGAAGACCGAACCGGCGCAGGCCAGAGTCGCCAAGGCCCGCTCCAGCACCCTGCCGGCGCTGATGACGACAGTCGATGCCAATAGCCGCCCTAGCGCCCAGCGCACCGCGTCGGCAAGTGTTCTGCTAAAGTAGTCTGGTAGAAGTCTAAACCAGCGGCAGCGCCACCATGGAAACCAACTGGAACGAAAGCCAACCGATCTACCGCCAGCTGCGGGACCGGGTCGTGGCAATGATCCTCGAGGGGGTCCTGAACGACGGCGATCCGCTGCCATCTGTACGCAGCGTCGCGGCGGAGTATCGATTGAACCCGCTGACGGTCCTGAAGGGCTACCAGCAGCTGGTGGACGAGGCCCTGGTCGAGAAACGTCGGGGCCGCGGGATGTTCGTCAGCGAAGGCGCGCGCCGCGCCCTGACGAAAGACGAACGGCAGCGCTTCCTGGACGACGAGTGGCCGCGCATTGCCGCCCGAATCCAGCGCCTCGGCTTCGACATGAACGATCTGCTCGAGGCCACGCGCAACGCGCCAGCTGCGGAACCCACCACGCTTGCACCGCTGCGCGCAACGGGCGCGGATGAGGAGAAGTTGGGTGAGTAACTTGATCGAAGCCCGTGGCCTGTCCAAGAGCTTCGGCTCGACCCGGGCTCTGGACGGCATCTCATTTTCCATCCCCGAAGGCCGGATCGTCGGTCTGATCGGTCCCAACGGCGCCGGCAAGACGACCGCGCTCAAGGCGGTACTCGGCCTAACCCGCTTCGAGGGCGAGCTCAGCGTCCTCGGACGCGACCCGTACCACAAGCGCCACGAAATCATGCAGGACGTGTGTTTCATCGCCGACGTCGCAGTCCTGCCGCGATGGATCCGCGTGCAACAGGTCGTGGACTTCGTCGCAGCCACGCACCCGCGATTCCGGCCGGAAATCTGTGAGCAGTTCCTGTCGCGCACCGACATCAAGCGCAAGAGCCGTGTCAGGGAGCTGTCGAAGGGCATGATCACGCAGCTGCACCTGGCGCTGGTGATGGCCATCGATGCGAAGCTACTGGTTCTCGACGAGCCGACGCTTGGCCTCGACATCCTGATGCGCAAGCAGTTCTACGAGACCCTGCTCAACGACTACTTCGACGGGCAGCGAACGATCCTGGTGACCACCCACCAGGTCGAGGAAATCGAGCACATCCTTACCGACCTGATGTTCATCAATCGCGGACGCATCGTGCTCGATGCGTCCATGGAGGACGTCGCAGGCCGCTACGTGCAACTCGCGGTCCACCCGGACCGTGCAGAGGAGGCGCGCGCACTGAAGCCGATAGCCATACGCCAGGGACTCGGCCGCATGCACATGGTCTTCGCCGACACGCCGCGTAACGAACTCGAGAAGCTGGGCGAGACCGGCGTGCCCTCGGTGGCCGACCTGTTCGTCGCCCTTATGCAGGGAGATCGGTCATGAACCGTTTCGCATGGCTGATGCGCCGCGAATTGTGGGAACACCGCGCCATCTGGGCCGCACCGGCTATCGTGCTGGCACTGCTGCTGCTGGGGTCGGTGACCGGCAACGTCTTCATGGGCGACATCCATATCAATGCCGACATCGGGCAGGACGGAGACGGCGGGGGACAGGGAACCCTGTCGGACGAGGATATCGCTGAACTTGAAAGCATCCGCGGCGTCGAGGACCTTCACAAGCTGGAGCGGCTGGAAAAGCTGGACAAGGCGCCTGGGCAAAATTTCAACAGCGTGCCGGCCGGTGAAGCATTCTCGATGCTGCCTCCCGAGAAGCGCGAGTCCGTCGTGGCCGTCATCTATGCGCTGGTCACGGCGGTGATGTTCCTGGTGCTGGGTAGCATCGGTTTCTTCTATTCGCTGGACGCGCTGTATTCAGATCGGCGTGATCGCAGCATTCTCTTCTGGAAATCGCTGCCGCTGTCCGATGCCGAGACAGTACTGGCGAAATTCTGCATGGCCGCGGCAGCGATCCCGGTAATCGCAGCCGCCGCCAGCGTCGTCGGCCAGCTGGTCCTCGCCACCGGCGTATCCTTGAAGTTCGCCCTGACCGGCGGGGAGGCCGGCCTGCTGTGGGCGCCGCAAGTTCTGGCTGCCTCCTCCCTGGCATCGCTCGTCCTGGCGCTGGTCTGCGCGCTGTGGTTCGCACCGTTGGTTGCATACCTGCTGCTGGCCTCGTCCTGGGCGCCGAAGTCGCCATTCCTGTGGGCAGTGCTCCCCCCGGTTGCGGCAGTCATGCTCGAGAAGATTGCCTTCGGTACCAAGCATTTCGCGGAGTTCATGCAGCACCGCATGATGGCACCGTTCGAGACGATGTTCCGCGACCAGAACCCTGGCGATACCCCGGTCGCGGCGATGGACGTAGTTTCGAACTTGCTGCAGTTGTTCACTTCGCCGGGGATGCTGCTTGGGCTGGTCGCCGCTGCCGCGTTGCTGGCCGGTGCCATCTGGTTGCGCCGCTACCGCGACGAGACGACCTGAATGCCTAGAGCCCGCGCCTGGTTCCGGGACACCGGATGAAACCTGGCGACTAGCCGCCGCGTGTCAATCGGGCGCGGACTTGAAACTGGAAAGGTCAATCATGAAACCACAGTTCTTGGCCGCGCTCGCGTTCGCCGCCCTTGTGCTTACATTGTCCGCAGAAGCGGCAACCTCCACGACCACGCGGTCGTGGCAATTCAACGACGACTCAGCTGGCGGCCTGCGTATCGACAACCTGATTGGCGACGTGGCCATAGAGCGCGGCACCGGGGCGGGATTTTACGTGAGCATCACGGTGACCGCCGAGGCGGGCAGCGCCGCAGAGGCCGACTCGATCGCCAAGGCAGTTGAATTCCGTGCGCGGGACGCGGGGTCTTCGTCGAGCTTCCAGGTGGCATTTCCCGAAGAGCAATTCCCGACGCTGTACGTTGCTGGCGCACCGGCTGGTTGGTGGGTTGGTAGCGCCCGGACGGAATACCTCGGGCAGAAACGCCGTATCACCGGCGATAAGGACGAGGGCGTGCAGGTTCGCGTCGACATCGTCGTGCACGCGCCGGCCGACGCGAAGCTTGACGTCCACAGTTACTTT
>JAHEAZ010000005.1 GCA_024642505.1 Gammaproteobacteria bacterium
CAGGGCCGTAGCCTGAAATCGGTAAACTGTCCCCGAATTATCGCAGTGCGAGCAACAACGCGGTGCCGCCGACCAGTCCCACCATTAACGCGATCAAGCCCGCTCCGTAACCCGCAACCGGCCTTACTCCAGCCGTTGCCAGCGCCCGCCTGTCGCAGCCGTGCAGCACCCAGAAGACGGCAAAGAATCCCAGCGCCGCCAGGCGGTAAACCAGGTGTTCCCACGTCGGCAGGTGCTGGGTGCCCAGGTCCCGAATCGCCCGCTCAAGCAGGCCGCAGTCAGCGGCGGCCAGTGCCGCCAGCACGACCACGATCAGTCCTCCGGCTATCCACGGCAGGTCGCGCCGGAGCCGTCCGAGCGCGCG
Source organism: Gammaproteobacteria bacterium (assembly GCA_024642505.1). Classification (GTDB taxonomy): domain Bacteria; phylum Pseudomonadota; class Gammaproteobacteria; order Steroidobacterales; family Steroidobacteraceae; genus SG8-30. The sequence goes on from JAHEAZ010000005.1 coordinate 365, forward strand.
CGCCTCGATTGCGGCGAAGGCGATGGCCGCGAGCGGCCCGCCGAACAGCGACGAAATGGCGAAGGCGGGAACGGAGTAGTAGTTGCGGGTGCTCATCGGCTATTAAAGGTGCGGTAGGGCCCGACATTGGCGCGGCGAGCCTAGCACGGCGCGGCCTTGGCAGATGTCCGCTAGAATCCGCGGTACGCACGGAGTTTGCCGCATGCCGTTGTCTGTCGTGATCCTGGCTGCCGGCCAGGGCAAGCGAATGAAGAGCGACCTGCCCAAGGTCTTGCAGCCGCTGGCCGGTCGTCCCATGCTCGAGCACGTCATCCGCTGCGCGAGAGAGCTCGGGCCGGCGGCGATCCACGTCGTGTATGGGCACGGCGGCGAGCGCGTGCGCGACGCGCTGGCCGAGGCGCCCGTCAACTGGGTGCTGCAGGCCGAGCAGCACGGCACCGGGCATGCGGTGATGCAGGCGGTGCCCGGCATTCCGGACGACCATACGATCCTCATCCTGTATGGCGACGTGCCTCTGACTCGACCTGGAACGCTTGGGCGGCTTCTCGACCGCACCGGCGAGACCTGCCTCGCCATCCTGTCAGTAAAGTTGACCAATCCCGCCGGCTACGGACGCGTGCTGCGCGACACGGCCGGCAGGGTCTACAGGATCGTCGAGCAGAAGGACGCCAACCGGAAGGAACAGGCCATCGACGAGGTCAACACCGGGTTGATGGCGGTCGGTGCGCGAGCGCTCAAGACGTGGCTCTCGAATTTGTCTAACCACAACGCACAGGGCGAGTATTACCTGACCGATGTGGTGGCGATGGCGGTCAAGGACGGGCTGCGGGTCGAGGCGGTGCTCGCCCCGACGGCAGCGGAGGTGCTAGGTGTGAACGACAAGATCCAGCTTGCCCAGGTCGAAGCGGAACACCGGAGATTCCAGGCAGAGGCGCTGATGCTCGCCGGCGTCACGGTCGTTGATCCCGCGCGTCTCGACGTGCGCGGCGAGGTTGAACACGGTCGCGACGTGCAGATCGACGTCAACGTGATCCTCGAGGGCCGCGTCAAGCTGGGGGACCGAGTGCGAATCGGTCCGAACGTCGTCATCCGTGACTGCGAAATCGGTGCCGGCACGGTAGTGAACGCGAACAGTCTCCTCGAGCAGAGCCTGGTCGGTCCGGACTGTGTGATCGGACCCTTCGCCCGGCTTCGCCCGGGCGCCAGACTCGCGGCGGGCGTCCACATTGGCAACTTCGTCGAGGTCAAGAACAGCGTGGTTGGCGATGGCAGCAAGGTCAACCACCTGACGTACCTGGGTGACTCCGACGTCGGCAGCGGCGTCAACGTCGGCGCCGGCACCGTCACCTGCAACTACGACGGCGCCAACAAGCACCGGACCACCATCGGGGACGGCGCGTTCATCGGCTCGGGCGCCATGCTGGTCGCGCCGGTAACCGTGGGTGAACAGGCGACCATCGGGGCGGGTTCCACGATCACGAAGGACGCGCCCGCGGGCAAACTGACCCTTGAGCGCAGCAAGCAAGTCAGCCTCGATTGGAAGCGGCCGGTCAAGAAGTGATCGCGGACTGACGCCGTGGCCGCGTGCCCGTTGGCGGGACCGTACCGATGGAGGCGGGCGCGGGACGGCCGGCCCCCACGCTCGTCCGAGCCGAGGTGGCGAGACACCGTCCCGGCCGCGCAATTCGTGAAACGCCACCCGGATCCATGAGAGCCGTTTTCGACTAGAATGGCGCACCGGCTGGTCCCGGAGTCTCCTCCGATACGGCCGCAAGTCGATGAAACAGCTGGCAAAACGGCGGTGGCGTCGGGCCGCGGGTAAGGCCCGGGGCCATTCGGCCAAGGCAGGTCAACATGTGTGGCATCGTCGGTGCGGTGGCTAACCGGGACATCGTCCCGATCCTGATCGAAGGCCTGCAGCGGTTGGAGTACCGCGGCTACGACTCGGCCGGGGTGGCCGTGCTGAACGGCACGCATCACATGAAGCGGCTGCGCACGGTCGGCAAGGTGCAGAAGCTCCGTGACGCTCTCCACGAGAGCCCCGCGCATGGCAACCTGGGCATCGCCCACACGCGCTGGGCCACCCACGGCGTCCCGAGCGAGCGCAACGCGCATCCGCACATTTCCCGCGACGGCGTGGCGATCGTCCATAACGGCATCATCGAGAATCACGAGGAACTGCGTGCCGATCTGCAGCGGCGCGGATACAGATTCGATTCCGAGACCGACACCGAGGTCATTGCGCATCGCATCCACCTGCACCTGGCTGGCAACGGCGACCTGTTCGCCGCGGTCCAGGCAACGGTGCGCGAGCTGCACGGCGCCTACGCCCTGGCAGTCGTTTCGGAGGCGGATCCCGACACCATCGTACTGGCACGCGCCGGCTGCCCGGTCGTGATCGGGCTCGGTGAGAACGAGAATTTCGTTGCCTCCGACGTGTCGGCGCTGCTGCCCGTGACGCGCCGCTTCATGTTCCTGGAGGAGGGTGACGTGGCGGCGATTCATCGCAATGGCGTCAAGATCGTCGACTCGAAGGGGAGCCCGGTCGAGCGACCGGTGCGCGAAAGCGAGCTGGCCGCCGAGGCGGCCGAGCGTGGCGACTATCCCCATTACATGCTGAAGGAAATTTACGAGCAGCCGCGTGCCGTGGCGCAGACGCTCGAAGAGCGCGCAGTCGGCGGCAAGCTGCTGGAGGCCGCCTTCGGCCCCGCGGCCATGGAGGTATTGCGCCAGACGGACGCCGTGCAGATCGTCGCCTGCGGCACCAGCTACCACGCCGCGTCCGTCGCTCGCTATTTCATCGAGCAGATCGCCGGGATTCCCTGCTGGATCGACATCGCCAGCGAGTTTCGCTACCGGCAGCCGGTGGTGCTGAAGAACACGTTGTTCGTGTCGATTTCGCAGTCAGGCGAAACCGCGGACACACTGGCCGCACTTCGGCTGGCGAAGGAAAAGGGTTACCTTTCGTCGCTCGCCATCTGCAATGTGCCGGAAAGCTCGCTGGTGCGTGAATCCGAACTGGTCATGCTTACCCGCGCGGGGCCAGAAATCGGCGTCGCCTCGACCAAGGCTTTTACGACCCAGTTGGCTGCGCTCGGCATGCTGGTCGTAGCGTTGGCGAAGCATCACGGCATTACGCGCGATCGCGAGCGGCAGCTGGTCAGTCGCCTGATCGAGATTCCGGGCCTGATTGAGCTGGCGCTGACTCTCGATGGCGACGTCCGGCGGCTTGCGGAGAAGATCAAGGACAAGAACCACGCGCTCTTCCTGGGCCGCGGCGCGCTGTTTCCGATTGCCATGGAGGGCGCGCTCAAGCTCAAGGAGATTTCCTACCTCCATGCCGAAGCCTATGCGGCCGGCGAGCTGAAGCACGGCCCGCTGGCACTGGTGGACGAGGACATGCCGGTCATCGTCGTGGCGCCCAACAACGACCTGCTGGAGAAGCTGAAGTCGAACCTGCAGGAAGTCCGCGCCCGCGGCGGCGAGCTCTACGTCTTTGCCGATCCCGAGTCGGGCATCGAGGCCTCCGATGGCGTGTACGTGATCACCATGCCGCGTCATGTCAGCTACTTCCAGGCGCCGGCCGTGTACACGGTTCCGCTGCAACTGCTGGCCTACCATGTCGCGGTGCTCAAGGGCACGGACGTGGACCAGCCACGCAACCTGGCCAAGAGCGTCACGGTCGAGTAGGCGAAAGAGGGGGACAACCCCCATTTCTGTTTGCGCCGGTTTGGAGGACATTCCTTTTTTCCTTCTCTGTGTACGGCGCAGTTCAGCCGGGACATGCAAGGGATAACGACAAAGCCTCCAACCGATGCTTTACGAGCGCGCCATCCTGCCGTTCTTCCGCCGGGCTTCCCGTGCGGCGATGGAATTCGACACTGGTCCGGTGAGCCTGCCGGTGCCGCCACCGCGCGGCCAGGCCTTCCTGTACGTGCACATCCCGTTCTGTCACGTGCTGTGCCCGTTCTGCTCGTTTCACCGGGTCCAGTACCGGCAACACAAGGCGGTACGGTACTTTTCAGCCCTCAGGCGAGAGATTGAGACCTATCGAGATGCCGGTTTCCGGTTCACCGGCGTGTACGTCGGCGGCGGCACGCCAACGGTCGCGCCCGGAGAGCTGGCTGCGACGCTCGACCTGATCCGTGCATCATTTCCGGCCCGCGAAATCTCGGTCGAGACCAACCCGTCGGACCTCACGGAGGGCATCCTGTCCATGCTGCAGTCCCGCGGCGTCAGCCGGCTGTCGGTCGGCGTGCAGAGCTTCGACGACGGCCTGCTCAGGGAAATGGAGCGCTACGAGAAATACGGCAGTCGGGCCGCGATCCTCGCCAACCTGGAGCGCGCGGGCGGGAGGTTCGAGACACTCAACGTCGACATGATTTTCAACCTGCCGCACCAGACCGACGAGATTTTGCAGAGGGACCTCGAGACCGTCATAGGCAGCGCTGCCAATCAGGTGTCGTTCTATCCGCTGATGACCTCCGACGAGGTGCGCCGCAAGATGACGGCCCGCATGGGCCGGCTCGACCGGCGCCGGGTCCGCGAGTATTACCGTCGCATCCTCGCGCGACTGTCGCCGGAATTTACTGCGTCTTCGGCGTGGTGCTTCTCCCGTGCAAACGGAGGCGGGGTGGACGAGTACATCACCGATGCGACCGACTATGTCGGTGTCGGCAGCGGCTCGTTCAGCTATGTCGGCGGGGCGATGTACGCAACGACGTTTTCACTGAATGCCTATGCGGACCGCATTGATCGTGGTTTACCGGCGATCACCCAACGTCGGGCCATGAGCGAACACGAGCAGATGCGATACGAAATGCTGCTCAGGCTGTTCGGCCTCAGGATGGACCATACCTGGCTGAGGCAGCGCTTCGGCGGCCGCTTCGGCCGCCGCATGGCGGCGGAGATAGCGGCGCTGAAGCTGGTCGGAGCCGTAGTCGAAGACCATTCTGGGTACCGCCTGACGGAGCGCGGCATGTACCTGTGGGTGCTGATGATGTCGGCGTTCTTCGAGTCGGTGAACGTGTTCCGCGAGCAGATGCGCGCGCACATTCACGCCGAACTCGAGCATGACGAGGACGTCGAGGATGCGACGGTGGCGCTCGAGCGCATCACCCGCTGGGCGGAGCGTTAGGAGAAAGGGGAAATCGGGGACAGTTTACTCATTTGGCTCGCGGCGCCCGCTATTGCAGGGCCAGCCAGCGAAATAAGTAATCTGTCCCCCGATTAACTGTCCCCGATTGGCTGGATTTCATGCAAACAGCGCGCTGTTATCGATGTAGATCAGGTAACGCGCGATGCTTCCATCCCGCATGTAGAAGACGTTGACGAAGGGCAACGTCAGGGTGCTGCCGTCGTGCCGGGTATAGGTAACTTCACCCTCGCAGGCCGCGGTTTCCTCGTCTTTCCAGGCGTGGATCAGGCGGTGCTTGCTGCCGCCGATGGCGCCAAGGAAACCGCCGACGACGGCGCCAATCTCGTCGCGACCATAAGCCGATGGATTATTCGCGAAACGAAATTCCGCATCGACCGTAAGAAAGCTGAGAAAACCCGGAACATCCTTGCCATCGATCGATTCGAACAGCCTCTCCCACCACGCATTGTCGGGCATCTGAAATCTCCTCGGCGGTACCGCCGGGTCCGCACGATACCGCGGGCCGACCGGGCGATCCACCCGCCAGGCCTACGGATGCTGCTACGCACAATGCTGCGACAAATACTTAGGTGTACCTGCGTTCACCGCAATAAAATCACTGATTGGCGGCCCGACCGCCAAGGGGTAGGTTTGTATTTGTAATACGGTGCGTGGCGCACCGCTTCATTTTTGTCTGCGCATGGCAGGCATCTGAACTGGGAGTCGACCAAGATGTTGACAGGGAGACTAAGCGGCTTGGCCGGCGTTGCGCTGGCGGCCCTCATGGCAGTCGGCATGGCCGGCTGCGCGGGTAGTGACGGGCAGCGGGGTCTCCCCGGTTCCGACGGCTCGCCGGGACCCGTTGGTCCTCCGGGTCCTTCGGGTCCTCCAGGGGCTAACCCGGGCGTGCCGGATGTCGCCAATGCGGACGTGATTCTCCCGACGATTACGGGCGTTTCGGTGTCTTCTCCCCCGGTAGTGTCGTTCCACCTCGCCGATTCCGAAGGCCTGCCGCTGCAGGGGCTCAAGGCCGACCAGGTCCGTTTCGCAATCGCGAAGCTGACTCCGGGCACGGCAGGCGCCTCCAGCGAGTGGCAGTCCTACATCTTCCGTGAAGTCGCGCCGGTTCCCGGATTCGAAGGCACCGAGACGGTAACGCAAGCCAACACCGAAACGGCAACCGCGGGTGTCTTCACCGACAATGGCGACGGTACCTACACCTACCAGTTTTCCTTTGATATCGCCGCGGTCGACGGCGTTCCCTATGACGCCGCGCTGACGCACCGCGTGGCGATGCAGATTGGTGTCGGTTCGGTGCCCGTTGACAACAATGCTGCCTATACCTGGCAGCCATCGTCCGGCGCCACCACGGGGATCTTCACCCGGGAGATCGTCGACAACGACACCTGCAACGCCTGCCACGACGGCCTGGCGTTTCACGGCGGCGGGCGCCGGGACACGCAGTACTGCGTCACCTGCCACAACCCGGGCTCGACGGATCCGGAAAGCACCAACACCGTGGACATGAAGGCCATGATCCACAATATCCATGCGGGCGCTGAAGGCGGCAAATTGCCGTACTACATCGTCGGCTACCGCTCGACTGTGTACGACTTCTCCGAGATCGAGTGGACGCAGGACATCCGCAATTGCCAGACTTGCCACCAGGAGTCGGACACGGACACGCCGGACGCCAGCAATTGGCGCAAGGTGACCAACGCCGCTGCCTGCGGCACCTGCCACCACAGCAACGTAAACTTCGCCACAGGCGACGGCCACGAGGCCGGTGCGGTGAACGATGAAAGTTGCGACACCTGCCACGGCCCAGATTCAACCATACGCGACGGCGAGCTCAGGACCGAAGTGGCCCACAAGATCCCGACGGTAGAGGCCGGGAAGAAATTCCAGTTCAACGTGCTGTCGGTGGCCAACACCGCGCCTGGCGAGTTCCCGGTCGTGACTTTCTCGGTGACCGACCCGACCAACGGCGGTGCGGCTTACAACATCCATGCCGATGCGCCATTCACCCAGTGCGCGGGCGGCGCCAGCCGCCTCAGTGTCGACATTGCGTGGGCCACGAAGGACTACAGCAATGGTGGCACGGGGTTTGACCCTGCCCAGCCGGTGCAGATCAATCCGCTGACCGCCTGCGGCGGCAACTCGACGGACAACGCCGACGGCACATTCTCGGTGACGTCGACGGTCGCGGTCCCGTTGACCGAGACTGGCTCACTCGTTGCGGCGCTCGAAGGCCACCCGGCGGTGGACGTCGACCCCGACGTTGTTGGTCCGGAGCGTATCGCGGTGACCAACGCCTTCCTGTACGCGGCGATCACCGATGCAGCGTCGCAGCCGCGGCGACAGAAGGTGGCAGTCGAAAAGTGCGATGAATGCCACCAACAGCTGTCGCTGCACGGCAACAACCGCACCGACCGGCCGGAAGTCTGCGCAGCCTGCCACAACCCGAACGCGACGGACATCACCAAGCGGGTCGATGGTTCGAAGTGCGTGACGGAGCTCGGAACGGATGACCAGGCGATCGACCTGAAGTACATGATCCACCGGATCCATGCTTCGGGCGTCACTCTCGCGCCCTACAATGTGTGTGGCTTCGGCAACTCGGCGCACACCTACGACGTTACCTATGTCGGCAAGGTGAACAACTGCGAAGGCTGCCACGTCGAAGACGGCTACTACCCTGTCGATTCGATCGAGGTATCCGGAACGACGTTCGATGCCAACGACCTCAGCACCTTCGCGGACGACGCGGTGACCTCGCCAAATGCAACCGTGTGCTCGAGCTGCCACATGTCGACGCTGGCCACGGCACACATGGGCCAGAACGGTGGTTACTTCAAGCAGCAGGGCGTGAAGGACGCCGTCACCGGTAAGATGATTCCCGGTGGCGATATCGAGACCTGCTCGCTGTGCCACGGGCCCGGCAAGAGTGTCGATATTCGTGACGCCCACGGCATCGGAGGGTTCGCGGTCTACAACGTTCGCGACAACGACTGAGCCGATCAGGGTGGCGGGACGGAAGCCCGTCACTTCTTGTGTGAACGTTGACGTTGGAAGGCGGCCGCTCTGTCGGCCGCCCCGTTGCGGGACAGGGGCGACGACATGACTAAATGGAACTGGCCGGCGATCGGGGCGTTGTGGTTGTTTGTGGGCCTTGTGCCGGCAATGGCCGCTGCCGAGGAAGAAACCGCAGCGGAAGCGCCGGCGTACAGCAAGAGCGGGGCAGACACCTGCCTCAACTGCCATGGCGACAACCCGGTGGTGATGGGCATCTTCCGCACGAGGCACGCCCAGCCTGGCGACCCGCGGACCCCCTTCGGGCACGGTCAGCTGCAGTGCGAGGCCTGCCACGGCCCGGGCGGCGCACACACCAAGCGGCCGAAGAAGGGCGAAGAGCGCACGCCAGTGGTGCAGTTCGGGCGGGGCAAGGCTTCGACCATCGGCGAGCAGAACCAGATGTGCCTCGGTTGCCACAATTCGAATCTGGGCAACTGGCACGTATCGGCGCACGATGACAACGAAGTCGGCTGTGCCGACTGTCATGATAGCCACGATCCTCGTGACCCGGTCCGCCAGAAGGCGACCCAGGCCGAAGTCTGCAAGACCTGTCATCAACTGAAGGTGGCAGATTCACTGCTTCCGTTCGCGCACCCGCTGCACGAGGGGCAGATGGCCTGCACTTCCTGCCATTCCCCTCACGGCTCGCCAGCTGACGCCTCACTCAAGCGCGACACGGTGAACGAGACCTGCTACACCTGCCATGCCGACAAGCGCGGTCCGTTCCTGTGGGAACACCAGCCAGTGACCGAAGACTGCACCCTGTGCCACAAGCCGCACGGCTCCGCTCAGGCCGGCATGTTGAAGCAGCGACCGCCGTTCCTTTGCCAGCAGTGCCATGGCGCGCAAGGCCATCCGTCCGTGCCTGGGCTGCCGGCCGGTCTGCCAGGTGGTGGAGCGCCGTCCGCCTACCTGCTTGCCAGCGGCTGCGCCAACTGCCACTCGCAGGTGCACGGTAGCAATCACCCTTCCGGCGCGCGGCTGACCCGCTGAGGAGGCCGAGATCATGGACAAGCCAAACACCTTGATAGCGTTCGCGGTGACCTCGGTCCTCGCAGCCGGCACGGCTGCCGCCGACAATGCGGCGGGCGTGGATACCTCGGGTTGGGAGTGCGAGTCCTGCCCATTCCAGACGGACTACGAGGCGGAGGCCGAGATCGGCGTCCTCTACGTCGACGAGGACTCGGCGAAATACGGCGAATACAATGGACTTGACCAGAAGGGTGCGTATGCCGACGTCAATGCGAACGGTGGCAGCCGTAACGAGTCCGGCACGTACTACCGATACGATATGAGGGACCTTGGCCTCGACACGCGCGAGGCGGAGTTCGTATTTGGCAAGGAGGGAATGGTCGAGGCGACGCTAAGCTACGACGAATTGCCGCATCGGATCTGGGACACGACCGTTACACCCTACCAGCGATCCGGCAAGGATACGCTGGTGCTGCCGTCAGGCTGGATCCCCGCCGGCTCGACCGGCGGCATGACGGCGCTCGCGGGCTCGCTCTCGAACGTCGATATCGGCACCGACCGGACCACGATCGGCGCCGGTCTCGACTACCTGTTCGGCTCGAACCTGAAGCTCTTTGCCGATTTCAGTCGCCAGGAGATCGAGGGACGCAAGCTCGGCTCCGCCAACTTCCTGTTTTCGTCGCTGCAGTTGCCGGAGCCGGTCGACGCAGCACACGACCAGATCGAGATCGGGGCCACCTATCGCTGGAAGAGCGGTTTCACCAGACTCGCCTGGTACGGTTCCATTTACGACAACGCGCTGACGGGCATGACCTTCGACAACCCCTATGTGCCGATCGCGTCCGATACGGTGCAGGGTCGGAAGGCGCTGGCACCGGACAACAAGGCCCAGACCTATTCCCTGGACGGCAACTTCCTGCTGCCCTGGTGGCAGGGCGTCGTAAGTTACCGCCTTGCCGAAGGAACGATGGATCAGGACGAGTCGTTCCTGCCGTTTTCAACCAGTGCCGGGCTGTCGGCCACTGCCATGCTGCCACGATCGAACCTGGCCGGAGACGTCAGCACCAGCCATTACCGTGCCACGCTGTCGCTGAAGCCGCACCCGCGCATTCGCGCGCGAGTGGGCTACCGCTACGATGAGCGTGATGACGGCACCAGGCCTTTCACCAGCGCCTTCGTCGACGATGATTCCCTGCCGGCCCCGGCTGCCACGTCCCTGCGCTACGGCTACGAGCGGACGCTCTACGACGGCTTTGGCGAGGTCAAGGTTCTGGACTGGCTGTACCTTGGCCTGGGCGGTGAGTTTGACGAAATCGATCGTAGCAACCAGGCGTCCAAACAGACCCAGGAAGAGGGCAGCTATGTTCAGGTTCGTATGCGGCCCTGGAGCTCCATCGAACTGAGTGGCCGTTACGGCCAGTCGCATATCGACGCCGGCGACTACGTGGTGACACCTGGCTTGCCGCCTGAGAACCCACTGCTGCGCAAGTTCAACCAGACCAATCGCGACCGCGACTACTCCGAAGTGCGCGTTGGCTGGTCCCCCTGGAAACTGTCCATCGCCCTGGAGGGGACCTACGCTTTCGACGCCTACCGACTGTCGCCGCTCGGACTCAGGTCGGGCCGCGACTATCGCTATGCGGGCACTGTTTCCTGGCCGGTTTCGGAAAAAACGTCGGTCTACCTGTCCGGCAGCTACCAGAACATTGCTACCGAGCAGGCTGGCGAGGAAGTCTTTCCCTCGACAGCGAACCTTTGGCTGGTGACGCACGAGGACGAGTTCACGACGGCCGGTGGCGGCATCGTCTGGAATGACGTGGCGGGCAAGGTCGACGTGACGCTCGACTACACCTACGCGAAGTCGCGGGGACTGGTCGACACGGTTGCCTCGCCCCAGTCGTCCGCCGGTGCCTTCCCCAAGCTCGAGACCGAATTGAACTCGCTGCGCCTGAGCGCGAGCTATGACGTGAATGAACGGTTGAGAGTCGGCGCTGGCTGGACCTGGGAAGACTACGATTCGAGCGACTGGCAGATCGCAGGCGTCGGCCCGTCGACCTTGCCGAACGTGCTCAGCATGAGCCCGGACCCCTACCAGTACTCCGTCAACGTCGTCGGCGTGTCGTTCAGCTACCGCTTCGGCAAGAGCAGCGCAGCGGAAGAGTGAGCCGCGCCGCGCTCGGCGCGCTTGCGCCGCGCTTGGCGCGCCTGGGGTCGGACCTCGATAACCGTCTGATTTATATAAAGAATAGACGGATAACCAGATCCGATCTCTATAGGCGCCCTCTAATCTATCATTGAGATCCGACCCCGCCTTATCCAAAGGCGACGGTCAGGATCACGGCGATACTGCCCAGTGCCTGCACGGCAAGGGTGGCCTCGATGCTCTTCTGCAGCTGTTCGCGCCGTTCGTTCACATCCGCGATGCCGAAGCCTGCCTTGAGTCCCATCGCCAGCAGCGCAATGGCCGGGATACCGTACCACCAGGGCAATACGCCGACGCCGACGGCCGCGAGGCCGCCGACGAGGGCAAGGGCCTGCATGCCGAGGTAGACCGTGCGCGCGCCGTGCACGCCGAAGCGCACGACTAGAGTGCGCTTGCCCGCGGCAGCGTCCGATTCCATGTCCGGAACTTCATTGATCAGCAGGATCGCCGCCACCCACAGGCCCACCGGCACCGACACGAGGAAGCGACCGAGGTCGAAGATGCCGTCCTGAAGCCATGCGGCACCCATCACTGGCAGCGGCCCGAACGCGATCGCCACCGCGAGTTCACCCACGCCCCGACCCGACAGGTAGACGGAAGGCGTCGAATACAGCGTACCGAGCACGATCCCGGCGAGGCCGAGCCACAGCACTGTCGGCCCGGCGATCGCGATGAGCACGCCACCCGGGATCGCGGCCGCTACCAGCAACCAGATCCCCAGCCTGCGCATTTCGTCGCGGGTCAGGATGCCCGACTGGATGAAGCGTGATCCGCCGGTGTAGGGGTAGATCCGGCCGGTGTTCGGACCGTCAGCGCCGGTGATGTCGTCGCCGACGTCGTTCAGCACGTTTGCAGCGGCGTGCACCAGCACCGTAGCGATGATGGCCAGTACGGCCGGCAGCCAGGCCATGGCTCCCACCGCCTTGGCACCCAGCGCTGTACCCACCACCACCGGCAGCGCCGAGGCAGTGAAGAACTTCGGCCGCATGGCAAAAAAGGCACGCCGCAAGCGTGGTCCTATTCCGCTGCCTGCGAAGGCTTCCGGGTTCGGCCCGGCGGTCGTTTGCTGCTGCATGTAGCGTCGATCTCCATGGCCCGCAAGGAAGGCGGCAGGCGTCGTGGCGCGATAGTTAGCCTCATCCGCCGACGGCTGTCGAGGGTGGAGATCCACTGGGCGGTCAGGCGCTTCTGCGAGCCTCGCGCACCCGGATGGACTCCTCCTGGTCGATGGCCTCCAGCTGGGAATCCACGAAGCGGATATCGGCGTCGATTTCCGGCAGGAGCACGTTCTCGAGCGCCCGGGCGCGTCGCTCCGTCCGGACATAGTCCCGGGCCATGATGCGTAATGACACGGCCAGGCCGGCAATGACCGCCGCCGCCGCCGCCAGCTCCTGGAAGCGCGCGGCGCAGGCCGTGACTTCCGGCGATGTCTCGGCTGGCGGGAATTCCGGTTCCCGCTCAGCCAGTTCGAGCTCCGCGTCCACCAGCGGCAATCCCAGCAGTCGGTGCTGCCGGAGGATCACGCCCGTGAACGCCCCCTGGCGGGCCGGGTGGACCGTGAGATTGTCGAAGCCGTGGCGACGCACCGCTGCAGCCAGTGCCTGCCGCGCTTCGGACAGCCGACGCCGCCAGTTGGCATTCAGCTCCCGATGGCGCCTGAGGCCGGAAAGGATCTCGGCGGCGAGCAGCATCCGTTTCTCGTCGAGGAGCGCATGGCCCTCGCGAATCATGCGGCGCTCGTCGCTGAGCTCGAGGAACGTGATGCGGGTGGCGGTGAGCGACCGGTCAGCCATCGGTGTCCCCGAGGTAGCGCTCAACCTGAGCCCGCGACAGGCGCGTCAATTCCGCCGCGGGCAACGAGTGCAGCAGCTTCCAGCCAAGACGCATGCTGTCTTCGAGGGTTCTGTCGGCCTCCTGAGCCACGATGCCGTTCTCGAACAGATCGCCGAACTCCAGGAACTGGCGGTCCACGTCGGTCAGTCCCTCCGCGCCCATGACGCTCGCCAGCACCCTGACGCGCGTAGCGCGCGCATAGGCAGCGAACAGCTGGTTGGCGAGCCCCGGGTGGTCCTCGTGCGTGTAGCCCTTGCCGGTGCCGGAAGACATAAGCCGCGACAGGCTCGGCAACACGCGCACCGGTGGATAGATGCCGCGCCGGTCGAGCTCGCGGTCCAGCACGATCTGCCCCTCGGTGATGTAGCCCGTGAGATCCGGGATCGGGTGGCCTATGTCGTCGGCCGGCATGGTCAGGATCGGCAGCTGTGTCAGCGTTCCCGGCAGTCCGCGGATGCAGCCGGCCCGCTCGTAGATCGAGGCGAGGTCCGAGTACATGTAGCCGGGATAGCCCTTGCGGCTTGGCACCTCTCCATGGCTCGCCGAGACCTCGCGCAGCGCCTCGCAATAGTTGGTCATGTCAGTCATTACCACCAGCACGTGCAGGCCGGTGGTGAAGGCCAGGTACTCCGCCGCGGTCAGCGCATAGCGCGGCGTCAGCAGCCGCTGCGCGCTCGGCTCGTCGGCACGGTTCAGGAACATGACCGTGCGCGAAATGGCGCCGCTGGCCTCCATGGCCTCGCGGAACGCGGCCGCAGTGTCGTGCGACACGCCGATGCCCACGAATACCACGGCGAATCCGCCGTCCTCGCCGCCGAGCAGCCGCGCGCGCTGCGCGATCTCGGTCGCCATGCGGTCGTGCGGCAGGCCGCCACCGGAAAACAACGGCAGCTTCTGCCCACGCACCAGGCTGTTCATCAGGTCGATGGTCGATATACCGGTCTCAATGAAATCGCGCGGCAGCGCGCGTGCGGCCGGGTTGATGGACCAGCCGCTGACCGGAAGGAACTCACTGGCTGGAATTGGCGGGCCGCCGTCCACCGGCAGGCCGATGCTGTTGAATATGCGGCCAAGCATCCCGGGCCCGACGCCGAAGGTCAACGGAGCGTTGCGTACCCGCACCCGCGTGTCACCCAGCCCCAGCCCGGAGGTTGATTCCAGCACCTCGATGACCATCCGCTCCTCGTCCACCAGCGCCACCCGCCCAACGCGCGCCACGCCGTCCGGTCCAAGTACCTCGACGGCCGAGTTCAAACCCACGCGAATGGTTCGCTCCAGGAACAGCAGCGGGCCCTCCAGCCTGCGTGCCGCGCCCGTAATGCTGAGCTCAGTGAACGTCATCGGTCGCCTCCACGAGCCCGTAGAACGCGGTATCGATTTCGTTCCACAATGCCTTGATCGCCTCGATCCGGTCCTCGCCGAACTCCTCCCCCAGCCGGGCCAGCGTGGCGAGCACTGGCAGCGCTGCGATCCGGCCCGGCTCGGTGCCGTCGTCGACGGCCTGCTGGGCACGATCGATGAAGTGGACGACCACGCGCAGCATCGCCGCCTGCCGCTCAGGCGAGCAGTATCGATCGACCTCCGAGAACGATGACTGCCGGAGCAGCGCCTCGTTGACCAGTTCAGCGCAGGTCAGCGCGACCTGCTGCGCCGCCGGCAATGCATCCTTGCCGACGATCCGGGCCATGCGCTCGAGCTTTGCCTGCTGCTCGAGTAGTGTCAGCAGCCGCTCGCGGTGTCTGGCCCATTCACTGTTGCCATGCGCCTGCCACCAAGGTGCCACCCGGCCCGCATCCTCGCTATAGGACGTGAGCGGATGAATGGCGGGATAGAAGCGGGCGCGGGCGCGTTCCGGGTCCAGGGCCCAGAAGCAGCGCACGAAACGCTTGGTGTGCAGCGTCACCGGTTCGGAGAAGTCGCCCGCAGGGGGGCTGACTGCGCCGATCACGGTGACCGAGCCTTCCTCGCCGCCGAGCGTCTTCACGCGCGCGGCCCGCTCGTAGAATCCGGCAAGTCGCGCGCTCAGATAGGCGGGGTAGCCAGCCTCACCCGGCAATTCTCCCAAACGGCCGGAGACCTCGCGCAGCGCCTCGGCCCAGCGGCTGGTGGAGTCGGCCATCAAAGCAACGTGCTGGCCCTGGTCGCGGAAGTACTCGGCGACCGTGATGGCGGTGTAGATGCTGGCTTCGCGTGCGGCAACCGGCATGTTGGAAGTGTTGGCGATGATCACGGCCCGTTCCATCAGCGGGCGGCCGGTGCGCGGATCCTCGAGCCCCGGGAACTCGTCCAGTACCTCGGCCATTTCGTTGCCGCGCTCGCCGCAGCCGACATAGACGATAACGTCGGCGTCGCACCACTTGGCGAGCGCTTCCTGAAGGATGGTCTTGCCGGTGCCAAACCCACCGGGGAGCGCTGCCCGTCCGCCGCGCGCGACCGGGAACAGCGTGTCAAGAACGCGCTGCCCGGTGATCATCGGCGCACTGGGCGGCAACCGCTGGCCGCAGGGGCGCGGCATGCGAACCGGCCAGGTGTGGGTCATGGCCAAGGCCTGACGCTGGCCACTCGCGTCCTCCAGTTCACACAGGGTCTCGTCGTCGGCATATTCACCGGCACCGACGATGCTTAGTATCTTGCCGGCGATGCCCGGCGGCGCCTGGCAAGATTGCGCGCGCGCGCCGGGTACCTGGCCGAAGGCTTGCCCCGCTGCCAGGACGCAGCCCTTCTCCACCAGCGGCTTGAAGTGAAAACGACGACCCGGCCGTTCGCTGGCACCGGTGGACAGACGGAAATCGGCGAGACCGGACAGCGGCCTGAGCAGCCCGTCGAATATTCCGCCGAGCAGGTCCGGCCCGAGCCGGACGGACAACGGGGATCCGGTTCCAATGACCGGATCCCCGGGGCGCAGCCCGGTGGTGTCCTCGTAGACCTGGGCCACGATCTCGTCGGCATTCAGCTGGATGACCTCGCCGAGCAGGCCCGCCTCGCCGACCGACAGCGCCTCGTAAGAGTGAAACACGCCCTCGGTCCGTGCGCGGATGACCGGGCCGGATGCCCAGCGGATGAAGGCCTTGCTCACGATGACTGCTCCCCGGCGCCGAGCTCCGCCAGCAGCGCCGCCTCGACCCGCGTGGTGTCCGACAACAGGCCCTGTATTGTCCCGTCGAGCCGGACACCATCGTGCACCACGGCGATGCCTGCGCCCAGCTGCTCACGTTCCTCGATCTCAACCTCGCCGCCGGCCAGACGGCCGGCACTGGCCGCGAGTTCATCGCGCTCCGGCGGCGACAGGCCGCGCGCGACCTCGATACGCCATACGCCACGGCGTAGCGTGGCGTCCGCGCCATGCAGAACCATCTCGCACCAGGCGCCGCGGTTCTCACTGTCGGCCCAGCGCTCTTGCAGCGCGACGGGGAGCCTGGCGAGGCCATCGTCGAGGCGCTGGCCCAATTTAGCGAAGCGTTCCTCGCGGCGGCGGGTCTCGAGCCGTACGCGGACCTGGCGGCAGTGATCCTCGACCCGGCGGCGTTTCTCCATCACCGCGTCCTTGATGCGCTGCCGGGCGCGGCTGCGCGCCTCCGCGACGAGCTGCCGGGATTGCTCCGCTGCCGCGTCGCGGAGCTTGCGGCAGCCCGCGTCCTGCTCGGCATGCAGACGCGCGAGCAGGGAATAGACTTGCAGGTCCAGCACGTTACTCAAGAGACCTCCACGCCGAGTGCGCGACGCATCAGCCGCTCGAGGTCTGGCGGTGCCTCTCGCTCCAGGATGTCTTCGACCACGACGGTGAGCGGATGCGCGAGGGTCAGCGCCTGGTCGAGTTCGGCCGCCGGGATCGCCCGGGCGTGGGTGGCAGCCAGCAGCACCAACGAGGCCTCCTGCCGCGCGATCTGCAGCGCCTCGGGCGCTCCTTCCGGCGGCACGATGAATACCTCGGCGCCGGCAAGGCGAAAGCCGGTCGCAGTCAGTTCGTCGCCAATGAATGCGACAACGCTCATCTCAGCCCACGCGGTTGAAGATCAGTACGGCGACGATCAGGCCGTAAATCGCAATGCCCTCAGCCAGTCCAACCAGGATGAGCATGCGACCGAACAGCTCGGGTTTCTCGGCCAGCGCGCCGACCGCGGCTGTGCCGACCTGCGCCACGGCATAACCGGCGGCGAGCGCGGACAGCGCAGCCGCGCCGGCGGCGGAAGCGAAGGCCCAGCGAACCAGCTCCGGATCGGTTGCCACCACGGCCGGTTCGGCTGCGCCGGCCACCGGCGCCATCAGGCCGATGATCGTGGCGCCGCCGGCGAGGATGCCGACGAGGAGCGTCGCCGCGATCACCACAGCAGTCCAGAATTTCATGGTCGTCTCCTATGTGTGCCTGGATTCCCTGCCCTGCGGCGGCGGCAGCGGCTTGAAGGGCCGTCCCTCGCCGCGCAGGAATCGGATGAAGAACTCGAACAGCACCAGCCGCGTCGTCTGGATGCTGACCACCAGACCCTCCAGGGCCAGGATCAGCAGATTGCCGAAGGCCAGCGCGACCCAGAAGCCGATGACGCTGCCCGTCGCCTCGCCGACCCCGACTACGGCGGCTGACAGGCCGGCATGGGCGAGCGCGAAGGCGCCGACACGTGCGAATGACACGGTATTGACCACCAGCTGCAGGCCGGTCTCGACCAGCTCGGCGAGCGCCTGCACCGCACCCGCCGGACTTCTCGCAACCACCGCGGCACCCGCCAGAAACCACGCCAGCCCGGCGAGCGCCACCAGACCGCCGCCCGCAACGAATGGCGCGCTGACCAGGCCAAGATAAAGCGCCACCAGACCGGCGCGGCTCAGCCACCAGCTGCGGCCGGCACCGCGCCAGGCGTGCTCCAGCCCGTCCATGACCAGGCCGAGCGTGATAACCACGACACCGATACAGACGCTCGCCGCGAGCACCGTCAGCGGTGATGCGAGCGGGTGCAGCCACAGCGCGGGCAGGATGTCCTCGCGTGCGAACAGGCTACCGAAGGCGAAGCCGAAACCGATCGCGGCAATGCCGCCGGGGATCAACAGACGCAACCCCGGATAGCTGTGACGCAGCGCCAGTCCAGCGATCAGCAGCACGGCGCCCTGACCGATGTCACCGAACATGAAGCCGAACAACAGCGGCGCGATGACGGCGACCAGGATGCTCGGGTCCGCTTCCGCGGCGCCGGGGGTCCCCAGCAGCCGTACGAACAACTCGAATGGACGCGCCCAGCCGGGGTTCGCGAGCACGATAGGTGCGTCGAAAGTACGCGGAGGCTCGGGAAAGTGCAGCAGCCCCGGCAGGCCGGACCTTTCCAGTGCGGCATTTAGCGCGGCGCCGTCAAGGTCGCTGGTCCAGCCTGTCACCCAGGCGAAGTTCTGTGTCGCCGGCAGCTGCGGCACGTGGGATATCAGCCAGTCCAGGAAGGCGAATTCCGCGAGGATTGCGGGCAGGGAGAACCTGTCGCCGAGGGCGTCGAGCTGTCTGCAGGTGTCCTGGATGGCGCGTCCGGTCTGCTCGATCCGCCCGGCCAGTAAGCGCGCGGCCTGTTCCCGATCGGACGGCAGGTCGCGAGGAAGTTCGATCGGGCGCGCCTTCGCGGCGACAAGATGCGCGTCGAGTTCCGCAAGGTCGCCGCCGGGTCCCAGAGCGAGGAGGTAGCGGCCGGTGTCGCCCTGCATGAAGACGTGCAATACGCTGGGCGGCACGGCGAGCGCGGTGTCGTCGGCGAGCGCGTAGAGCCTGGCCTCGAGGCTGGGTCCGCGGCCCGAAAGCAAGCCGAGATCCGGCAGTTCGTCGCCGCCCCGCTCGAGCAGGCTCGCCAGCTCGCGGACGCCGGCTTGCTCGCCGTCGAGCGCTTGTAGCGCCTCGATCAGCGGGTCTGCCTCGACGACCCAGGCTTCGAGCCGCTTCAGGTCTGCCTGGACGCTATCCACCGATCGTTCTGCCGCGGCCTCCGCGTCGACGCGAATCGAGGGCCAGTAAGCGCGATAGCGTCGCGCCAACTGACGATACGCCTCGAGTATTTGGGCGTAGTCCGGCAGCGCGGCCTTCGCATCGACGCTGCTGTAGGCCTCGAGCTGTACGGCGTTGGTATCAGCAAGGCAACTCAGCACCCGGCCGAGGCATTCGCGGTCGGTGAGCAACTCGAACCAGCGTGC
The DNA here is from genome assembly GCA_024642505.1 of Gammaproteobacteria bacterium. Taxonomy (GTDB): domain Bacteria; phylum Pseudomonadota; class Gammaproteobacteria; order Steroidobacterales; family Steroidobacteraceae; genus SG8-30. Next base: position 19,741 of record JAHEAZ010000005.1, read on the forward strand.
TGCCGAGGGACGGAGTTTCATGGCGTTCTCGACGTCCCGAACCACCGCGCAACCACGAGCGCCGCGCGCAGCCGCGCGTGATCGAGCGCCAGCAGCACGAGCATCGCCATGCCGGCGACCGGTGTTCCGCCCAGGCGGCGAAAACAGCGCGTCGCGGAGGCTTCTGCCTGATCGACCGACACGTCGAAGGATGCTGCATCGTGCTCCGCCTGTCCCGGCAAGAACCGCGCGATGGCATCGTCGAGCCGGGCGAGGCCCGCAAGCTGTCGCGCGTCGCGGGTTGGCCACAGGCTGCGCCAGTGCCGGTGCCAGGCCTCGGCGAGATTGTCGCCTGCCGTCATGGCCTCGGCGAGCACCGCGAACGGACTCTCGCGTAGCTTGTCGCCGCGCATATCGGCTCCGGCCGTTGCCAGATCGGCCAGCATTGGATCGGACGTCATCCATTCCTGCGCCGGCCCGTCCCTCGACAGCCACTCCAGTGCCGCGACCCACGGCAGCCACGCCAGCCACCGCATCGCTGGCTGCCAGGATGGCGGATACCAGCCGGCAATTTCCGCGCAGATCCCGGCCCAGCGGTCGCGCAAGCGCGCGTCCAGCGTGTGCCCGTCGATGGTTGGGGAGATCGAGCCCACCGCTGCGCCGAGGGCGCCTGGCCGCACGATCTCGATCAGGTGGGTCAGCTCCCGGCCGGCCTCCAGTTCACGCCAGAAGGACTCGCTTGGGCGGACGCTGAAGCGCGCCTGCACCCGTGCCTGCGCATAGGCGATGCGGCTGGAGTTACGCACTACTCTCACCCGTCATGCGCGCCGCCAACCGACCGACCGCAGCTGCGAGCAGCTCCTCCTCATCCTCGTCCGTCCGTTCGCCCTGGTCGGCCTCGACCAGCTGTCGCGCACGGGCGGCCGCCAGGTGCTCGGTACGGGCATGAATCTCGTGCACCAGCCGTTCCGCACGGTCCAGGATCGAGCGCGCTTCCCGCCGGCCCGCCTCCAGCATCCCGTCTGCCTCCTGACGGCAGGTCTCGAGATCGGCAAGGGCCGCCCGTTCGGCGGCCAGGACCCGGTTCATGGCCTCGGCGACGCCCCCTGGGGCGTTAGCGCTCCTTTCCTGCCTATCGTCGCGATCGAGCATGGCTTCCTGCCCTCACCGGGCCAAAGAAACCCCCATCATGGCCTATGGTCTGCGTACAAAAATCTTTGTAAAACCGGGTATTTACCTACGAATACGCCGCGTATTGATGGGGTGCGCATCGCCCCCGGGCAAGTCGCAGGACGGCCAAAGGCTCAAGCGTGTGGCCCTAGACAGCTTCCGGGGAAGGGGGACTGATCACTTGAGGGGGAGGCGCCATGAGGCCGGCCTGAGCGGCCGTCATGGCGGAATCCTTGACCCGCCCAGTGTGCCGGCGACCGGGTCGTGTCAGCTGCGCCACGACGTGGGATCATGGAAGGCGCTGACGAGGAACACCCTGAGTGCGATTCGACGCCGAGTTCTACCGCCGCTATTACCGGGATCCGGCGACACGGATCTCTACGCCGGCGGAGCAGCTGCGCCTGGCAGATTTCGTCTGTGCCTATACGGCCTACCTCGGGTTCACGGTAACCCGGGTGCTCGATGCCGGATGCGGACTGGGCCACATGCGCAAGTCAGTAGTGCGCTTTTTCCCCCGGGCCGCCTACGTGGGCCTCGAGACCAGCGATTACCTCGCGCGGAAGCACGACTGGGTACACCAGGGCCTGGAGGAATACCGTCCGCAGGCTCCGTTCGACCTGGTCATCTGCCACGATGTCCTGCAATACCTCGACGACCGGACGGCGGCGCGGGCGCTGGCCAATCTCGGCCGGATCAGCCGGGGGGCCCTCTACCTGAGCGCGCTCACTCTGGAGGACTGGCGTTCGACCGCAGACCGGTCGAGAAGCGATGGTGGAGTGCACCTGCGGCCGGCGAGCTGGTACCGTCAGCGCCTCGCACGCAATTTCCGTCATGCCGGGGCCGGCGTACTGGTCAGGCGCGGTTTCACCCCGGTGCTATGGGAACTCGAACGTTGCTGGCCGACCGCTGGAGGACAGCGCCGGCAGCGCAGCTGATGGGTCGCCGCGCCCTCATGGCGGGCGCCGGGCAGGCAGGTGCACAAGAGTTCTTCCATCCCCGGGTCACCTTGATCGAGCCAGGCCGCGCTGGCCCCGATCGGCAGGTCATGCTGCGCGATTACAGTAGTTGCTTCGTAAACATATGATTTTGATAGAATCGCCAGGAAGGTTTTGCTGCGAATTCGGTATTCGAGGACTGCAGCATTCGCGCCAGTGGCGGTCGACGCAGGTCTTGTTGCACCCGTTGGATCGGACAGACGCAGCATCGGCAGCGACCGCCCCTTGACGTAAGCGACCGGCGCTGGCACAACCTGACAGGTTTTTTCGCGACGGCGGAGGCCATCGTGCCTCCACCGTCTGCTTGAAGGTGGATTCACAGGGGAGCGACTCCGACATGAAATTTTCCAACGGACTCCACGGCGGACTGCTGGTCGCGGCGTCGGTGGCAGTGGTGCTGGCGGGCTGTGGTGGTAGCAAGAATGACGAATTGCCGCTGATCCGGGCGCAGATCTCGGTCAAGACCGTCTCGCAGGGTGGAGTTTGCGAGGTCGTGCCGGTGCGCGTCACGCCCAAGGCCCTGAGCGGGGCGGCGAACAAGTATGCCAACGACAAGATGATCGTCACCGACGTCCAGACCACGGGTCCGGTGGACGAGAACGGCGCGCCGATGTGTGGTGGCACTGCGGAGACCCTGCCGCTTGCCCCGGGCGAGTGGGAATTCAGCGCCCCGCTGCGTTCGGACACCTACAAGTGCGTCCGGGACATCCGGTCCGACGGCGACCTGAATATCACCTTCGTGGACGGCTATGAGGGCTGTGGCGGGCCGGAATCCGCTGCCGAGCCTTCGGATCCATCCGTCGGCGAGCCCGGAGCTGACGAGATGCCGGCGGACGGCCAGGCGCCGGCTGCCGAGGGCGAAAAGCCTGCCGCCGAGTAGGCCAGCGCGATATGTAGGTTTCGAGTCGGGGCCGGCACGGGCGACTGTGCCGGCTCCCGTTCATTATGGCTGAGAAGTTTCCGTGGTGGCTGCCACGAGCGTTTGGGGTGATTGGCCGGATAGCGCCAGATTTCGCGGCGCGCGCAGCGGCCGAGTTGCTGACGCGGCCCGGGGGCCGGAATCCGCCCCAGCCGTGGGAGCTGGAATCTTCGACGATCGCGCCGCGGCGCTTGCACATGAAGGGACGGCTCGAGGCGCTGGCATGGGGCGATGCCGGGCCTGTCGTGCTGGCACAGCATGGCTGGCGCGGCCGGCCGACACAATTCGGGCCCATTGCGGTGGCACTGGTGGCGCGCGGGTGCCAGGTGATTGCCCTCGATGCGCCGGGTCACGGCGTCTCGCCAGGCAAGCGGGCGACCCCGCGGCTGCTAGCTGATTCGCTGCTCACTGTGGCCGCGGACCTGCCCGGAATTCGCGCCGTCATCGGGCACTCGCTCGGTGGAGCCGCGGCGGCCATCGCACTTGAGCTCGGCCTGCAGGCGCACCGGCTAGTGCTGCTCGGCAGCCCCTCCAGGCCCAGCAGGTTCATCGCCGGACATGCCAATCGGATCGGGCTGCCACCGAAGGCGCGCCGCGCGCTGGACGACTGGTTCGACGCGCACGCCGGGCGGGCAGCCGAGATGCTCGATCCAGTCTCGTTGCGGTTCGGGACTGGGGTCAGGGCGCTGGTAGTCCACGATCGCGATGACGATGTGATCCCCATCCAGGAAGCAGAACTGCTCGAGCCGGCGTGGCCGCTCGCGAGGTTTCTGTACACGTCGGGGCTTGGGCACCGGGACTTACTGGCCAATCCTGGCGTCGTCGAATCCGTCGCGGATTTCGTGGTGGACGCAAACGTGACCGATCCTGATTCTTGGCGCCTTCAGCCAGGCGGTGCCGCCGAGACCGGATCGACCGGCACCGTGCCGAGTACCGCGCGGTAGCGATCCTCGCAATCCGCGCAGCGTCCGCGCGAGCTACACCATCGAAGTGAGGCGCCGTTGACGCGCCCCCAGAACAGACCGCGAGGATCCGCATCAACTTCCGCAAGCAGGCGCACGAGTGTTCGCGACCTGTCCATCGGATACGGCCGCCAGCGGCACGGCTCCGCAGCATTGCAGTACAGCCTCCAGCTACCGTCTCGCTGACGGTAGAGAAAGCGAGCCACGGCCACCCGGCGGACCATGCTGGCGATGCCGAATACGGGCCTGAGCTCGTACACGAAGGCGGAGTCGCCGTCGATGGTGAACCCCAGCCGGAGCTGCCGCTCGAATTGCGGTGAGCACAGCCGCTCGCAGTAGCGGCCAAGTAGCCGCTCGACCAGGTGGTAGGTATGTAGTGGAAGGCCCATAGGCGAAATCTAGCCCAAGAGCGTGCTTGCGGGCAGCGCGGATGAACAAAAGCGCGATCGCTGGGCAGCATGGGGCATCCATACCGGGGGAGAGAGACCGATGCGGGCGTTTTCCTGCTGGATCGCGGCGGCACTGATGCTGGTTACGACAGGGGCGGGAGCGGCGGAGCCGGCTGGCTGGGTGTCCGACAGCCGCGAGGCGGCAGGGCGGCTGGGTAATCAGCTCATCGGCGAGCTGACCCGGGCCCTGGAGACATCGCCGGTCGAAGCAATCCGGGTCTGCCGGGAACGCGCGCCGGTCATCGCGGCGGAACAGGGCGAACGAGCCGGCGCGCGCGTCGGGCGGACCGCGTTGCGAACGCGCAGTTCGGCCAACCAGCCACTCGACTGGCAAAGACGTGTACTCGAGTCGTTCGCCAGCCGCCTGGAGGCCGGAGCCAGCCCGGCTTCACTCGAATACACCGAAACGGCCGGATCGGGCGAGGCGGCGGAGCGACGATGGATGAAGCCCATCATGACCGTACCACTGTGCCTGCAGTGCCACGGCCACGAGCTTGCACCCGGTGTAGCGGAGGTGCTGGCCGCGGAGTACCCCAAGGACCGAGCAACCGGATTCCGGGTCGGGGAACTGCGCGGGGCGTTCTATGTGGTCTGGCGCGGATCGGCACGGCAGTGATGCTGCGGCAGGCAGTCCCGGCGGCGCGATCCCGGCGCTCGGGCAGTCCTATCACTGTCGGCGCGGCCCGTGGAAACCCGGCGGTCGTGGTCCCTGATGGCATACTCTGCGCCCCGACCGAGGCACGGTGACCGGTGGCAGAGACGAGGAAACTGACGCGGTTGCTGCCGGCGCTGGTGTCGCTGGCCATCATTGTCGCGGCGGCCGCCGTATTGTTGCGCGCGTTTCGTGGCATTGGCCCGGCAGATATCGCTGCCCGGTTCGCTGCGATTCCCACCAGCGACATCGGCCTTGCGATCATGTTCACCGCACTGGCGCTGCTGTCGCTGGCAATTTACGAAGTTGTGATGCTGCGCTACATCAATTCGGGGCTGCCAGATCGGCGAGCGTTCCTGACTGCGCTGGCCGCCTATCCCATCGGACATGCGGTGGGTTTCGGCGCACTCTCCGGCGGCGCCGTGCGTTATCGTTTCTATGCGGCAGCGGGGCTGTCGACCTTTGACGTCGGCAAGGTTGTCCTGCTCTCGGCGATGCCATATGCCATGGGCCTTGGCCTGTTGTGTGGAATTTCACTGGTCGCCGATTCGGCGGAAGCTGCGCAGCTGTTGCGGATCGAGCCGGTAGCCGGAATGCTGCTCGGTGGCGCACTGATCGTGGCGCATCTTGCCTATGTCGTGGCCGTCGGCGCGCGGCGCGGCCCCATCCGCCTGCGCTGGTTCGACCTGGAACTGCCGACGCCCCGAATGACCGCCGTTCAATACGGTCTGGGAATCGTGGACGCGACGGCGGCGATCGCGGTGCTGTACGTCCTGCTGCCCGATAGCGCCTCGATCGGGTTCCTGCCTTTCGCTGCCGTTTACGTGCTGGCGGTTTTCGCCGGGCTGCTTTCCAGCGTGCCGGCCGGTCTTGGCGTCTTCGAGTCGATGTTGCTCCTGATGCTGCGCGACGTTCCGCCGGACGCACTGCTCGGCGCAGTGCTTGCCTACCGGCTCGTGTTCGAACTGATTCCGCTCGCATTGGGCGTGGCGACGTTTGCCGGCTGGGAGATGTGGTCGCGACGGCATCTACTGCGCCGCGTCTAGGGCGCCACAACACTCGCTGCGCTGCGAGCGTCGGTGTCTCCGGATCCTAACCAGGTCCGGGCGGCGCGACCGGTGCGACCAGGATGCTGATTCGCCCGAAGGGCGAGGGCCTGACCAGCCCGTTCCCACGGCTCTCCAGCCAGCTCATCGTGGGAGCCGTCAGGACGTCGCCCTCGCGGCGCTCGGCTGGCGCAGCGCCCAGTAACGCCGCGGGCGTGAACACGATCAGGTAGCGCTCGGGGCTGATGTTCGGATCGAACGGTGCCGTCACCGCAAGCCCGGTCTCGCCCCCGGGGGTTGCCAGTGCCTGCTCAAGGCGCAGATTTTCGAGGTTGGAGACCCGTGTCACGATGAAGGATTCGTCCATCATCGCCAGCACGGGGTAGAAAACGCTGCCGTCCGGCGATTCGGGGCCGTCGAAGAAACTCTTGACGCGAATCCGGAAGGGCGCACTGCTGTCCGGCAAGCGGAATGCGGCAAAGCGGCTGAGGCCGCTCTGGAATTCAAAGGCCGGGCTCGACTGGCCTATGACGAGGTCTACAGTTCCCGATTCGGGCAACGCAGCGTAGACAAATCCCGAGGGATCGTCGCAGCAAGCGGCGCTGCTCGCGTAGCTGGACAGGCGCGCGTCGAGATCCACCGGATAGGGTGGGGGCGCGGTGGCGCAACCCGCAAGACCGCTGGCCAGTAGCAGGAGTGGCTTTGTCGGTTTCCACATGTCGTTTCGCGCGCCGGCCCTGGGAGGTGCCTTGAAGACACGCGAGGCTATCATGTCCTTGCCTGTATTTTCAGGCGCCGCTCCGGCCCAAGGCGCGGATGACGCTGCGAGCCGGCGGTCATCAGCTTAGAATCGTCGCGTTTCGAGGCCGCCGCTGCCAGATGCAATGAGCCAGTCCAGTTTTGCCGTTGTTGGTGCCGGTCTCGCCGGCCTGGCCTGTGCACGACGCATCGCCGATGCTGGTCACGCCGTGACGGTTTACGACAAGGGCCGTTCGCCCGGCGGCAGGATGGCCACGAGGCGCGGCGAGCTGGCTACCTGGGACCACGGCGCCCAGTACTTTACCGTTCGCGACCCCGTCTTCGCCCGTCTGGTCGCGCTGGCCGGCGCGGCCGGGCAGGTAGAGAAGTGGCGGCCAAGATGGCCCGGCGGCGAGCAGGAGCGGGGCGACCTTTGGGTCGGCGCGCCGGGAATCTCGGCGTTGCCGCGCTGGCTGGCCGGCGGTCTGCAGATAGTGCCTGGAACGCGAATCCTGTCGATGGTGCGAGCGGCATCGGGCTGGGTCCTGGCGGATGATCGCGGCGGTGAGTCCGGGAGCTTCGATTTTGTAGCCGTGGCCGTGCCGGCAGCCCAGGCTGCAGCCTTGGTCGCTGGCCACACGGTACTCGCGGATCGTGCCGCATCCATCGTCATGGCGCCGTGCTGGGCGGTCATGGTCGCATTTGAGCGCCGGCTCGAGACCGGGCTCGATGCAGACTGGTCACCGGACCCGGTGCTTCCCTGGATCGCCCGCAACAGCTCCAAGCCGCGCCGTCACGGCCTCGACGCGTGGGTGCTGCATGCGGATGCAGGCTGGTCGCGCGAGCATTTCGAGACCGATGCGGCCCGGGTCCAGGCTGCGCTGCTCGAGCGGCTGGCCGGCCGACTTTCGGTCGAGCTGCCGGCCGTCGCGGCGATTGAGGCGCATCGCTGGCGCTACGCCCGGGTCGACAAGCCCATCGGCGAGCCGTACCTGCTGGACAGGCCAGGCAGCCTTGCGCTCTGCGGCGACTGGTGCCTCGATGCGCGGGTGGAGGCTGCCTTCATTTCCGGTGATCGCCTGGGCGCGGAATTGGCCAGAGGGTAAGCGGGTCATGACCACACTGCAGGAGCTGCTGAGGATCATCGCATCGCTCGATGGCAGGAAGCCCGCGTCCAGCCAGCCCGACCGGCTGGACGAACTGTTTGCCGACTTGAGGGCAGCTAGGCCGCGGCGGCCTCCGCCCGAGATAGAGGAATTGATCTGGGACCTCTGGGCGAGCCATCCGGACCAAGTCCTGCAACGCCGCCTCGAGCTGGCAGCGGGCTCGATTGCGCGCGGGGAATACACGCGCGCCAGACGCCTGCTCGATCCGCTGGTCGAGGCCAGCCCGATGTGGGCAGAAGCCTGGAACAAGCGTGCGACCCTGCATTATCTCGCAGGCCGGGATACCGAGAGTTTCGAAGACATCAGGAAGGTGCTCGAGTTGGAGCCGCGCCACTTCGGCGCGGTTTGCGGCTTCGCGCAAATCTGCCTGCGTCGTGGCGAACGTGCCGCAGCAATGGTGGCTTTTGAGGCGGCGCTGGCCATCAATCCACACCTGACCGGGGTCCGGGCCGCAGTCGAGGACTTGCGGGACTCGACCGCTGCGCCAATCCACTAGGAAGACCGAATGCAGAAGGAAACAGGCATCTCGACACCCCCGATCGCAGAGGCGAGGCCCCATGTCGTCGTGTCGCCGAACGGGTCGCGTACGGACGACTACTTCTGGCTACGGGACGACACCCGTAGCAACCCGCAGGTGCTCGCCTATCTCGAGGAAGAGAATGCCTATGCCAGTGCGATGCTCGCGCATGTGAAGCCGCTCGAGGACACGATCTACGGCGAAATCGTCGGACGGATCAAGCAGGATGATTCGAGCGTTCCGTATCGCAAGCGTGGCTTCTGGTACTACACGCGTTACCAGGAGGGCGGTGAGTACCCGCTTTATGCGCGCCGAAAGGGCAGCCTGGATACCGCCGAGCAGGTCATGCTGGATGGCAATGAACTGGCGACGGGCGCAGATTTCTTCGAGATAGGCAGCATGGCCGTCGCGCCCGGTGAACGGCTGCTGGCATATACCGAGGACCGGATTGGACGACGCCAGTACACCCTGCGGTTCAGGAACCTCGATACGGGGGAAATGCTGCCCGACGCGATAGGCCAGGTTGATCCAAGCGTCGTCTGGACGGCCGACGGCCACAGCGTGCTCTATGCGGAGAAGCATCCGGAGACGCTGTTGCCGTATCGTGTCCGCAGGCACGTGCTTGGCACGCCGGTATCGGCGGATACGCTGGTCTACGAGCTCAAGGACCTGAGCCTCTACCTCTCCGTGGACCACACCAAGGATGAGCGGTACCTGCTGATCGTCGGTAGCGGCCACGATGCAACCGAGGTCCGCTACGCCCGCGCAGCCGACCCCGGACTCGAGTTCAGGCTGATGCTCGCCAAGGAGGACGGACACGAGTACTACCCCGATCACTTCGATGGCCGATGGATCATCCGCAGCAACTGGCAGGCGCCAAACTTTCGCGTCGTCGAAGTGCCGGTCGGCAGTGAGGGCGATCGCGGAGCATGGCGTGACGTCATACCTCATCGCGGGGACGCCTCGGTAGAGGACCTCAGCGTCTTCACGCGCTTCATGGCGGTCAATGAGCGCTCGGGCGGCCTGCTCAAGGTCCGGATCCATCCGTGGGCGGGTGGCGAGGAAACCTTCATCTCCTCGGACGAGCCGACGTTCGTTGCCGAACTGGGTGCCAACTTCGAGCTCGAGACGGACCTGGTTCGCTATACCTATACGTCGCTGACTACGCCGCGTTCCACCTACGACCATGATGTCCGCAGCGGGCGGAAGACGCTCCTGAAGCGCGAGCCGGTGCTCGGCAGATTCGACCCGGCGGACTACGCGACCGAGTATCGCTGGGCAACAGCGCGCGACGGAGCGCAGGTGCCGGTATCGATCGTCTACCGCAAGGGGATCCGGCCCGACGGCAGCGCGCCGCTGCTGCAGTACGGCTACGGCGCCTACGGGCTTTCAATGGACCCGGTGTTCTCGTCCGCCCGGCTGTCATTGCTCGACCGAGGCTTCGTCTACGCCATCGCGCACGTTCGCGGCGGGCAGGAGATGGGCCGGCGCTGGTATGAAGGCGGCAAGCTGCTCAACAAGTGGAACAGCTTCACTGATTTCATCGATGTCACCCGCTTCCTGGTGCGCGAAGGCTACGCGGATCCGGAGCGGGTATTCGCTTCAGGCGGCAGCGCGGGCGGGTTGTTGATGGGGGCGGTGGCCAATGCAGCGCCAGGCGACTATCGCGGCATCGTCACGCACGTGCCCTTCGTTGACGTAGTTACGTCCATGCTCGACGAGGATCTGCCGCTGACCACACTCGAATACGTTGAATGGGGCGACCCACGGCGCGAAGCCTGCTATCGCTACATGCTCTCCTATTCGCCCTACGACAACGTCTCGGCGCAGGCCTATCCGGCCATGCTGGTGATCACCGGCCTGTGGGACAGCCAGGTACAGTACTTCGAGCCTGCCAAGTGGGTGGCGAAGCTCAGGCGCCTCAAGACCGACGGCAACCCGCTGCTGTTCCGGACCAATATGGAGGCCGGGCACGGGGGCAAGTCGGGGCGGTTCCAGCGCTATCGTGAAGTGGCGGAGGAGTACGTCTTCCTGCTCGCCCAGTCGGGTATCACCGTCTAGGCTGCGTGCCAGCACGACGATGCAACAGCACACGCCAGGGGGTGTCGGGTTGGGCGGTCGCATGGTGGTGCTGCTAGGCCGGGTCGTCAGCGTGCGGCCTGACGAGCTACCGGCGCTTGGCGCGGCGTTTGGCTATAACTTCCTGCTGTTTACCGCCTATTACATCCTGCGGCCGCTCAGGGACAGCATGGGTATCGCCGGTGGCGTGCACTCGCTCGACAACCTGTTCTGGTTCACCTTTCTTGCGATGCTGGTTGCCATGCCGCTGTTCGGCTGGCTCTGCGGTCGCTACCGCCGAGCCGTCTTTCTGCCGTGGACCTATGCCTTCTTCATCCTGAACCTGCTCGCTTTCTGGATCCTGTTCCGGGTGCTTGACGACGACGTATGGACGGCACGGGTGTTCTTCGTCTGGGTGAGCGTCTTCAACCTCTTCGTGGTTTCTGTGTTCTGGAGCTTCATGGCCGACCTGTTCGACCGGGAGCAGGCCAAGCGGATGTTCGCTTTCATCGCGGGCGGGGCGAGCACCGGCGCGATTACGGGATCGGGCACGACCGCGTTCCTGGCCCAGGCCGTGGGTGACACCAACCTCCTGCTGGTGTCAGCGGCGCTGCTAGGCGCTACCCTGTTCCCCATGCGCTACCTGCAGGGCTGGAGCGCGGGTCGCGTGCGGCGCGAGGACCGGATCGACGAGCGCCCGATAGGCGGCAATCCATTCGCCGGGGCCTTGCTGGTGATGCGTTCCGGCTATCTGATCGGCATCGGCGCCTTCGTGTTCCTGCTGGTGACCGTATCCACTTTCCTGTACCTGCAACAAGCAGAGCTGCTGGCCCAGTTCTATCCGGATGGCAGCGAGCGCACGGCTTTCCTGGGACGCATAGACCTGACCGTCAATCTGCTGGCGGTCGCGATGCAACTGCTGGCCGTCGGTCGGTTGACCGCGCGATTCGGCGTTGCGGTCATGCTGCCGTCCATCCCGCTGATGATGGCCGCTGGGTTCGTCCTGCTGGCGGTCCAGCCGGCACTCGCTACCCTGGTAGCCGTGATGATTGCGCGGCGGGCGGGCGAGTACGCGGTCACGCGGCCGTGCCGCGAAATGCTGTTCACCACAGTCGATCGTGAGACCAAGTACAAGGCCAAGAACTTCATCGACACCGTCGTATACCGCGGCGGCGACGCGATCTCGGCGTCGTTCCACGAGGCCGTCATCAAGACCTTTTCGCTGGGCCTGTCCGGAATCGCCTGGCTGGGAGCAGCCGTGGCGGGCATCTGGATCGTCGTGGCCGTGGCGCTGGGCCGTCGCCACGAGGCAATGCACCCGCCGGCGCGGGCCGGCCGTGACTAGTCAGTTGCCCGCAAGTTCGAATCGCACTCGCAGCTGGACCCGCTGATCCAGCGGCTTCCCGGCCACGATCCTGGGCTGGTAGCGCCAGCCCTGTACGGCGTCCAGAACCGCCTGCTCGAAGCTGCCGGCGGGGCTGGAATCCGTCACGAAGGCGTCCCGGGTCGAACCGTCGGCAGCAACCGTGAACTGTACGTCGACCCAGCCTTGGATGCCTCGCGACGCAGCCCGGACGGGGTACTTGGCCGGCTGGTGCTCGATCTTGGTGAGGGCGCCTTCGGGCAGGATCTCCTGCGACGCGACCGCGCGGGCGCGGGCAGAATTCAGTGCGCTCCTGGCCGAGGCGACCTCCGATTTACGGGCTCCGGCACTGCCGGCCGCGGCAAGCGCCGCTTCGGCGTCGGCGTAACGTTGGTCCCGCATCAGCCGCCCGGAGTCGTCGAGCAGCGCCTCTGCCAGCAGGGCGGCCGTCTCCGCCAGGCCGCTGTAGCCGGGATCGGCCGCACTCAGCAGATCGACATAGTGCCGCGCCGAATCGCCCGGAGGATCGAGCAGTCGGCCTTGCGCGATCCGCTGGTTGGCCAGGGCGAGCAGGCGCGAGCGATCCTCCTGGACCGTCGCAAGCCGGGCCGACTCGATCTCGGCCCGCAGACGCGCCACGGACCTGCCATCGACGCCCAGCGAGGCCGCGCGATCCAGCCAGTCCGTTGCGGCGATCATGTCGCCGTCTTTCATGGCCTCGTTTGCGGCGAGCAACATGCGACCCGAAAGCGCATTCATGGCCTGCTGAACGCCCGCGTCCCCTGGGCGCGTGTCGCGCGCTTCGAGAACGTAGGATTCTGCGCTGTCTGCGCCGCCCACCAGCCTCCCCCGTCTCATTCTCTCATCGGCCAGCGTGAGCAACCTGTTGAGGCGCTCGTCCTGCGCCTGCTCGGCAGCAGCCCCGCCGGTCGCGGCGACGCTAGAGGCCCCCTGCAGGCGATCGCGTTCGTGTACTAGCTGCGCAGAGAAGAATTCGAGGCGCGGATTGGCCGGGTCGGCACTGCGCGCCGCATCGAGCGCGCCAGCCGCTGCCGGCAGGTCCTGAGCCAGCAGCAGTTGCTCGACCCGTAGCAGAAGTTCATCCGTGGTCCTTGCCAGGCCCCGCAGCGCCTCGACGTTGCCTGGGTCTGCAAGCAGCGCCCGGCGGTACAGCTCGACTGCGTTCTGCCCTTCCGGCTCGGCAAGGCGTCCCTGGGATAGCGCGATACCGGCCGTGCTCAACAGCCGGGACAACGCCGGATCAGCGCGCTTTGGGGTTGGCACCGGCTCGTCCTTCTGGGCCGGTGCAAGGGCCGTGATGTCTGGTATCGAGATCTTCTCCCAAGGCTTCTGTCGCACCAGGCTCGTCAGCGCCCAGACGGCAACGACCGCGACGGCAATCGCGACAAAAATCCGCAGGGCGCGCCTGATGCGTACCGGATCGAGCCGGATGTGCGGCAGCCGGATCGAGCGCACGGACTCGAGCGCACGTGCCGAGGCAGCCGGCAGGGTACTGGACGAGGACAGGTTGGCGTCGGGTTGTTCGCCCTGACGGCGTGCCGCGGCATCCATGAAGTTGCGGACCCGGTCGGCTGAGACCGGCTTGTGCAGGAAGCGGAACACGGCGCCGCTGGAGATGCGGTCGCCGAGTTCGAGCTCGTCGTCCCGCCGGCCGGTGACGACAATCGGGAAGTCCGGGAACTGCTCGTGGAGCCTGTCCACCAGCGTCGGTGTCTCGTGCGCTGGCAGCGCGGCGTCGATAAAAACGATGCCGGAGTGTGCCGCAACCAGCAGGTCGGCGGCATGCAGTGCGTTATCCGCCCGCCATACCCGCTGTCTTCCGTCGAGGGCGTGCTTGAGCAACTCGAGCAGCGTCACATCCTCTGCCAGGACGATGACGTTGGCACCAGCAGTCGCGGTCGCGGGCCGGCCGGGGGCCGCCTGCGGTTCATCCGGCGCGGTTGCGCCTGCATTCGCTCTTTTCGGGGCCAAACGGTTGCTCCGCAAGTCTCGTCCGGGTTCGCGCAAATACCGTCCACAGGACGGATTCGGAAGCCAGGGCACGCCACACGCGATTGTTTGACAATTTCTGCCGTGGCGGACGAGACACACGTCTCGTTTCGGGGTCAACCCGTGTGACAGCCATCCGAAATTTATTGTTTTTCGGGACCTTATGCCCGGCAGGACCGTATCCCGATCCCACTGGTGCCGGGTTGTTGCAGATACGCCGCAAGCGCCCCTGGTGGGTCCCGGCAGGGACAATATGTGAAGCTCGACAAGCTCTTAAATCCCGGCGTATGTTGCTTCAGTCAGGGGTCCCTGGACCCCGTCAAGGGTTGGCGCGGCGACCCCAATGTGGGTCGCGACTGCAACGAGAGGGCATTTCATGGTCGCTCAGAGCAAGGTCGCGCGAGACATCATCTTCCTGTCGAGCCTGCCGCCGGAGAATCACCACCAGCTCGAGTCGCTGTTGTTCTTCAACCGCCAGCAGGACAAGGTGCGTCCCGGCATCGTGGACGCCATCGACCGCTACGGAACACCGGAAATCGTCGCTGGTGCCAACGGGTTGAAGGTTCGCGTCGCAAGCCCCGTCGAGGTGCAATGCCTGTTCGCCGTGGAACGCAACGGCGCGAATGGCAGGCCGGTGGGATTGATCCTCTACACGCGCGACAGCTTCGAGCGGATCACCGTCCTGCATCTGGTGGTGGCGGAGGAATATGCGGCCGGCGGCCCCTGTGCCGATCGGCACCTGTTGCTGCGACTGGTCCAGGCGGTCAGGCGCGTGGCGCGCCGCACGTCCGGGATCCGCCACGTGGAACTGCTCTATTCGCAAAGCAGGTTGCGGACCGAGGTGGCCTGCGCCTGAGGCTTCAGCCACTCATGTAGGCCTCGGCCTCGATCTCGACCAGCATTCCAGGCGAGATCAGGCGGCTCACCTCGATCATCGTCGATGCAGGACCGATTTCCCCAAAGAAATCAGCGTGCACTGCAGCGATCTGCTGCCAGTTCCCGACATCCGTAACGTAGATGCGGGTTCGCACGACCTGTGCCATGCCGGCGCCAGCACTCTCGAGCGCGCGGCGAATATTATCGAGCACCTGCCGTGCTTGGGCACCGGGCTGGCCCTCTCCCACCAGCGACCCGGACTCGTCCGTGGCCGTGGTGCCGGAGACCCACACGTGTGGCCCAATCCTCACGGCGCGCGAGTAGCCGACCAGAGGCTCAAACGGAGAGTTTCCCGGAATGTTCCTGCGCTGCATCGAAAACCCCTTTCCTTTTCTTGTGCCAGAGAACGTTAGGATATGAACGGTGCTCGCCGCAATGACTGTCCGGTCCAGGTCCGCCCTCCAGGAGAGACATGATGCCCAGATTCAACCGCAAGCATTCTCTTGCCCTGCTGGTCGTATTCCTGGCTGCGCCGATGGCGCAGGCGGCGTCGCGCGAACAGATTGACGCAGGGGTCCAGGAAGCGAAAACCAGGCTACACGAACGCTCGAGCGACGGATGGAATGCCGGGGTGGACGGCAGCGTGCCGCTCGCAACCCACGGGGCGGGCGCGGAGATTGACACTGAAACCGCGAAGAAGCCGATCATCGGCTTCACATTCTCGAACGAAGGATTGATGTACAACCTGACCTTCGAGGGCCCCAGGATTACCGAGATCGCCAAGTAACGGCCGCATGGGGGCGCCGTGCTGTTGGCCGACTGCAGTTCGCCGTGATCGCACTTGACCGGCGACGCTCGACCGGGGCGTTGCTGTTCATCGTGGCGTTCACCGCGCTGGCGGGTACTCTGGGCTCACTCGGTCACCTGGCATGGTGGCTCGAGCTGTTCACTCACTTCCGGCCCCAGTACGCGCTGTTGCTCACTGCCGGCGGCATTGGCCTCATGCTCCTGGGCCGGCTGGGCGTAGGCTTCGCAGCGCTGGCTCTCGCCGCCGCGAATGCCTTGCCGATGCTGAGCTACTACGTTGCGCCACCCGTCCAGGCGGGCAGCGGACCCGAAATCAAGGCGGTGCTGTCGAACGTCTACTTCCGCAATGGCAACCACGACAGGTTGCTGGACTATATCGGTCGACTGCGGCCTGATGTCGCGGTGTTCCTCGAGGTCACGCCCGAATGGCGCGAGGCCTTGCAGTCCCTGTCCGGCACGCTGCCCTATCAGGCCCATGCCGGCGAGGTCTTCGTCGCGAGCACCCGTCCGCTGGCGGGCCTAAGCGCGCTGCCGCTTTCCGGAACGGGTGAAATGGCAGTGGCGTTTTCACTGGATTCCGATGCCGGCCGCGTCACGATCGTCGGCGCACACGCCGACTGGCCGCTGGGCGCGGCGATCGCCGCGAACCGCGATCTAGAGCTTGCGTCCCTTGCGGAAATCACCCGATCGTTGCCCGGCCCGGTGCTGCTGCTCGCCGACCTCAATGCCACCGCCTTTTCGCCGGTCTTCAATGCCCTGCTGGTGCGCTCGGGCCTCGCAGACTGTGCGGCCGGGCGCGGCTTCCATCCCACCTGGCCCGTATGGTTTCCGCTCCTCTACATGCAGATCGATCACTGTTTTGCCGGGCCCGGCCTGGTGGTGACCGACTTCCACACGGGTCCCTACGTCGGCTCCGATCACTACCCGCTCGAGGTCACCCTGAGACTACAGGGCGTCACGAGTGGCGACGGGCCCGGCGTCAGTGCTTCTCTGGGGCCCCCGACATCCCGCCAGTAAGCACGAGCCGCATCGCGGTTTCGATCGGGATGTCGATTGGCTCGACCCGCGCGCGCGGTAGCAACAGCGTGTAGCCACCGATCTGGTAGCTCATCGGAAAGTAGACTGCCACCGTCCCCTCGGCTGCGGGTCCCAGACCCAACTCGCCGGCGTCGTCACGCGTGACGAAACCAATCGCGGCGGCATCGGCGAACCGGGCGAGCACGACACGGCGAAGCTCGTTGCGTTCGCCCCCGGTCGGCAACATGCGGACGAAGTCGCGAACCGCGCCGTAGACGCTCTTGACGATGGGAATGCGTTCCATCAGCCCTTCCCAGGCGTTCAACAGGCGGCGAACGATGAAGGCGTTGACCAGCACGCCGGCGGCAATCAGCAGCGCGACCGCGGCCACAATGCCCATACCGGGGCGATAGTGCTGCTCCGGCACGATCAGTACGATTGCGCGGTGCAGCAGTGCCTCGATTGAGGTTCCGAGCCACCACAGTAACCAGAATGTCAGCGCCATCGGCAGCACGACGACCAGCCCGCGCACCAGCGCGTTCCAAAGTTTCCTCGGCATGTAACTATCTCCGGCTTTTACTTCGCCCCGCCGCACGCGACGTGGCGCCCACTGGCATGATAAGCGAGCCCGGATTGTTCAGTATGGGGGTGACACGATGGCCAGAGTGACCGGACTGGGCGGAGTGTTCGTCAAGACGACTGATCCGTCCCGACTACGCGAGTGGTACCGGACCCGGCTTGGCATCGACGTGCAGGACTTCGGCGCAAGCTTCGAATGGCGCGAGGCTGCGAATCCGGAGGTGACGGGTTACAGCATATGGGGTGTTTTCCCGGAAACCACCGGGTACTTCGACCCGAGCGCGCGCCCGTTCATGGTCAACTTTCGCGTCGATGGGCTCGATCTCCTGCTGGAACACCTGCGGTCGACAGGCGAACCGGTTGCTGAAGGCGTGCATGAGGATGAATTCGGCCGATTCGGCTGGGTCATGGATCCGGATGGCACGCGGATTGAGCTGTGGCAGCCAAGCGTGGCTGTCGAGGCTGCGACTGACGGCCTGGCCCGGATTATTCACGACTTTCTTGCCGCGGTGGATGCTGGCGATGAGGCAGCGCTTGCCGTTTGTTTCGATCCCGAGGCGTCGCTGTACTTCCCCTTTCGTGATTCTGCGGGCCTGACCGAGGGCCGTGAGGCGATCACCGAGCGCTTTGGCCGCCTGTTCGCCGCCTGGCGCCGCAGGGGGAAATCTCCCCCATTCGTCGGTTTCATCCCCGAAGACCTGGCCGTGCGGGCCGTGGGGCCCGGTCACGCGCTGGCGACCTTCACGGTCGGTATCGATGCCTCGCGGGGACGACGCACGGTGCTGGGCCGGCGGGCGCTCGGGGGCTGGCGGATCCTGCACCTGCACGCCTCCAATCTCGGCGCCCCGCCGGAGCGCTGAGCGCCTCGCCGCTGCCCGGTGAAGTACGGCTTGCACCTGCGGATTGCCGCAGGTTCGGCGGGTTGCAGCAGGATTCGGAGTAGGATGAAGGCTCGTTCAGGAGAGGCCCCGCGGGGCTGACGTGGTCAACGTCGCGGGTCGCCTCATACACGGAGGTTGAACTCATGACAGTCGCGAAAGTTACGGAAATTACGGCCACCTCGACCAAGAGCTTCGAGGACGCGACCGCAACCGGCATCGAGCGGGCGAACAAGACGCTGAAGAACATCAGCGGTGCGTGGCTCGCCGACCAGGAGGTTGTCGTGGAAAATGGCAAAATCACGCTTTACAAGGTAAGGATGCGCGTCACCTTCGTTCTGGTGTGACCCGCCACCAACTGGCCAGAGGACGACACATGTTAAAGGCCCTCGTTACCGCTCTGGCGGTACTCCTGTCGACTGTCGCCTGCGCAGGCGACGCACCGGGTATCAACGGTGATGCGCTGCAGGCGAGAATCGCCGGTAGCGAGAACGCAGTTGTGGTGCTCGACGTGCGGACGGCGAAGGAGTTCGCAGAAGGCCACGTTCCCGGTGCGATCAACATCTCGCACGATGAGCTCGAGGGCCGGCTCGCCGAGCTCGATGCTGACCGGGACCGGGAGGTGGTGGTCTACTGCCGCAGCGGTCATCGGGCAGGGATTGCGCTCGGCCTGCTCGAGCAGGCGGGATTCAAGCGCCTCTATCACCTCGAGGGCGACTACCTCGGCTGGGTCGCGGCCAGTCGTCCTGTCGAGGCCGCGCCCGAGCCTGCTCCGGCGTACTGAGCGCCTCGTTCCGCCGTCGCTCGCGGTGGCGCCGGCGCCAGGGAACCCCAGGTCAGTCCGAGAAGTTTACGGTCCGACGCGGACGGCGATTTGCCGGCAGGCGGATGCCTGGCATGCCGGGAAAGGCGCCGCGGTGGATGATGACCGTGACCGGTGACGATCGCCTCCGCAGCGCCTCCGCTACAGATGAGCGCGTATTCGAGCAGCGTGCTCCGCCAGCACCGCCGGGTCCGCCATCTCGCCGGCGGCCATGCGGAAGTCCTTGCCCGCATAGCGCGGAACAATATGGAAATGCAGGTGAAAGACGCTCTGTCCGGCCGGCGCGCCGTTCAGCTGCGCAATCATGATGCCGGGCGGGTCGAACGCAAGCCTGATCGCGCCAGCGACCTTCTGGGTCGTGCGAATCGTCGCCGCCAGCGCTTCCTCGGGGAGATCATGAATGTTCTCGCCCGGTGTCCTGGGAATTACCAGTGTGTGGCCGTCCGCCTGCGGCATGATGTCCATGAAGGCGAGTGTGTTGTCGTCCTCATAGACCTTGTGGCAGGGAACCTCGCTGCGCAGGATGCGCGCGAAGATGTTGCTAGGGTCGTAAGCCATGGGCGGGCTCCGTTCGCTAGGGGTGATTCGATAGCCTCACGCGAGAATAGCAGCGCATGACCCGGTCAACGTCCGAGCGAACCGAGGTTCAGCGTCACCGTACGGACGCAATGATCCGGCCAGCGCAGCGCCGGGTCGCCGCGCGGATAGGTCCACATCCTGTATGAACCCGGAACCATGGCGCGACCGAGCGTCGCACTGAGCAGGATGTGGTCGATGGCTGGACGAACCGGGTCCTGCTGGCGGCAGGATTCCGTTGCGTCGCCGCGGCCGGGATCCAGCAGGTCGGCCTCGGCCGGCTCGCCGTCGTCTATCTCGGGCCACAGCGCCACGATCCGTCCGGCACGATCGCGGCCGGGCGCAAACTCGCGGTCGAAACGGCGGTTGAAATCACCCAGCACCACGAACGGCTTGCCTTCCCCGGCGCGCCCATCGATCCAGGCCTCCAGTACGGGGACCTGCCGCTGCAAGGTCCGGCAGGCGTCGGAATCGCTGGTTAGTGGATCGCGGTTGCAGCCCGACTTGAGATGCACCGCAAGCAGGCGGATTTCCCATGGTGTACCAGGGTACAGCGTCAGGTCCGCGCCCCAGCGCACGTCGTTCTCTGGCAGGCCGAGAGCCTGGTAATCGGCATTGCACCGGAAGGGGATCCCCGCGCGAATCGCGAAGCCGACGTTCTGAACGTGCTTGCGGGCGGTGAAACAGAGTGAGCGGCCGGGGAACACGCGGGTGGCGGCAGCCGGTCCATCGACTTCTTGCAGTGCAAAGACGTCGGCAGGAATGGTCGCGGCGTATGCCCTGAGCCGTTCGAAATCCGCTTCGCTCCAGCGCCGGTCCGGAACGAGGTCGCATGGGACGCTGCGCTGGTTGCCCCGCGCGCGTCCGCCCCGCGCCATGCATACCCGCGTCAGTTCATCAAACGTATCGGGCTCGATCAGCCACTCGGCATTCCAGGTCGCGAGCGTCAGCGGGAAGTCCTCGCGAGCAGCCTGCGCACAGGCTGCCAGCAACGCTCCGGTGGCAAGACAGGCCAGGATGAGACTGATGCTGAAGCGTGTCATGCGCGATCCCGGCGGCCTGAAGTCGCCCAAGCTTAGCGGCTGTGTGCCCCGCCGTGCATCGGCCTGTTTCATCGGCTGCCGCATTTGCGGCACACTGCGGGGGCATCGCACAGACAACAAGAGGCCGGTTCAGGCCGTCGGAGGGGAATGAATGGTCCCTGGCTGGGGTCTCCTGCTCGTATCGCTGGCGTACGTTGGCGGGCTGTTTGCCGTCGCGTGGTTCGGTGATCGCAACACGACCTACCCCTCCCGGGCGGCGCTGCGGCCGGTCGTGTACAGCCTGGCGCTCGCGGTGTACTGCTCGAGCTGGACTTTTTACGGTGCCGTGGGCAGCGCGGCCCGCGACGGTTTGTCATTCCTGCCGATCTACCTGGGACCGATCCTGCTGTTCGTCTTTGGCATGCCGTTCTTCGAACGCCTGGTCCGCATCGCCAAGCGCCATAACGTCACTTCTATCGCCGATCTCATCGCGTCGCGTTTTGGCAAGTCCTCGAGGATCGCAGCTGCCATCACGCTGGTGGCGCTGACCGCGGCAGTGCCCTACGTGGCGCTGCAGCTGAGGGCAGTGGCGATGAGCATCGAAGTGCTGACTGGCGCGCCCGCGGGGGGGCTCGGCGGTACCTGGTTTGCTGACAGCGCCTTCTACGTGGCGATCATGCTGGCGGTGTTTGCCATCCTGTTCGGCACGCGCGGCATCGATGCGGCGGAACATCATCCTGGGCTGATGCTGGCGATCGCGGTGGAGTCGCTGGTCAAGCTGCTGGCTTTCGTTGCGGTTGGCGTGTTCGCAATGCTGTCGCTGGGCGGACCGCTGGAATACGTGGCTGCGGCCAAGTCATTGCCGGTGCAGGACGAGATATTCACCGGCTTCGTGACCCAGATGTTGATCGCTTTCACGGCGATCTTCTGCCTGCCGCGCCAGTTCCAGATCGGCGTCGTCGAGTGCACCGAACCACGTGACCTGACCAAGGCCCGCTGGATGTTTCCCGGCTACCTGGCACTGGTCAGCCTGCTGGTCGTGCCAATTGCTGCGCTGGGACTGGCGACCGCGGGTCCCGGCGTGGCGCGCGACAGCTTCGTGCTCTGGCTGCCGCTGCAGGCGGGCCACGAATCCCTTGCGCTGGTTGCCTATGTCGGCGGTTTCTCCGCCGCCACCGGCATGGTCATAGTCGCCTGCGTCGCGCTTGCGACCATGGTGAGTAACGACCTGTTGCTGCCGCTGGTGTGGCGCTACCGGGCCGAGAGCGCGACCGCCCGGCGTGCCACCACGAGGTTGGTGCTCTGGGTCAGGCGCGCCGCGATCGTCGGCGTCCTGCTGCTGGCCTACATCTATTACCGGGCCGTGCCGGCAGCGCCCAGCCTGGCGTCGATCGGCCTGTTGTCCTTCGCCGCGGTCGCGCAGTTCGCGCCGACACTGGTCGCGGCGCTCTACTGGCCCCGGGCGAGCCGGGCGGGAATCCTCGCCGGACTCATAGTCGGCTACTTCCTGTGGATGTACACGCTGCTGCTGCCGAGCCTGCTCGCGATCGACGGCGTAGCGCCGGCTTGGGTACAGGAGGGTCCTTTCGGCCTGTCCTTCCTGGCGCCTCAGGCCCTGTTCGGCTGGACCGCGCCGGACATGCTGTCACATGGCGTGTTCTGGTCGCTGATCGGGAACGTACTGGCGCTGGTGCTGTTCTCGCTCAAGTACCGGCCGAGCCTGGGAGCACAATTGCAGGCTGCTGCGTTTCTAGCACCCGCCGAGGCCGGGCGCGGCTCCCGCGACGCGCCGCTGCCCGGCAGCACCACCGTCGGCGATCTCATGACCCTCGCCGAGCACATTGTCGGACCGCGAGCCGCAGCGCAGCTGCTGGCGCAGTACGCGCGCGACACGGGCAGGGACCTGGTGATCGGCAACCGCGCCGATCTCGGCCTGGTACAGGCTGTGGAACGCGAACTGGCCGGCGCGATCGGCTCGGCCTCGGCGCGCATGATGCTGACCAGCACACTGCGTGGCTCCGGGCTCAAGCTCGACCAGGTCGTGGCGCTGCTCGACGAGACGACCGAGAAGCTCAGGCTCAACCGCGGTCTGCTCGAAGCCATGATGGACAACATGTCGCAGGGCATCAGCATGGTCGACCGGGACCTCAGGCTGGTGGCCTGGAACCAGCGTTACGAGACGCTGTTCGACTATCCAAACGGCTTCCTGTACGTGGGCATGCCCATTACCGAGGCGATTCGCATCAATGCCGAGCGAGGGCTCTGCGGCGTCGGCGACCCGCTGCAACTGGCTCGCCGGCGTGTCGCACACCTGCGCAGCGGGACGCCACACGTTTCGGAGCGTCGCCGCCCGGACGGCCGGGTCGTGGAGACCCGGGTCCAGCCGATGGCCGACGGCGGCATGGTTTCGACCTTCACCGACGTGACCGACTATAAGCAGGTGGAGAGTGAGCTCAGGGAGATCGCCGAGACGCTCGAAATGCGCGTGGAGGAACGGACCGAGCAACTGCGACAGGCCAAGCTGGAGGCTGAGCAGGCCAACCACAGCAAGACAAAGTTCGTGGCTGCGGCCAGCCATGACCTGCTGCAGCCGATGAACGCCGCCAGGCTATTCGTCTCGGCGTTGCGTTCCAGAGACCTGCACGATGCCGAGATCGTCAGCCTGGCCGAACGCGTGGACACTTCATTGCGCGCAGCCGAGGAGCTGGTCGATGCGCTGCTCGACATCTCCAAGCTGGACGCCGGAGCGGTACAGCCGGAAATCAAGGATGTGGCCGCGGCGGACATGCTGGAGCCGCTGGCAGAGCAGTTTGCGCCGCTGGCCGCTGATCGCGGACTCGAGTTGCATGTGATGCCGACGCGCTTGGCGGTGCGCACCGACCCGCGAATGATGAAGCGCGTGTTGCAGAATTTCATCGCCAATGCGCTGCGCTACACCCGCAGCGGCGGTGTGCTGGTCGGCTGCCGCCGTCGCGGCACGGACGTTGAGTTCCAGGTGTGGGACACTGGTCCGGGCGTACCCAGCGACGCACTGGTGCTGATCTTCGAGGAATTCCGCCGGCTCGAGCAGCCTTCGCCGTGGGGCGAGAAGGGCGTCGGCCTGGGGCTTTCCATCTGCGACCGCATTGCGAGGATTCTCGATCATCGCCTGACGGTGAACTCAAGACACGGACACGGTAGCGTCTTTGCGATCCGCGCAGCGCGCGCGACCGCGCCGGTGCTGCGCCGCGGCTCGCTGGACCCGCGCGCACGCGGTGTGCCGCTGAAGGGTATGACCGTGCTGTGCCTGGATGATGAGCCCGACATTCTCGAAGGCATGGCGGCGCTGCTGGGCCGCTGGGGCGTCAAGGTATTACCGGCGCGCACCATCGCCGACGCCGAGAGCCTGGCGCTCTCCGGCTGCCCCGACGTGATCCTGGCTGACTTCCACCTGCGCGAGGCAGAAACCGGCCTCGAGGCGTTGTGCAGACTGTGCGCGATGAATGGCGGCCGGCCCGGAGCCCTCGTTACCGCCAACGCCAGCGCGGAATTGACCCAGGGCGCGCGCGCCAACGGTTTCGAGATACTGCGCAAGCCGCTCAAGCCCGCTGCGCTGCGGGCGCTGCTGGGCGCCTTCGCGCGGCGCAAGATTGCCGGCGCAGGCTCCTCAGTTGCAGCCGCTCAGGCGATCGACGCGTCGGCCTGAGGAACCGCCCCCCCGTACCCGGCCTGGTCCAGGGCCAGGCGTTGCGACAGGACTACGGCCTGCGTGCGGTTGGTTGCGCCGAGCTTCTGCATGATGGCAGTCATGTGCGCCTTGATGGTCGCCTCGGACACGCCGAGCTCGTAGGCAATCTGCTTGTTCAGCAGCCCGGCCGACAGCATCGTCAGCACCCTGAACTGTTGCGGCGTCAGGCTGGCCAGCCTGGAGGCGATGTCGGCTTCTGCGCCCTCCAGTGCCGGCGCCTCCGCATCGACCGAGGCGGGTACCCAGACGTCGCCGTCGAGCACCGCGCGTAAAGCCTCGACCATCTGTTCGACGGTGGACGACTTGGGCACGAAGCCAGCCGCGCCGTGTGCGATCGAGCGGCGGATTACGCCGGTGTCCTCGTTCGCGGAAATGATCACGACCGGCAGCGACGGGTGGTGGGCCCGCATCTGCACCAGCGCACTGAAGCCATGCGCGCCGGGCATATTCAGGTCGAGCAGCAGCAGGTCGGCATCGGGATGCCGCTCGGCTGCGTCGAGCAGCCCCGTTACCGAGTCGGCCTCGACGACGCTGGCATCGGGCACCGCCCGCCCCAGCGCGTGCCTGAGCGCCTCGCGAAACAGCGGGTGGTCGTCCGCGACGATGATTTCAAGCGGCATCCGCGCTACTTGCCGGTATTCATCCGGTGCTCGACCAGTTCCTTGACGACCGACGGGTCCGCCAGCGTCGAGGTATCACCGAGCTGGTCGGATTCGTCCGCGGCGATCTTGCGCAGGATGCGCCGCATGATCTTGCCGGACCGGGTCTTCGGCAGGCCCGGCGCCCACTGGATGAAATCCGGCGAGGCGATCGGGCCGATCTCGTTGCGGACCCAGTCGCGCAGTTCCTTGCGGAGCGCCTCCGTGGGCTCCTCCCCGGTAATGAGCGTGACGTAGGCATAGATGCCCTGTCCCTTGATGGCATGCGGGCAACCCACGACCGCGGCCTCGGATACCTTGGGGTGGGCGACCAGGGCGCTTTCGACCTCGGCGGTACCCATGCGGTGGCCGGATACGTTGATGACGTCGTCGACGCGACCGGTAATCCAGTAATAGCCATCCTCGTCACGACGGGCGCCATCGCCGGTGAAGTACATGCCGCGGAAGGTCGTGAAGTAGGTCTGGATGAACCGCTCGTGGTCGCCATATACCGTGCGCATCTGCCCCGGCCAGCTGTCCAGCAGGACCAGGTTGCCCTCGGTCGCACCTTCCAGCAGATTGCCCTCGTTATCCACGATCGCCGGCTGTACGCCCGGTAGTGGCCGGGTGGCGGATCCGGGCTTCAGTGGGGTAGCGCCGGCCAGTGGCGAGATCAGGATGCCGCCGGTCTCGGTCTGCCACCAGGTGTCCACGATCGGGCAGCGCTCGTCGCCGACGACGTGGTAGTACCACTCCCAGGCCTCGGGATTGATCGGCTCGCCGACAGTCCCCAGGAGCCGCAGGCTCTTGCGTGAACATTTCTTCACCGGCGCGTCGCCGTCACGCATCAGTGCGCGGATGGCCGTCGGCGCGGTGTAAAAAATGCTGACCTTGTGCTTGTCTACCGCCTCCCAGAAGCGGCTCATGCTCGGGTAGTTCGGCACGCCCTCGAACATCACGCTGGTGGCACCGGCGGAGAGCGGTCCGTAGACGACGTAGCTGTGGCCCGTCACCCAGCCGACGTCGGCGGTGCACCAGAACACGTCGTCTTCGTGGTAGTCGAATACCGTGGAGAACGTGAAGTTGGCATAGACGAGGTATCCGCCCGTGGTGTGCAGCACGCCCTTCGGCTGGCCCGTGGAACCGGAGGTATAGAGGATGAACAGCGGGTCCTCGGCGTTCATGCGCTCGGGTTCGCACTCGGTGGGCTGGCTGGCAACGATGTCCTGGTACCAGACGTCACGGCCTTGGACCCAGTTGATCGGCGAGCCGGTATACCGGACCACCACGACCTTCTCTACGCAGGGCAGGTCATGCTTGGCCAGCGCGGCGTCGACGTTCGCCTTGAGCGGAATCTTCTTGCCGCCGCGGACGCCCTCGTCGGTGGTGATGATGAGCTTCGAGTCGCAGTCGTGGATGCGGCCGGCAAGTGAATCTGGCGAAAAGCCGCCGAAGACGATGGAATGGATGGCGCCAATGCGGGCGCAGGCCAGCATGGCGACCGCGGCCTCCGGAATCATCGGCATGTAGATGGTGATCCGGTCTCCTTTCCCGACTCCCAGGCCGCGCAGCGCGTTGGCGAAACGGCAGACCCGTTCATACAGGTCGCGATACGTGACATTGTAGGAAACCGACGGGTCGTCGCCTTCGAACAACAAGGCGGTCTTGTCGCCGCGGGTCGCCAGCTGCCGATCGAGACAGTTGACCGAGACGTTCAGCTCGCCGTCCTCGAACCAGCGGATGTGAAAATCATCCGGATCGTAGGAGACGTTCCTGATCTTGGTGGGGAAGCGCATCCAGTCCAGCCGTTTGGCGATCCTGGCCCAGAAGGCGTCGGGATCGCGGACCGACTCCTCGTACATTGCCCGATAATCCGCTTCCTTGACGACGGCGCCTGCGGCAAACGAGTCCGGTACCGGATAGGTTTTCACCATCATGATCTTTCCCCCGTCGGCGACGCCCGGCCCGGGCGCCCGGTTGATCCCAACCCAGAGCATTTTACGCACGGGTCCCAGCATGAATTGGACGTTGGTCGTACGCGCTTACCACGGCGCAGACCCGCTCTCGGTCACCCGCTTGTTGCGCTGGCGCAACGGCGTTCTTAGACCATCTGCCAATGGAGGCCGATGCCGGCGGGAGCGCATTCTCGCGCCACAGCCCAAAAGGGGAGGTCTGACCATGGATTCCAGGATCAAGCGAACTGCGACGGCCATCGCCGTTGCCACAGCGTTGGCGATGCCAGGCGTTGCACTCGCCCAGACGGACACCGAGAAGGCGCTCGAGGCCCGGATAGCCGAACTCGAGAAACTGGTCAATGAAATGGCCGCGAAGCAGGCAGCGCCTACGGTCGTCGTGTCCGAAGCGGGACCGGCTGCCGCACCGGCGCCCGCACCTGCACCGACCGTCAACACGGCCAACAAGGGGTCCCTGACGATCAAGGGATTCGTCATTGCGTCGCTGTACGCGCAGGACGCCAATTTCGCGTTCGGCAATGGCCAGAGCGCCGAGTTCCCGACGACCGAGTACTCGAAGGACAGCTGGTTCCTGGGCGGCGACGTGCGCAACACACGCCTGACCCTGGACTGGAAAGGACCCGAGGTCGAAGGCTTCAATGTTGGCGGGCTGCTGGAAGCCGACTTCTTCGGCGGCTTCCCCGGCGGCGCCTTCACCGACGAGCAGCCGAATCCGCGCATGCGGCTTGCCTACGTGGATATCACCAAGGGCAAGACGACCTATCGCATCGGCCAGGCATGGTCGCCGATGTTCGGCAACGTGCCGGTCTCGCCGACTCACGTCGCCTTCCCGCTCGGCTACGGGGCGGCGGGTGACGTCGGCTGGCGCTATCCCGGCCTGTTTGTGTATCACCCGTTCTCCAAGAGCACCAAGCTGACCCTGGCGGCGATGCGCGGGTCGTGGAACGACGGGTCGGTCCCGTTCGGCGGCGGTGCCGGCGAATCGGGGACGCCACAGTTCGAGGCGCGCCTCGATTTCTCAGGTGAAACCTTCAGCCTCTATCTCGTCGGCCATTACGACCAGAAGGACTGCAACCTGGTCGGCGACCAGGCGGTAAACGTTTGCGGCGCAGGCTACACCAAGAAGTCGCTCGACGGCACGGCGATCGAGGTTGGCGCCAAGGCCAAGTTCGGCAACTTCTCGCTGCAGGGCAACCTGTACTCGGGCACGGCGATCGGCCAGCAATTCGCGCACATCACCCAGTTCGGCGACATCTCGGGCTGGGGCGGCTGGGTCCAGGGCAGCTACAAGTTCAGCGGGCCGTGGTCCGCCAACCTGTACTACGGTTTGGACGATCCGGATGACAAAGATGTCACCGCAAGCGGCAACTCGCGCTTGAAGAACGAGATGATTGCTGCGTCGGTCATGTACTCGAAGGGGCCCTACGTCTTCGGTATCGAATGGCTGAACGACACATTGACAACGGCGGGGCCGAGCACGAGCTTCTCCGACGTAGACATCGAGGGTAACCAGCTCTCGTTCAGCGCCTGGTATAAGTTCTAGGATGTTGGGCTGGTAGAGACGATTTGGGCTAAGAAGAGGTAGATACTACCGGCTTGCCGGTGATAGTTACCCGAACTGAATGCCAGGCACCGCAAGGTGCCTGGCATTTTCTTTTTCACGTTCTCATTGCAGGGACAGCTTACCGATTTCGTGAATCTCGCAGCCCGGTGCGGGTGCTCGCTGCCAGTCTTCAGGAAATCGGTGAGCTGTCCCCCGGAACGACCTCACGGTCCCACACCGCCTCGGGTACTGGCAGGCCCTGTAACACCCCCGGCGGCAATCGCGGCGAGTCGGCCACGTTCGCTACCTCGTGCACCAGGTAATCGAGTTGCCGGCAGTGCTGCGCGACGTGCCAGGCCGAGCGCTCAAGCACGGAATCGAGCGGCCGCTGGCCAAAATAGGTGCGGACCGGAGCATCGGGCCGCCGGCACGCCTCCGCCCACCACGAAGTCAGGCCGCGTCGCGTCGCCTGGCTGAACTCGATTGCGGGTGCAGCCGTCCGCCAGGATCGGGGCGCCCGCCTTTCGTAGATCTCGTAGGTGAGCTCCCCGCCAGCGCCCGCGGTCATCAGGCCCTGCACAATCATGGCCACGTGGAACCCGAGGTCCAGCCAGGTCCGCTCACGCTGCGGCAAGGAATCGTGCAGCCGTTCCGGCGGCATGGCGGCCAGGAAGGACTCATTTGCGGCGAGCAGGACCTGCAGACGCGCGACCAGTTCATCCGGCGCCAGTCGCGTTCGACTGACTGCCATGCCGACAAAATGGGCCAGCTCGTCGATGTCTTGCGCCAGTACGTAGTCCCGGCCGCGCGCGACCACCGGGACGGTGCGCAGGCCAAGTTCCGCCAGTTCGGCGGCAGCCGTTTCGCTGCTGCGAACATTGATGGACACAAACGGAATATTGTTCGCCTCGAGAAACTCCTTCGCTCGCAAACAACTGGTGCAGCCGGGCTGCCAGTAGACCCGTAGTGCCGGCCTACCCTCGATTGCCGGAGTCATGCCTCAAAGATCTCAGACGGTATCGGCCGCAAAGGTGTCGCAGGCCGCCATCGATCCGGAGTCGAGCCCGGTCCGGAACCAGCGCATCCGCTGCTCGGAACTGCCGTGGGTAAATGAGTCCGGCACGACGAAGCCACGCGCCTGGCGCTGCAGGCGATCGTCGCCCACGGCGCTGGCGGCGCCGAGCGCTTCCTGCACGTCCCCGGCCTCCAGGATGCCGCGCATCCGGTCGGCATGGTGCGTCCAGACACCGGCGTAACAATCCGCCTGCAGCTCCAGCCGGACCGATAGCTGGTTGGCCTCGACCCCAGCATATTGCTGCTGCAGTTCATGGACCTTGCCGGAGGTTCCCAGCAGGTTCTGCACGTGGTGACCGATCTCGTGTGCCACGACATAAGCCTGCGCGAAGTCGCCGCCGGCGCCCATGCGCTGGCCAAGGTCGTCGAAGAACGAGGTATCAATGAACACGCGCTCGTCGGGCGGGCAATAGAACGGTCCCATGGCTGCTTCGGCGAATCCACAGGCAGATTGCACCGCGCCGGAGAAGAGCACCAGGCGTGGCTCGCGGTAGCTGCCGCCCAGCTGGTCGAACACTGCGCTCCAGACGTCCTCGGTGTCGGCCAGGACGACGGCCAGGAACTCGCGGGTCTCGGCTTCGGCCGCCGTTTCCTGATAGGGCACGGTCTCCTCGACCGCCGGCGCCCCCGCATTCATCATCTTGACGCCACCCAACAATACGCCGGGGTCGACGCCGAGCAGGCTGCCGATCAGCAGGATGGCGATGACGCCGAGACCTCCGCCCACCATGCCGCCGCGACTGATACGCGTGCCGCGGCGATCCTCGACGTTCGTACTGGCTCGCTGTCCTCGCCAACGCATACTCGTCATCCGTCTGCAGCTGGAAACGCCGCGAATCTACCACATAGACCAGCGCGCGGCTGCTGAATGCCTTGCCAAAACACGCTATTGCGCTGCAGCGCATCGAGGGTAGGATGGTATGGTAAGAATTGAAGGAGGTTATAGGCATGTCGACCAATAAGACGGATTCAGCACAGCTGATGGAAGACCTGCGGGTCGTGGTGGACGATGCGGAGGCGCTGCTGAAGGCAACGGCTGGCTTGGCCGGCGAGAAAGCCGAGCATGCCCGCCACCGAGCCGAGGAGTCCGTCCGCCAGGCGCGTGAGCGCC
Source organism: Gammaproteobacteria bacterium (assembly GCA_024642505.1). GTDB lineage: Bacteria > Pseudomonadota > Gammaproteobacteria > Steroidobacterales > Steroidobacteraceae > SG8-30. Next base: position 50,409 of record JAHEAZ010000005.1, read on the forward strand.
TCGGGGAGCTGGAAGGGCAGATGCGCGTACGCGCCCAGGAGGCGGTCAAGACAACTGACCGTTACGTCCACGAGAATCCGTGGGGCGCCATCGGCATCGCCGCCGGCGTCGGTTTCATTCTCGGCCTGCTCTCGGGTCGTCGTTGACCCGGATGCGGGAGGAAGCGGAAAACGACGAGCGGGCCCATCGGCCGGCGGGTCTGTTTTGGTCTGTGCGGCGCATGCTCGAGTCGGTGCTTGCCATCGTGCACACGCGCCTGGAGCTCGTCACGACCGAGATCGAGGAGGAGCTGCACCGGGTCGCGGAGATTCTGCTGTGGATGTTCGTGGTGGTCTTCTTCGCGGGGCTGACGGTGCTGATGCTGGCCTTCGTGGTCGTGGTGGCGTTCTGGGAAGACCATCGGCTGCTTGCAGCATCACTGACCACGCTGGTATTCGTCGTGGTCACGGCAATCTCCATGCTGCTGTTGCGCACCAAGGTCCGGGCGCGACCGAAGCTGCTCGAGGCGACGATCGAGGAAATCAAGCACGATCGTGAAGCCCTGGGGGGCCACCCTTGACCTCGCGCGTCGAGCAACTGGCGTCGAGGCGGAAGCTGCTGAGGGCACGCAGTGCGGTGGAGCGGGAGACGATCAGGGTTGATGCTGCGGTGATCGGCGATACGCTGACGACCGTTGACCGCGGCGTGGCGGTTGTCCAACGGCTGCGCCGGAGTCCCCTGATCCTGACGGTAGCCGTCGTTGGCCTGTTCGTGTTCCGCCGCCATCCGGCAACCGCCTGGGCAATGCGCGGTATTGCCGCAGCGGGAACTGCCAGGCGGGTAGGAGCGGCGCTCAGGCACCTCGCCGAAGCGCCATCGGCGCACGACGTCGAGGCCCGCTAGATTCCTGGCTTGCCCAGGGAGCTTCCCCATCCATGACGCTCCGGGCAGTTATCGTTCCGGTCACGCCGTTCGTCCAGAACTGTTCGCTTGTCTGGTGCGACGTCACGGGCAAGGCCGCGGTAATCGATCCAGGTGGCGACCTCGATCGCATCCTGGAGGTCGTCAGTTCGAATGACGTGCAGCTCGAAAAGATCCTGCTGACACACGCCCATATCGACCATGCTGGAGCAACCGCTGAACTGGCCCGGCGGTTCGGGCTGCCGATCGAGGGACCGCACGAAGACGACCTGTTCTGGATCGAGCAGTTGCCGCAGCAGGGTGCGATGTTCGGCCTCGGGCACGCCGAGAGCTTCAAGCCGACACGCTGGCTCGCCCAGGGCGACTCGGTCTCCGTCGGCGACGTAACCATGGAAGTGCGGCACTGCCCGGGCCACACGCCGGGACACGTGGTGTTCTACGAGCCCGGTGCGCGGCTGGCCTTCGTTGGTGACGTCCTGTTCGCCGGCTCCATCGGCCGTACCGACTTTCCGCGAGGCGATCACGCCACGCTGATCCGTTCCATCCGCGAGAACCTTTTCCCGCTGGGCGACGACGTACGCTTCGTACCCGGCCACGGGCCCATGTCGACTTTCGGCGAGGAGAGGAAGTCGAACCCGTTCGTGGGGGATGGGGCGGTCGGCGCCTAGCGGTCAACGGTCCCAAAAGCCGGCCGCTTCAGAACATCACGTACTGATCCGCCAGCAGGTAGGTCAGCGTCACCCACATCAACACCAGCAGCGGCAGGCCGGCCCGAACGAAGTCGTTGAAGCGATAGCCAGCGGCGGCCATCACCAGCAGGTTGGTCTGGTACCCCATCGGCGTGGCGAAGCTGAGGTTACAGCCGAACAGCACGGCCAGCACGAAGGGGCGCGGATCGACCCCAAGGGTGGCCGCCATCGCCACCGCGACCGGCGTACCGATGATCGCCGCGGCATTGTTCGACACGAAGTTGGTAACGATGGCCATGAACAGCATCAGCATCGCGAGGATCACCACGGGATGCAGGTATCCGCCGGCTGCAGCCAGCCCCGCGCCAGCCGCCGCGATGGTACCGGTCGCGTTCAGCGCCTCGCCGAGGGCAAGACTCGCGACCACGATCATGATGACGTTGGAGGAGAGAGCGTCAGTCGCTTCCTGCCAGCGCAGGCAACCGGTGAGCAGCATGAACGCCACGCCCAGCGCTGCTGCCAGTACCATGGGCAGCATCTTGGTGGCCGCGATGGCGACCACGCAGCCCATGATCAGCAGTGCGATCGGCGCCCTACGCGAGTGCGGCAACGACAGGCTGGCGTCCAGCACCAGCACCCCGGCGGCCGACTTCAGCTGGTCCACCCGTTCTTCCGGCCCCTGCACCAACAGCACGTCGCCAGGCTTCAGCAAGGCGGTTGCCGGATCCAGTGCCCCCTCACGGCCGGGTCGGTGAACGCCGATGACGGCCAGACGGTGTTCGCTCACGAACCGCGCGACACCGGTCGGCGTGCCGGTGAATTCTGACTCCTGGGTGACCAGCACCTGGGATAGTTTCTGCGCGGCCGGGTCGCCGGGATCGCGCGGGGCCGTCGAGCGCAGAGCCGCCCCAAGCACCGCTGCATGCTCGCGCAGCTGCTCGGCGGTGTCGGCCACCATCAGCCTGTCTCCCGCCTGGAACTGTTGCGTCGGAAGGCGCATCAGCTCGGTACCGGCCCGGAGGACCTTGAGGATCCGCAGGCTGCCGGCGCGCTTGAGCACGACCCGTAGTTCGCGGCCGTCGGCATAGCTGCCCCTGCGGATATCGAGCACCGCGTCAAAAGCCAGTGGCGAGGCGCTCTTCAGGCCCGTTTCCCGCTTCGGCAGCAGCCGCGGCGCCACCAGCCAGAGATAGGGCAGCGCGACCAAGGCGGCGATCGCCACGATGCGCGTGAAGTCAAACAGGCCGAAGCTTGGCACGCCGAGGTTGGCGGCGATGCCGACGACGAGCAGGTTGGTCGAGGTGCCTATGGTAGTTGCCATGCCGCCGATCAGCCCTGCGAAATTCATCGGCAGCAGCGTGTTCGAAGCTTTCGTCCCCGTGCGGGCCGCGACCGACAGCAACACCGGCATCATGAGCACGATCAGTGGCGTGTTGTTCATGATGCCGCTGACGCTCATGCAGAAGATCAGCATCGCCAGGAAGGCCAGTTGTGGCGCGAAGTTCCACAATCGGGCCAGTGCGCGGGCAAAGGGCTCCAGCGCGCCAGTCGTGACCAGTCCGCGGCCGAGCACCATCAGGCAGCAGATCGTGATCAGCGCGGTGTGGCCGAACCCGGCCAGGAACACCTCGGAGCCAAGCTGCTTCTCGCCAGTCTCATAGGGGAAGATGCCGAAAACGAGCATCAACGCCAGTACGGCCAGCAAGCCCGAGGTCTGCACCGGCAAACGCTCGCTGGCGAACAGCCAGAACGTCAGCGCGGCGATTCCAAGCACCGCGACGGCGTGCCAGTCGACCGACCACAAGTCCATCAGGATTTGCCGCCGCCGGCCTCGCCGTATGCCTGGATCTCGAGTGCCATAAGGAGATCGCCGGCCCGGATGACGGCACCATCAGACTCCCAGAAGCCGATAGGTTGGCCGTCACGGTAGACGCGCAGCACCATCGCCTCGCCCACCACGCCGAGTGGCTTGCCGATTTCTTCCTCGCGTGCAGGGCGCTCGTTCAGCAGCAGCCTGCCACCCGAGCTCAGCACGTCGAGCACGAACTCGTTGACATGGCGGTGGCCGACGGAGTCGGCCAGCAGGTAACCGGAAATCTGCGATGGCGACACCGTGACGTCGGCGCCTGCCTGCCGCAGCAGGGGTGCGTTCTCCTGCTCGCGGGAATTCGCGATGACGCGTGCTTTCGGGTTGAGCTGGCGCACGGTCAGTACCGTCAGCGCGTTGGTGTCGTCCCGACCCGTACACAGAATGACGGCGCTGGCGCGATCGACGCCGGCATCACGCAGCACGCGTTCCATGGTCGCATCGCCCTTAAGGCCGATGTGGCCCTCCACCGCGGCCTCCTGCAGCAGGTGCTCGCTCTGGTCTACCACCACGATCTGGTCGGGCGCTGTCCCGCGACGCACCAACTCGCCTGCCGCGGTGCGGCCGCTGTGGCCATAACCACAGATGACGATGTGATCCCTGAGCTGCTGCTGCAGTCGCGCCATGCGGATGCGCTCCAGTCCCTTGTGGAAGAACAGTTCAAACGCGGTGCCAACGAACACCAGCCAGACCAGCAATCGGGCCGGCGTGATAATGATCGCATCAATGAGCCGCGCGCGCTCGGTGACGGGCACGATGTCGCCGTAGCCGACCGTGGTCAGGCTGACGACCACGAAATAGACCAGGTCTACCAACGACAGCTCGCCGTCGATCATGTCGCGGATCCCGTCGCGGTCGAGCCAGAGCACGAAGGTCACGAAGGCGAATAGGCTGAAGATGATGGCGGCGCGTGCAGCGAGCACGCGGCCGGGCCGTGCCTCGGCACTCGCGAACAGGATCTTGTCCGAGGTGTCGCGTCGCAGGCGACGGATGCGTCTCGTGAGGGTCGACATGCTGCCCCCCGGTGATCTGGTCAGAGCCTGATGAGCAGGTAATGGTCGATCAGGAATGCGCCGAACAACAGGGTAAGGTACTGGATTGAATACCTGAAGGTTCGCATGGGCAAGTCGGCGCGATCCGTGCGCTTGAGCAGCCAGGCGTAGCGCAGGAACACGAAGTCGAGCGCCAGCGCGGCCGCCAGGTAGATCAGGCCGCTCATGCCGCTCAGGTAGGGCAATACGGTGATTACCGTAAGCAGCACGGTGTAATGCCAGATGAACTGCTTGGTATAGGCTACGCCGTGCGTGACCGGCAGCATCGGGATACCAACCCTCGCATACTCGTCGCGCCGCGCGATAGCGAGGGCCCAGAAGTGCGGTGGCGTCCAGGCAAAGATCACCAGGAACATCAGCAGCGCGTCCGGGTGCAGTGAGCCCGTTACGGCGGTCCAGCCGAGCACCGGTGGTGCTGCGCCCGCAGCTCCGCCGATCACGATGTTCTGCGGTGTCGCGCGCTTCAGCCAGACGGTGTACAGCACCGCGTAGCCGATCAGGGAGAAGAAGGTCAGCACCGCCGTCAGGCCGTTGACGAGCAGCGCGAGGATCAGCATCGAGGCGGCGCCGAGGACAAAGGCGAATGCCAGCGCGTAGGACTCGCGCAGCGCGCCTTGCGGAAGGGGGCGGTGGCGGGTGCGGGCCATCTCGGAGTCGATGCGGGCATCGAGCACGTGGTTGATCGCCGCGGCAGAGGCGGCCGCCAGCGCGATGCCGAGCGTTCCCCAGAAGACGGCGGCGAGGGGTGGCAGGCCAGGTACCGCAAGGAACATGCCGACTACCGCAGTAAAGACGATGAGAGTCACGACCCTCGGCTTGGTCAGTTCGAGGTAGTCCCGGGCGCGCGAGCCCCGCAGAACTTCCTGGCGGACGGTTTGCTCAGTGGCGCTCAAGGTCTTTCCTGCGCTCCAGGCTGGATCGAAACGGGCCGGAATCCTAGCACAGCAGGGCGTCAGGGCGGATCCATCAGGCCGGTGACGGCTGCCACCCGGCGTTGCCACCGGCGCAATAAATCGATAGTGAACTCGGCGAAGACCCTTACCTTTGCCAGGCGCTGTCCGGCCTGCGGATAGATCACGGAGACAGGTGGTCCGCGCATGGCGGTGCCAGGCAGCAGCACCACGAGTTCCCGCTGCTCCAGCGGGCGGGCGGCCAGCAGGTCTATGGTCTGGATGATGCCGGCGCCATGCACGGCAGCCAGCAGCAAGGCCTCGGGGCTGTCCAGCGTCACCCGGCAGTCGGGATCGATGGACAGTTGACTGCTGCCGTCCTGGAATATCCAGTGCCGCGTCTTCGCCGAGCCTGTGGCGCGATAACCGATCAGCTGGTGAGCGAGCAACTCCGCGGGCGCCTGCGGCCAGCCGTGCTGCTCGAGATAGGCGGGCGCCGCGCAGGTGATCCAGCGGCTGCCGACGGCGCGTCGTGCAATCAGGCCGGGATCGGTAATGGTGCCGCCGCGAACCGCCACGTCGACCTGCTCCGCCACCAGGTCGACGACCCGGTCGCTGATGCGCACGTCCAGTCTGAGGTCCGGATAACGCGCCAGGAACCGTGGCAGCGCCGGGATCAGCAAATGGCGGCCGAATGCGTCGGCCACATCCACCCTGAGCCGGCCGCTGGGCCGCTCGCGGGCATGGCTCAGCTCGTCCTCGGCCGTCTGCAGTTCGCGGAAGACCCGGCGACAGTGCTCGAGGAAGCGTGTGCCCTCGCTGGTGAGGGCCACCTTGCGGGTCGTCCTGTTCAGTAGCCGGACGCCGTAACGCTTCTCCAGCGACGCTACCTGGGTGCTGACCATCGCCCGGGACAGGTCGAGCGCGTCCGCCGCGCCAGAGAATGACCCGAGTTCAGCGACACGGGCGAATACCTTCATGGCGGCGAGCTGGTCCACGGGACCAATTATTCACTATTAATGAATAAAGAGTTCAATAGATGACTGTTTTTATAAACAGTTTCGAGGTCCATATTGTTTGCGCGGGAAGGAGATTCAGATTCCCCCCCCCAACCAACCGGCAGGCACCGGTCCCGGGCCACGGGCCCAAAGGAGACAGGTCATGTTCATATTCAAGCGATCGATCTGCGGCGTGCTGGTCGCTCTGCTCGTCGCCGCAACGCCGGTCGTACTACAGTTTTGAACGAATCGATCGGGAGGCCCCGTGCGGGGTCAGGAATCGCAACAGGGTCACCATGGCCAGCACGGTCAGCGCCGCGCCAGCGTTGTGGGCCGTGCCCAGCCACAGCGGCCATCCCTGCCAGATGAGATTCATGCCAATTAGCAGCTGTACCGTGACCGCCGCCAGGACCCATACGGCCGCGGCTCGCAGGGGGAAGGTCTGGGCCCGGCGACGGGCGGCGATTCCCAGCGTCAGCAAGACGATGCCAACCGCGTACGCCCCGAGGCGATGTGCATAGTGAATCGCTACCCGGGCCGGTGCGTCGAGCACCCCGCCTTCATAGTCGATACCTAGCCCCCGCCAGAGCACGAAGGCGTTTCCAAAATCCATCTGTGGCCACCACGACTCCTGGCACCGGGGAAAGTCCGTGCAGGCGGCGGCTGCGTAATTGGTGCTGGTCCAGCCGCCAAGGGCGACCTGGCACACGACCAGGACCATGGCGACGACCGCGAGCCGCCTGACCTTGCGTTCCGCGGCCTTGATCTCACGATGCTCCGGCGCCAGTGCCATCCACCACAACAGCGATAACGTGGTGAGACCGCCCAGAAGGTGAAGCGTCACGATCAGTGGCTTGAGCAGCAGCGTTACCGTCCACATTCCCAGCAGGCCCTGCAGCAAAACGGTCGCGAGCAGGATCCAGGGCAGCACCTTGGGTTGCCCGGGATCGCGGCGGTTCCAGACCGAAAAGACAGCCAGCGCAATGATCAGCAGGCCGAGCGTGCTCGCGATGTAGCGATGCACCATCTCGTTCAGTGCCTTCTGATAGTCGAATGGCCGGCCCGGATTTGCGGCGTTGACGGCGTCCAACTGGCCGGCGACCTGTGCCGGGTGAGCGTGCCCGTAACAGCCAGGCCAGTCGGGGCATCCAAGGCCGGCGTCGGTCAGGCGAACCCAGGCGCCCACCACTACGACGATCAGGCCCAGTGCGGCGGCCATGCGGGCCATCCAGCGAAACCACCGCAATCTGTTATTTATCTGGAACATGTGCATCCCTCCGGCCTGCGCGCGCGCGGGCGGTCAGCCGATGTGCGAGAGCTTCAGCAATCGCTCTAGGTCGCTCAGAATGGCCTTCGGTGCCGTGTCCTGCGGGTAGCTCATCATGAGGTTACCAAGGGGGTCGACGACATAGAGTCTTCCCGCAGCGATCGCAGAATCCCCCCCGGGAAACGAGGCAATCAGCTGTGCGCCCGCGGGGCTGTCGATGCTGGCGACGGCCAGGTCGCGATGCTCGCGCGCGAGGTAGTCCGCGGCGGCCAGGGGCCCCGCGTAAAGGAAGACCCGGCTCACCCGGTCGAGATCCTTGTCGAGCGCAAGCCTGACCTGCCTGCTCTTGACCAGCGAGTCGCGACAAGGCTGGTTGCAATCGCCAGCCCCCAGGTACACGAGGTGCCAGTCGCCTCGCAGCAGTTCGGGTCCCGCCAGCGATCCGTCGGCCAGCGCGAGTGCCGCCTCCGGCAGCGGCCTGGCGGGATCAATGAGCTCGCCATGCTGTGCGGTGCCGGCCGGTCGCCAGCTGGTGCCGTAGTAGAGATAGAACGAAAGTGCCAGTGGCACGAAGAAGATTGCGGCCAGCCCGATCAGTCGCAGCCGCGAGTGTCGTACCAAGGCCCGGGGTAGATTCACGGCGGGGACTCCCTGGTCTTGAAGCTGAGCACGATCCAGGTCACGAGCACCGTCGCGGCCAGCCCAAACCACTGCACCGCGTAGCCGATGTGCTGATCGGGCGCCATGCCAGGCGGGTGCCAGTCGCGCAGGTAGCCGTCAGGCTGATCGGCGTCGAGCAGAACGACCTGCGGATAGAGCCGGGCGTCGAGCGTGCCGGCGATCTCGCTCATTTCAGGAAAGCTGATCCATCGCGGCCAGCCGCTCGCCGGCGGTGCCACAAGCGAGACCGCGGCCCGCGGCAGGCTGTCGGCGCGACCGGTCACGGCGCGCTGCGCGTCACTGACCGAGAGATCCGGCAGGTCAGTCCGGCGGCCGGACAGCGGGACGAATCCCCGGTCCACCAGCACGACCCGCAGGTCGTACTGCACCAGCGGCGTAAGGACGTGAAATCCCGCTACACCCTCGTGGGTCATGTTGTCGAGCAGGAACTGTCGTGAGGAATCGTAATGGCCGCGGGCCGTGACTCGCCGGTATCGCTCTAGCGGCCCGTAGTCATCAGGCAGGGGGACGGCTTCGGCCGTACCCGCGGCGAAGCCCTCGAACAGGACGCGCTTTTCCTCGGCGCGCCCAAGTTGCCAGCGTCCGAGCGAGATGAACAAGGCAATGCCGAGTAACGCCAGCAGCGTCCAGTGCAGTGCCGGCGCGAAGCGGCGGTTGGCCGGCGTGAGCGCCACGTTATACTCCGACACCCGCGGCGGCGCATCGCGCCTGCCGGTCGTGGCGGAGTTCATTCGTGCAACCCTTCAAGCTGCTGGTCGTCATCATCCTGCTGGGCATTGTTGCGAGCCTCGGTTCCGCCCTGTTTCACCTGGTACACGACCGCAAGGGCGAGACCAAGAGCATGGTACGGGCGTTGACAGTGCGAATCAGCCTGTCGGTCGCCCTGTTTGTCCTGTTGTTCATCGCCTGGGCAGCCGGCTGGATCCAGCCACATGGCCTCAGGCCCTGAACGATTCGTGCCTGCCGCGGGTCTGGACTAGCGGGTTTCTTCCGGCAAGGCATAAACCGCGGGCAGGTTTCGCCACGCGCCGTCCACGTCCATGCCGAAACCGAACACGAACCGGTTCGGGACGCTGACACCCACGTAGTCGGCCTCGATGGCTGGCGGTTCGCCGCGGTCCTTGCGCGCGAAGGCCGCGATCCGCACCGTTCCGGCGCCGCGCGCGAGCAGCGCCTCCTTGACCACGGCGAGTGTGCGGCCCTCATCCAGGATGTCGTCGAGGAGCAGCACGGTGCGGCCGCGCACGTCCACGTGCGGGCCGGCGATCCATTCGAGCTCGCCACCGTGGGTGAGGCGTCCGTAGCGACGGACGTGGATGTAGTCGCAGTGGAGCGGAAAGGCGAGCCGCGTCAGCAACTGGCCAGCAAAAACCAGCCCGCCATTCATGATGGCGATCGCCAGCGGCAGCGCGCCGGCAAGGTCCATGGCGATTTCACGGGCCATGCGGTCCAGGGCCCGGTCGATTTCCTCGCCGGAAATCACCAGTGTGGAGCCGGGCGGCACCTCTGCGGCGAGACCGTCACGATCAGTCGAGGGCTGGTTCATGCAGCGATTTTACGCCCTGCGCACCACCACCGCCGCGCAATTGACCGTGGCTGGGCGGCACGATTCAGCCGATGTGGCTCTCGATCCGCTCAAACAGGTCGACGCGATCGACGAGGTCCGTCAGGTAGTCAAGCTTGTCGGTTTCCAGGACCAGCGCCGGAGACAAGTCGTAGCGCGCGAACCAGTCTTCGTACAGACGGTTCAGCCGGCTCAGGTACGCGGCCGGGATGTCCTGCTCGAACGACCGGCCGCGCGCGCGTATTCGCTGCCTGAGGGTCCGCACCGGACAACGCAGCTGGATCATCAGGTCGGGCGGCCGCAGCGCACGGCCAATGCTCTGGTACAGCTCCCAGTAGGTCTCGAAGTCGCGTTTTTCTATCAGCCGCTGGCGGTAGAGATTGCGGGCGAAGATCTCGGCATCCTCGTAGATGGTCCGGTCCTGGATTACGGCACCGGGCTCGTCCTGCAGGGTCAGGTGCAAGCGGAACTTGTGGGTCAGGAAGAACAGCTGGGAGCGGTAGGCCCAGGTCTTCATGTCCGCGTAGAAGTCGGCCAGGTAGGGGTTCTGGTCGTTCGGCTCGTAGAATGGCTTGAGCCCATAGCGGCGGCACAGGAATTCCGTCAGCTCGGTCTTGCCCGCGCCGATGTTTCCCGCGATTGCAATGAACTTCTTGCCGGCCACGGCGGCAGTCTAGCGGTGTCTTGCCGGTGCCGAAAACGCGGTTCCGGCGGGCCGAGCTACAGCCAGTATACGAACACGAACAAGCCGAGCCAGACTACGTCGACGAAGTGCCAGTACCAGGCCACGCCCTCGAAGGCGAAATGACGCTCCGGCGTGAAGTGGCCCCTCAGGCACCTGAACCAGATGATCAGCAGCATGATGGCGCCTACGGTAACGTGCAGGCCGTGGAATCCGGTCAGCATGAAGAAGGTCGAGCCGTAAACGCCGGTGCCAAGCTGCAGGCCGAGCTCGGTCCAGGCATGGTGGTACTCGTAGGCCTGTACCCCCAGAAAGGTGAAGCCCAGGATGAAGGTCAGTGCGAGGAACAGGTTGAGGATTCCGCGCTTGCCATCCTTGAGCGCGTGATGCGCGATGGTCAGCGTGACGCCAGAGGTCAGCAGCAAGGCGGTATTGATTGCCGGCAACCCCCAGGCATGCATGACCTCGAATTCGCCGCCCGCGTTGGGGCCAAGCCGATCGGGTCCACTGCCACCGAAGGGCCAGATGCCCTCGAAGCCCGGATGTAGCAGCGCCGTGACGCCCTTGGCGCCGTCACCGCCGAGCCATGGCAGCGACAGCTGCCTGGCGTAGAACAGTGCGCCGAAGAATGCGGCGAAGAACATCACTTCTGAAAAAATGAACCACATCATCCCCATGCGGAACGAGCGGTCCACCTGCATGTTGTAGATGCCCGCCTGGTTCTCGGCGATCACGGTGCCGAACCAGCGGTAGAAGAGCGTGAATAGCAGGGCCAGCCCGGCGATCAGCACCCAGCCGCCACCGGTCACGTGGGAGAGAAACAGCGCGGCGCCGATCATCAGGACCAGCAGTGCCACCGATCCAAAGAACGGCAGCGTGCTGCCGTGCGGAATGTAGTACTTGTGCGGGTCGTGTGCGTGAGCGGCATGTGCCATCGGTGAGTTCCCCGTTCAGGCGGCGCGCGGCCGCCGTGTTTTCAGCTATTGTTGCCTGGCGACTGCTGCGCCAGTCGCGCGGTGTCGAAAAATGAATAGGACAGCGTCAGCCGGTCAACGCTCGCGGGCAGCTCGCGATCGACGATGAAACGCACCGGCATCTCCTTGACCTCGCCCTCGGCGAAGGGCTGCGGCGTAAAGCAGAAGCACTCGGTCTTCTGGAAGTAGCGCGCCGCGCGGCCGGGTGAGATGCTCGGCACAGCCTGGCCGACGATCGCGTGTCCGCTCAGGTTACGCGCATGGAAGGTGGCCTCGTAGAGCTTTCCGGGGTGTACTTCCATGCTGCCAACGTTGGGGTGGAACTCCCACTCGCCCGAACCCGGAGTCGATGAAACGAACTCCACGACGATACTGCGGTTCATGTCGGGCCCCGCGACCCCGACGGTTGCCGCCTGCAGCAGGCGCTCCCTGGAGCCAATGCCGGTCACCTCGCAGAATACGTCGTAGAGTGGGACCAGCGCATAGCCGAAGGCAAAGCTGCCCGCCACCATCAGCAGCAGGCGGCCGGCGAGGCCGAGGTTGTCGCGCTTGCGTTGCTGCTTGCTGGTCACGGGGTCAGCCTGCTCCCAGGCCCTTCACGATGAAGAATGTCACGTAGACTGCAACGGCGACGATCCCGAGCACGATTGCAAGGCGGGCGTTCCGCCTGCGCAGCGCGGGATCCTCCTGTGGGGCCGGGGTGGTCATCGCCTCACTTCACCTCGGGTGCGGTGTCGAAGGTGTGGTACGGCGCCGGCGAAGGCACTGTCCACTCCAGGCCAGGCGGGTTATCCCATACCTCGGCCGTGGCCTTCTGGCCGCCGCGCGCGGCCTTGATGATGATGTAGACGAACAGCAGCTGCGACAGGCCGAAACCGAAACCGCCAATCGAGGACACCATGTTCCAGTCCGCAAACTGCGTGGCGTAGTCCGGGATGCGCCGCGGCATTCCGGCCAGACCCAGGAAGTGCTGCGGGAAGAACAGTACGTTGACGAAGATGGTCGACATCCAGAAATGGAAGTTCGCCAGCTTCATGTCGTACATGTGGCCGGTCCACTTGGGCAGCCAGTAGTAGACGGCGGCCATGATCGCGAACACCGCGCCCGGCACCAGCACGTAGTGGAAATGCGCCACCACGAAGTAGGTGTCGTGGTATTGGAAATCCGCCGGCGCGATGGCCAGCATCAGGCCGGAAAAACCACCGATCGTGAACAGGAACAGGAACGCGATCGCGAACAGCATTGGCGGTTCGAAGCTGATGGAGCCACGCCACATCGTGGCGGTCCAGTTGAACACCTTCACGCCGGTCGGGATCGCGATCAGCATCGTGGACAGCGTAAAGAACATCTGCCCGGCCAGCGGCATGCCGACGGTGAACATGTGATGCGCCCAGACGATGAACGAGAGGAAGGCGATCGAGGCGATGGCATAGACCATGGCCTCGTAGCCGAAAATCGGCTTGCGCGAGAAGGTCTGCAGGATCTCGGACACGATGCCGAAGGCCGGCAGGATCATGATGTAGACCTCGGGGTGCCCGAAGAACCAGAACACGTGCTGGAACAGCACCGGATCGCCACCACCCGCCGGGTTGAAGAAGCTGGTGGCGAAGAAGTGGTCGGTCAGCAGCATGGTCACGCCACCGGCGAGCACCGGCATCACTGCGATCAGCAGGTAGGCCGTGATCAGCCACGACCACGAGAACAGCGGCATCTTCAGCAGAGACATGCCTGGCGCGCGCATGTTCATGATGGTCACGATGACGTTGATGGAGCCCATGATCGACGACGCGCCCATCAAGTGAATTGCAAAAACCGCCACCGGGAAGGCGTTGCCGGTCTGCAGCACCAGCGGCGGATAGAGGGTCCATCCCGAGGCGGGTGCGCCGCCCGGCAGGAACAGCGTGGACAGCAGCAGCATGAATGCGAAGAACAGCAGCCAGAAGCTGAACAGGTTCATGCGTGGCAGCGCCATGTCGGGCGCGCCGATCTGCATCGGAATCATCCAGTTGGCGAGGCCGACGGTAGCCGGCATGACGGCGCCGAAGACCATGACCAGCGCATGCATGGTCGTCATCTGGTTGAAGAAGCCCGGGTCGACGAACTGCAACCCCGGCTGGAACAGCTCTGCCCTGATGACCATCGCGAACAAGCCGCCGATCAGGAACATTGCCAGCGAGAACACCAGGTACATCGTGCCGATGTCCTTGTGATTCGTGGTTGTCAGCCAGCGCGTGATGCCCTGTGGCTTGTCGTCGTGGTGTGCGTGGTCTGCCGTGTGCTCGTGGTGTGCCATGTCCGGTTACTCCGCCTTCGCCAGCGCCACGGCCGCTGCGGCCGCTGATTCAACCGCGGCGGTGGTTGCCGCGCCCGTCGATGCCTGCTGCCCTGCTGCCTGCTGCTCGGCGAGCCAGGCTTCGAACTCCGCCTTTGGCTTGGCGACGACCACCACCGGCATGAAGCCATGGTCGCGTCCGCACAGCTCGGCGCATTGCCCGCGATAGGTTCCGGGCTTGTCAGCGTCCACCGAGATCCACATCTCGTTGATGAAGCCGGGGATCGCGTCACGCTTCATGCCGAAGTCCGGCACCCACCAGGCATGGATGACGTCGTTGGCCGTCAGCAGGATGCGGATCTTGGTGCCGGTCGGGACGACCAGCGGCTTGTCGACTTCAAGCAGGTAGTTCTCGACATCCGCCGGGTTCCTGCCCGAACCCAGCTGCCGGGTCTCGTTGCTGGTCTGCGCCAGGCGGCTGTAGAACGATACCCCGGTGTCCAGGTATTCGTACTGCCAGAACCACTGGTAGCCGGTGACCTTGATGGTGAGTCCGGAATTGGTCGTGTCTTCGATCTTGATCAGCGTTTCGACCGACGGAATCGCCATGCCGATGAGGATGAAGACCGGGACGATTGTCCAGGCAATCTCGAGCTTGGTGCTGTGGAGAAAACTCGTGTCGGCCACGGCGCCTTTCGACTTACGGAACTTCACCATGGCATAGATCATTGCGCCGAAGGTAAACACCGCAATCACGACGCAGACCCAGAGGATCAGGGTGTGCAGCCCGTAAATGTCGCGCGACAGCTCGCTGACGCCCCTGGGCATGTTCAGCAGGCTCCAGTCGGCCCGCGCCGGCAGGCTTGCCGCTGCGGCGAACGCGCCGGTCAGCGCTGCAAGCATCTTCTTCGAGTTGGCCATGGACGCCCCTACTCCTTAGAAATCCTGTATCCGGGTCACGGGTTCAGTGCGGCTTGCAGCCGCGGTGATTCGTTCACCATGCCGACCACGCGCTGCAGTCTGGTGTGCAGGCTGCGCCGTTCCTCCTCCGTCAGCAACCCGCCGACTTCGCAGGCGCGGCCATGCGATTCAATCACCAGGCGGCTCGGATGCCAGCCCCGCGCGCGGACCAGGCGCGGACTCGCCCAGTGCCGCGGGAAGGCCATCGAGCGAGCGCCGCAAGAGTCGCGCGTCACTATCCTCACTTCGTCCTCGGTCAGCGTGATCGTCTGGGTGCAGCGGCGCCGCCGGAGCGACAGGTTCAGCGCCCAGCCGAGCACGGCCATCTCGAGCCCCGCGAAGGGAAGCACCGGCCACAGGCCCTGTGCCGCGAAATAACCGGCGACCGTAAACGACACGAAACAGAGGGACGCGAAAAAGCCGAAAGCCTGAGCCGGCGTCAGTGAGCAGTTAGGCACGAGTTCGATTGCCAGGCCGTGGCGTATATCGTCCCCGGCCGTTTCACCCATCACGGCTCGCAGTTCCTCGGTCATCGTGAAGCCCGCGCATCGTAAGGGAGGAAACTTTGCCTCGCAACACGAAAAATTCCAGCCAGTACCGAAGGATAGGCGGCTAACAGGCGCCTTCTCGCAGCTTTGCGCGTGGGAGGATTCAGGCCCCGAAGCCAGAAACATGTATTAGAGTTCGCTAATTAGAAGCAGGGACTTTCCTGTTGCCCCTCCTTTCGCCAGCGCTGGGGTTACTTGAATCGGGTGGCTGGCAGGTACTGGAAAGGGCAAACAGGAATGTCCCTGCTTCTACAGGCGGCGATGGGCGGCGAGGTGCCTAGGCGTCCAGGAATGGGGCGTGCGGTGGATGAAACGGTGCCGCGCCACGTGGTAACTCGGGTCAAAGCCGTAGAAGTTGAGTCGCATCCGTTCAAGTTCCGCAGACCGGTACCCGGACAGCGGGCGGACCAGTGCATCGGCGTCACGGCGCGCATTCCGGGCGGCAAGCCGCCCCGAAAAGTCGTCGGCCGCCGCCAGGGCCAGCGCCCGATCCGCGACCTGGCCTAGAAATGATTCGTGATCGGCCTCGAGCACCGCATCGACCAGTCCAATGCGTGCCGCCGCCTGCGCGCCGACCGGCAGGCGATTGCCCATGACAGCATCGATCCCTTCGGCCCCGACACGGCGGGGGAGCAGGTAGGTCCAGTACTCGGAGCCGTACAGGTTTCCCATGTTCTTGTAGTGCGGACTCAGGATCACTCCGTTTCGTACCCATACTTCGTCCGCGGCGAGCGCCAGGAACACGCCTCCGGCGCCGCCGTTGGCGCGCAGGGCGGAAATCACGAATTTGTCTCGAAAAGACATGATTTCGAGGCAAACGTCGTCGATCGCGTTGATATTGTGCCAAGACTCATCGGCGGGGTTGGCAGCTGCCTCGATGCTGCCCAGATGGATGCCGTTGGACCAGAATTCGGATCCTCCAAGGAGTACCAGGATGCGTGTCGGTCGGTCGCGGACCCGGCGCAGCGCCGCTGCGAGACGCTGGCATTGGGCCGTCGACATGGCGCCGTTGTGAAAGTCAAAAGCCAGGAATCCAACCCGGCCGCGCTCGAAGTAGGTCAACTCACGGAATCCGACCGTGTCCGTCGCCGCGTCGAGTGCGACAGGTGAGGCCGGCACCGGACCCAGCCGCCCATTCAGGACCGTGGCAGCTGGCAACTTGATGGCCCTGTCGTCGTCCACCGGGCGCAGGTGGCTGATCCAGACGGCGCCGTCGCGGGTGGCACGCAAGATCGCCCCGTCTCGGGTGGCGAGTAGCTCACCTGGCAATCCGCCGGGCGCCCTTCGCGGCTCCCGCCATCCGCCGAATAGCCGGCAGGACAGCCCGGCAACCTCGTCGATCACGCCGGGAAAGCCGTCAGCCGCGTGGATCTTGGCCAGTACCGTGTCGGTGTCGTCGCCTGCCCAGTCGATCTTGCGGTCTGGCTGGCGCATCAGCGGCCGGTGCCGGCCACGAACGGCCGGGTCCGCCGGGTCAAGCGTCTGCGGACGGAAAGAACCGTCCATGGCACGATCAACTGCAGCAAGCACGCAGCGCGTTGCGGCCTCGGTTACTTCGCGGCGGTACAGGCTGCTCTTGGCCGCCTCGCGCATGGTGAAGGTCTGCGTGGCCCAGGTATCACCGCCATCCATGACGGCATTCGCCTGCAGCAGCGTCACCCCCCACTCGCGCTCGCGCCCGTGGATTGCCCAGTCAAGCGCCGATGGGCCGCGGTCGCCCCGGATCCCGGGGTGAACCACCAGGCAGGGCACACGGCGCCAGATGTCGCCGGGAATCGCGCGTTTCAGGAAGGGCGCGATCACCAGGTCCGGCTGAAACAGATCGACGGCTTCGCGCGTGACGGCGTCGTTGATGTCGAATTCGACCGACAGGGTATGGCCGCGCTCGTCGAGCTCGACGTAGAGACGCTGCGCCAGCCCGTTGAAGGCGTGCGTCAGCAGAAGAATCTTCATCAGCAGATCCGTGGCAACTGGTCGCCGGTCAGCCAGTCCACCACGCGGCGACCGCCGAAGGCCGTGTCCATCTGCACGAACGCATGCTCATCCTCGATGACCTCTCCGACGATGGCCGCCTCACGGCCGAGCGGATGGCCCCGCATCGCTGCCAGCAGTCCCTCGGCATCGGCGGGCGCGCAGATCGCGATGAGCTTGCCTTCGTTGGCGACGTAAAGCGGATCGAGGCCCAGGAACTCGCAGGCTGAATTCACCGCGCCGCGCACCGGGATGCTCGATTCGCCAATGACGATACCGACGCCCGACTGGCGTGCCAGCTCGTTCAGCGTGGTCGCCAGTCCGCCGCGGGTGGGGTCGCGCAGGCAGTGGATGTCGGGCACGGAATCGAGCATGGCAGCAACCAGGTCATGCAGCGCCGCGGTATCGGACTGGATGGTCGTGCCGAAGGACAGGTTCTCGCGCAGCGACATGATTGCGACTCCATGGTCGCCCATCGTGCCGCTGACGAGCACGACGTCCCCGGGCCGGGCACGCGAACCCGAGACATTGACGCCGTCGGGAACGACCCCCACGCCGGTAGTGGTGATGAAGACGCCGTCGCCGTTGCCGCGTTCGACCACTTTTGTATCGCCGGTCACCACCGGCACGCCGGCCGTGCGCGATGCCTCCGCCATGGACACGACGATGCGTCGCAGGTCAGAGAGCGGCAAGCCTTCCTCCAGGATGAAACTGGCCGCCAGGTAGAGTGGGCGTGCGCCAGCCATCGCGACATCGTTGATGGTGCCGTGAACCGACAGGCAACCGATGTCGCCGCCTGGAAAAAACAGTGGTGAAACCACATGGGAGTCAGTGGCGATGACCAGCCGTCCGGGCGGCACTTCCACCTGCGCCTGGTCGTCGAGTCGCCTGAGCGCCTCGTTGTCGAAGCAGGCGACAAACAGCTCCTCGACCAGCTGCGCCATTGCCCGGCCGCCGCTGCCGTGGGTCATCTCGACCTGGCCGTGGCGGAAATCGAGGGCGCGCGTGAAACCGCGCTTCACGTAGCGGCACCCCCGGCAGCTGTCTTGCGCGCGATGTCGCGGAACCGCCCGTAGGTGTAGTGCGCGGCGCAGGCGCCTTCGGAGGAAACCATGCAGCTGCCCAGCGGGTTTTCCGGCGTGCAGGCGGTGCCGAAAAGCTTGCAGTCGGCGGGCTGCTTGACGCCGCGCAGGATGGCGCCGCACTCGCAGGCCTTGTGGTCAGCGACCTGCCGATCCGCCACGCCGTAGTGTCGTTCTGCGTCGTAGGCCGCGTACTTGTCCTTGAGTCGGAGTGCACTGTACGGAACTGCGCCCAGACCCCGCCATTCAAACTCCCGTCGCAGCTCAAAGACCTCGGCGACCAGCGACTGCGCCTTCAGATTGCCTTCGCGGCTGACGGCACGGGTGAATTCGTTCTCCACCTCGCAGCGGCCGTCGTTCACTTGCCGTACCAGCATCAGGATCGCCTGCATGACATCGAGCGGCTCGAAACCGGCAATGACCACGGGCTTCTGGTATTCCTCGGCGAAAAACTCGTAGGGGCGGCTGCCGATGATGGTCGACACGTGCGCAGGCCCGACGAAGCCGTCGATCGGCACGGTGCCGATGTCGCGTACCTCAGGCGACTCGAGGATGTGCGAGATCGCCGACGGTGTCAGCACGTGGTTGCAGAAGACGAAGAAGTTGTCGAGGCCCTTGGCCTCGGCCTCTTTGATGGCCAGCGCGGTAGGCGGCGTGGTCGTCTCGAAGCCGATGGCGAACATGACGACTTCACGTTCGGGATGCTGCTCGGCGAGCCTTACGGCGTCCTGGGTCGAGTAGACCATACGCACGTCCGCGCCCTGGGCCTTGGCCTTCAGCAGCGAAAGCCGGCCGGAAGCCGGTACGCGCAGCGTGTCGCCATAGGTCGCCAGGATCACTTGCGGTCGACGCGCGATCTCGATTGCCATGTCGATCCGGCCGATTGGCAGCACGCAGACCGGGCAGCCTGGCCCGTGGATCATGCGCACGTTGGGCGGCAGCAGGTCGGTCACGCCGTAGCGGGCGATGGCGTGAGTATGGCCGCCGCAGAACTCCATGAAGCGGTAGCGCCGGTTGGCGTTCGCCGTCCGCGCAATGGCACCGCCGAGCGATTGCGCCAGCTTGCCGTCGCGGAATTCGTCAATGTACTTCATGCGCCGGCCGGCACCGCCAGGCCGGCGCTTGCAAAGGTTTCAAGGGTGCGCTCGGCTGCGGCCGGATCCAGTCGCGTCAATGCATAGCCGACATGCAGGATGACGTAGTCACCTTCGCTGACACCGTCGACCAGCGCGAGCGAGATCTCCTTGCGCACGCCGCCGAGGTCGACGACCGCCATGTCGCCGTCCCTGAGCTCGACCACCCGAACTGGCAACGCCAGACACATAATCGTTACTCCCTGCCGGACATCAACGCGACCCAGGCCTGGCCTGCCGAGATGCCACCGTCGTTGGGCGGCAACTCGCAAGCCTCGTGGACCGCGAGGCCGCGTTCCTGGAGCCGGCGCTCGACCCCATGTGACAGCAGCCGGTTCATGAAGCATCCACCCGAAAGGACGACGTCGGCAATTCCGGTCCTCCCGGCAGCGGTCGCGACCCATTCGGCCAGCGCGTGCGCCAGGGTCGAATGAAACAAGGCTGCGCCGAATCCGGCATCGCTAGTATCCGCAAGGCGGCCAAGCAACGGGAGCAGGTTGAGGGTCATGTCGTCCGCCAGATGGACACCTGGTGCGGGGTCGACGACCCCGTGAGCCGTCGCCAGGCCCTCCAACAACATGGCCGCCTGGCCTTCGTAGCGCATGACTTCCTTGAGTCCCAGCAAACCAGCCGCGGCGTCGAACCAACGCCCGGCACTGGTTGTCCGCGGACAACGAACGTCCTGCACCAGCATCTGGCGCACAGCCCGGGCCGCCTCGTTGACGAAGCGCCGCTCGATTTCATCGTCCCGTCCCAGCGCGTGCAGGGCCGCAGCGGCCATCCGCCAGGGTTCACGGGCCGCGCGATCACCGCCCGGCAGCGCGATGGATGAAAGGTGTGCGAGCCGCGCGAATCCATCGCGTCCAACCCGCAGCAACTCGCCGCCCCAGGCCTCGCCGTCGGCACCCAGCCCCACGCCGTCGAGCGCGAGGCCCAGGACGGGCCCGGCCAGCCGGTGCTCGGCCATGACCGCAGCCACGTGCGCGTGGTGATGCTGCACGCGGGTAAGAGCCAGGCCGCGCTCGGCTGCAAGCCGCTCGGCCAGACGCGTGCTCGCGAAGTCCGGGTGCAGGTCGCAAGCCACGGCAGCGGGCTCGATGTCGAGCACGTCGAGCAAGTGCATCGCCGTTTCCTCCAACGCGCGGCAGGTCGGCCGGTTATCGAGGTCGCCGACGTGCTGAGAAACGAAGGCCTCGTCACCGCGGGTGACGCAAACGGTGTTCTTGAGATAGCCGCCGAGCGCGAGGACCGGCGCACCACCGTGGGCCAGCTGTATCGCGCGCGGCGTCTGGCCTCTTGCGCGGCGGATGAAGCGGAGCTCGCCGCCACGCACCTGTCCTACAGTGTCGTCGCAGCGCACCAGGATGTCGCGGTCGTGCATCAGGAACGCGTCGGCGATGCCGCCGAGTCGTCGGATGGCTTCGGTGTTGTCGATGACCAGTGGTTCGCCACCGGGATTCGCCGAGGTACAGACGAGCGTCAGATCGAGCGGCCGCTCGAGCCAGTCAAGTCCGGACGGTCGCCCGGCAAATTCGTGGAACAGCAGGTAGTGCAGCGGTGCATACGGCAGCATGACGCCGAGCATCGCCAGCCCCGGCGCGACGCCAGGAGGCAGGTCAGCGGCCGGGTCGAGTCTTTCCAGCAGCACGATCGGCCTTTCGGGCGACTCGAGCGCGGCTTGCTCGGCTGGCCCGACTGCCCCATGCAGGGCAGCCGAGGCGGCATTGGCGACCATGAGCGCGAAGGGCTTCTCCTCGCGATTCTTGCGCCGGCGCAGCAGCGTGACCGTTTCCGCGTGGCGCGCATCACAGACGAGGTGAAACCCGCCGAGTCCCTTGACGGCAAGAACCGACCCGCCGCGGAGCAGGTCGAGCGCGCCTGCCACCGCGTCGTCGCCCGTCAGCCGATTCCCGTCGGGTCCGGCGAGGGTAAGCGACGGGCCGCAGTCCGGGCAGGCATTCGGCTGCGCATGGAACCGGCGGTTGCGCGGATCCTCGTACTCGGCCAGGCAGGGCCCGCACATTTCGAACCCGGCCATGCTGGTATTGGGCCGATCGTAGGGCAGCGTGCGGGTGATCGTGTAGCGTGGCCCGCAGTTGGTGCAGTTGATAAATGCGTAGCGCCAACGACGGTCCCGCTGGTCGAAGAGTTCGGCCAGGCATTCGGTGCAGAGGGCTGTATCGGGCGTGACGTGCGCACCGCCGCATCCGGAACCGCTGGCAATTATCCGGAACGGCCCCCGCTCATCGTTGCACGGCACGTCGTGCCCTTCGAGGGCGACGATGCGGGCGAGCCGTGGCGCATCCGCCCGCAATCGCCGCTCGAATTCCCCGAGCCGCGTTCGCGGCCCCTCAACCTCGATCTGCACGCCCTCGCTATCGTTCCTGACCCAGCCGGACAGGCCGCTCTCGACGGCGATACGATAGACAAAGGGCCGGAAGCCGACGCCCTGGACCTGACCTCGAACGCGCAGCCGGCGCCGCGCCGGCGCAAGGCTCACGGGCGGGCCTCGCCCCTCCCGGCGTCGGCCGCCGGATGGAGCGCTGCCACGCGGCGTTCGATCCACGCCAGCCAGGCATCGAAGCCCTCACCCGATCTTGCCGATACGCGCAGCACCTCGACGGAAGGATTGACGCGACGGGCATTCGCCTCGCACAGGTCAACGTCGAAGTCGAGGAAAGGCAGCAGGTCAGTCTTGTTGAGCAGCACGAGGTCGGCGGCGCGGAACATGTCCGGATACTTGAGCGGCTTGTCCTCTCCCTCGGTGACCGACAGGATGGCGACCTTGTGCGCTTCGCCAAGGTCGAAAAGCGCCGGGCATACCAGATTGCCGACGTTCTCGACGAACAGCACGCCGCCGCCGGCCAGCGGCAGCGCTTCCAGCGCCTTGGCCACCATCGGCGCCTCGAGGTGGCAGCCCCGGCCGGTATTGACCTGTACTGCCGGCACGCCGGTGGCGCGAATGCGGTCTGCGTCATTGGACGTCTGCTGGTCGCCCTCGATCACGCTCACGGGCCGGCGCGTGGCAATTTCGGCGACGGTCCGCACCAGCAGGGTCGTCTTGCCCGACCCGGGGCTCGACACCAGGTTCAGGCAAAGCGTGCCTGTGGCGGCGAAGTGGTCGCGGTTCAGCCGCGCCCAGGAGTCGTTGGCGGCGAGCAGGTCGCGTTCGACCTGGACGATTCGCGCGGCCGGCGTGCCATGGGCATGCACGCCGATGCGCCCGAAGGATGAGTCGGTTTCGCCGGAACCCGCGATCGGGACTGCCGCGAACCGTTCGACGCCGGTGAGCGGGGCCTGCGCTGCGCGCGCCAGCGGGTGCCCCACGCCATCGATGTGGACGTGGTCGGTACCGCAGCCGCAAGTCGTGCACATTCCGCCCTTCTCCTCAGTGAATCGCGATTTCCCTGACCTTGAGCTCGTTGCCGCCGGTGACCTGCAACTGGTGACTGCCGCAGCGTGGACACGGGTCCGCAAGACCAGAAAGCGATACCGTCTCCCCGCAGGGCATGCACCAGGCCCGCCCATCCGGCCGTTCGATCACCAGTTCGGCACCTTCCGCGAGGCTGGAGCGACTGGCTGCGTCGAAGCAGAAGCGTAACGCCTCGATCTCGACTCCCGCCAGCCTGCCTACCTCCAGGAAGACCGAGCTGATGCGTGAGCCGCCATTTTGCCTTGCAGTGTCCTCGGCAATCTGGACGACGCTCTCCGCAAGGGACATTTCATGCATCGCGGAGTTCCGTCTCGATCGCCACGCAGGGATCCAGCGTCGCCGCGGCGAGCGTCATGGCCTGCTGCGCCTCGGCGGCATCACGCACCGGTCGTCCTTCGAGTTCGCGGCGCAGCGCACCCCTTGGGTGGAAGTTCCACTCCGTCGGCGCAACGATCGCGTAGCGGCTGATCCGCCCATCCTCGATGCGCACCGCGTGAACCAGCAGGCCACGCGCCATTTCGCCCATGGCCGCCCCCACGCCCGGGCCAGGCGTTGCAGACTCCAGGCGTCCGGCGCAGGTCTCCTCACGCAACACCTGGGTAAACTCGGCCAGCCGGGCGAAGGCTCGTGCGACGATCAGGTCGTGCCGCGCCAGGTCGCGTACTGCGGGGTGCTCGATGCCGCGCGCCAACGGGCCACATTCGGCCGGTTCGCCGTCGATTTCTGGCGCTGCCGCGAAACCCGGATCCGCAAGAACCCGGTTGACAATTCCCTCGACGAAAAGATTGTGCGGCGGTCGGCTCAACACCGGGGTCGACTCGGCCAGCCACCCCGGCAGCGTCGACAACGCAGCGAGCGTGCGGCCGACGTCTGTACGGCCGCTCCTGGCCCAGTTGAGCCACTCCGATGCAGAGAATTGCTCCAGCCAGGGATCCAGTTCGATGCCGAGGATGCGTGCCTGCGTCATGCCGATCAGCGCATCGCGCGCCGCACCCCAGGACGCTTCCGATACCGTGGCGCTGGTGAGCAGCGAGCGGATCCGCGACAACAGGGCCACGTCGGGTTCGCCGCCGCAAAGGCGCGGCCAGTCGAACAGCAACCGCATGGCGTGCTCGGCGGCGGTTTCGGCGGCGAGCTCGCGTTCGCGGCGCCGGTGGATTGCCTGGCCCGGCGCGTCGCCGAGTGCTGCATCGATCGCGGCGGCTGCGACCACCGCCTGGGAGCGGCCGCAGACCGAGTAGAGGTTGGGCAGCAACGCCAGCGCCTCGTCTGGCGTCCGGCCCGAGAGCAGGCGATCGGCCGCAAGGGGGCGATCCGACTTCACCGCCACCGAGGAGATCCGCCCGTCGGCGTGTCGCGCGGATATTCGCACGCAGCCCTGGACGTTCATGACTTTGTCGCGGTGGCTCCGCGCAGGAAATCGCGGCGAGTCATTTCTGGCGCGTCCTTCCCTTCCGGCTCGGTTGCCTCACCGAGGAGCGACGGGTCGAACAGTGACTCGATTGCCACCCGCGCCGTTTCGAGCGCGGTCTCCTGGTCGGCGAACTCGAGTACCGGCGAGAACAGCGAACAGGCGTGGTAAGGGCCGAGACCCGGTTCGCTGCCGGCGATGAATTGGAAGCGGCCGCTGGGGAATGCGTACCAGACGGACTCACGATCGGCAGCCTTGCGCCACTCGCCCTCGCCTGGCAACACCATCAGGTTGATGAACCAGGGTGTCACCAGGGCACCGAGCCAGTGCCCCTGCCAAGGCCGCATGCCGACCGCACCGACCTCCAGCGCCGTGTTCAGGATCGGGACGTCCAGCATGCGCTCGCGATGGATCGTGCCGAATGTGGCTTCCAGGCGAGCGCCTGCCGCCGCTGCGGAGGTGATGGCTTCAGTCATCGGCGAGCACCATGAACTGCTGCCGTGGACCGTCGCATTCCGGGCATTTCCAGTGGTCCGGTAGCTGCGAGAAGGGCGTACCCGGTGGTATCTGCCAGACTGAATCGCCGACGGTGGGATCGTAGACGTACCAGCAGATCTTGCATTCGAGCCGCGTGTCGTCAGCGATGCGGCTGTCGTCGCCGAGGAAGGAGCCTTCGAAACGCGTCGGTGCGGACATGCGACGGATCTCAGCCCGCTTCCAGCCATTCGAGCGCCTCACGTACTCGCAGTGCCGATTCGGCGATGTCTTCAGCAGAGGCGAGGGCGACTTCCGGCACGTCGGTGATCTCAATCGAGTCCACCATCGGGTTGCCGTAGCCATTCACGTACTGCACCCACCAGGTGTCGCGAACGACCGTGCTGGTGATGCGGCAGCTGCCGTAGCCGCGCGAGAGGATGCGCACTGGTCCGGCCGCAAGCACCTCGCCGAGTTGCCTGCCGTCCGTGGGCGACATTGGCAACAGTGACAGGTTGATGACATGGGCTGGATCACCTGGCTGGCGACTCGCCACCCGGTCGGCGATCTCGGCCAGCACTGGCGGCGCGCTGAGCGCGTCGGCCGCTGCCTCGAACTCGGGCACTGAAACAGCGGCGGCCGCCCGCGCTGCCTCGATGGCGGCCAGTGGAATGGGGCCCACCTCGACCAGGTCACGCTCCAGCCCGCCATCTGCTCCGTACACTCGCAGCCGCCAAACGCCGGTGAACACCGACTCCTGGATGCGCGTTTCGCCGCTGCCACCGACGATGATGGATACTTCTCCCTCGCCGAGCACCTGGTCCACGATGTCACGGTTGTGGGCGTCCAGGACGCCGATGTCCAGGCTGTCGCCATCCGGCCGCTCCGGCCAGGCGTCGATGGTGTCGGCAAGCCAGCGCAGCACGGCGCGAGCCTCCAGGGCGTCGCGTGCCTGTTCCGGATCCGGCAGGCTCGGCATGCTGAAGGTGCTCATTTCCTTGGGCAACTCGATATAGCTGAGCTGTTCCCCGTCCTCGTCCTGGGAGCCCGCACCGATGGCGACCACGGGTATCGGAAATTCCTTGCGTGTCATGCTTGTTCCTGTGGCCCCGCCTGTGCGTTGTCTCTCGCCGCTGCAGCCGCGATCTCGCGCCGGGTGGGCGATTCGAGCAATGAGCGGACCTTCTCGAGGAATTCATCCCAGTCGTGAATTCCGGTGATTGCCCCGACGATATCGCCGTCACGCGTGAACACCAGGGCCGGCCAGCGGGCGAAGCCGAAGCGCTTCTGCAATTCCCGCTCCGATGCGCGCGCCACGACGGCCGCGCGGAAGCGGCCCGGCAACGCTCGCATGAGTTCTGGCAGGATCACCGCGACGTCGCTCGACTCGGGATACTTCAGCGGATCCTCGGTGAAGAACAACACGGCATGGCCACCATCGGCCAGGAAAGCGTCCACGCCGGTGCTATCGACCTCGGGCAGGTCGAAATTGCTGCATAGCCGTTCGATCAGTGGATGACGCAACGTGGCGCCCGGCGTTTCAGCCACGATCGAGTTCCTTGCGCAGATGTTCCGGCAGCTCGGGTTCCCGGCCGACGAGGTCCGCGAAGTGGCGATCGAAGTCGGTCTCGCCCGCAAGCGCCGCATCCAGTGCGTCCAGCGCACTGCTGATGTCCCGGGCCCGCTGCTCGGACAGCGACTCACGTGCGACACCATGGAAGACCAGCAGCCAGTCGCCAACCGCTGGCGTCTCCAGCAGCCGTATGTCGGCCTGGAGCCGCTCGCCGCGGCCCTCGCACCAGGCAGTCAGTCCTTCGAGCGCCGTGACCTGCATCGGGATCCCCACGCACATCAGTCGGTCCTCCGCTGCAGGAAGCGGGCATCCCCACGTCGACAGGCCTCAGCCTCGGACGGGCGACTCTGCTCATACGCGGTGAGTCCCAGCGCGGCCGCATTGATACCGACCTCGTCCGCGGTGCTGCGCGGCTGCACGTCGACGCCCCAGCGACGCAGCCAATCGGCAGCAATTTCCACTGCCGGGGCGATCTGGCCGCGCACGGGCTCCCGCAGGCTGCCGCCGTAGTCCTTGAGATCCACGGGCTGCACCCCGATCAGTACCAGGCTCTGCGGGTACTGGCCCGTCAGCTTCGCGGCAGCGAGCACGTCCTGAAACCCGGTCTGGTGCAGGCTCATCTGCTTTGCGCCCATGTAGGCGGGCACGTCGTCATCCAGGATGATCTTCATCGTGCCGGGTTCGAGCCCGTAATCGATGGCGTCGAACACCACCAGGCGCGACGCTTCCTGCACGTGCGGCAGCAGGTACAGTCCCTGGGTGCCGCCATCCATCACCCTGACGCGTTCCTCGCAGGCGTACCGCCGGGCAAACTCCTCGACGGCACGGACGCCGAATCCCTCATCGGCCCAGAGAAGATTGCCTATACCGAGGACAAGAATCATTTCGGTTTGCGCCATTAGAGAAAGCGGATAGCGGGGTCGCCCCCGCTATCCGCCGTGCCTCCGTCAATCCTTGAAATACCGGTAGCCGTTCACCATCGAGCTGACGATGCCCTGCTTGGACAGGATGTCCTCGCGGAACGCCATGTAGATGTGAATGATGGCGAACATCACCATGATCCACATGCCGAGACGATGGTAGCTGTGGACGTCCTGGCTCTGGCCGAGCAGTGGGATAACCCAGCCAAACATCCTGCCGGCCCAGCTGTCGATTCCCAGCCCCTCGCTGTAAAGCGCAAAGCCGGTAAAGATCATGAACAGCCCCACCAGCGCGAACATCAGGAACATCGCCAGGTTGGCCAGCGGATTGTGGGCCACATAGGCGCGCGGCTCGTCGGTCAGGAACAGGTAGAACTTCAGCTGATGTACCAGCCCGCCCCAGAACTTCCCTGAAAACAACGACGGCATGAACAGCTGGCGCGACCAGCGGTTGCCAACGATGTGCCAGTAGATCCGGCCCAGGAACCCGATGGCGAACACGTAGCCGGAGATGAAGTGGATCATCCGGACGTAGCCCATCACATAATGCTCGCTGGCCTCGCCACCCACCGACGACAGCGGCTTGCCGATCAAGTAGCCGGTGACGGCCAGCGCGATCATCGCCAGTACCGTGACCCAGTGCCACAGCCTGACCGGCGCCTCGTACACATAGACCGCGCGCATCTTCGCGTGGTCCACGAGCCCCTCGATGCGACGCTCCGGCGACCCGTCCAGCGGGATCGTTTCGCGGAGCGCCTCGCTCCTTGCAGATGCCATGTTGCCTCCCAGGCGCTATCGCGCCATCAGCGCACCTTGACCGAGGTCAGCTCCTTGCCTTCCGGGGACATGACGTGCGTCGCGCACGCCAGGCACGGATCGAAGCTGTGGATGGTGCGCAGGATCTCGAGCGGCTGGTCGGCCACCTCCATCTTGGTGTCCATCAACGCGGCCTCGTAGGCGCCAATCTGCCCCTGGGCGTCACGTGGCGTGGCGTTCCAGGTCGTCGGCACGATGCACTGGTAGTTCGCGATCTTCTGGTTTTCGATCACGATCCAGTGGCCAAGCGCACCGCGCGGCGCCTCGACGAATCCGTGTCCCCGGGCCTGCTTCGGCCAGGTGCTCGGTTCCCACATGTCGACGTTGGCGCAGGCGGTATCGCCGGCCTTGATGTTGGCGATCAGCTCGTCCGTGTACTGGCGCATCTTGTGTGCCGCCCACGAGCACTCCAGCCCGCGCGCAGCCGTACGGCCGAGCGTGGTGAAGATAGCCTCGAGTGGCAGGCCCAGGTCCGTCAGCACCTTGTCAACCGGCTCCTTGAACTCGGGCTTGCCCTGCAGGTAGCCGATGACGTAGCGGGCCAGTGGGCCCACTTCCATCGGGCTGCCCTTGAAGCGCGGCGCCTTGACCCAGCTGTACTTGGCGCTCTCATCGAGATTCTCGATCCTGGTCTTGGTGCCCTTGACGCCCTGGCCAAGCTCGAACTTCGGGTTGGTCTCGCCGTTGTAGGGGTGCAGGCCCTTGCCGGCCTCGGCGTAGGTGTACCAGCTGTGGTCCACGAACTCCTGGATCTGCGACTCGTCGTCGAGGTCCACCTCGTGGATGGTCGACAGGTCCCCGTTGAGAACCGCGCCGCGCGGGAAGGCCAGGCTGGAGGCGCTGTAGTCGTTGGCGATCTCGGGGAAATCGCCGTAGGACAGCAGGCTCTTGCTGGAGATGCCGCCGCCGTAGGTCCAGGTCTTGTAGAACGACGCGATGGCGAGCAGGTCAGGAATGTAGACGTTATCGATGAAAGCGATCGTGTCGTCGACGATCTTGCTGACCTGGTTCAGGCGCTCCATGTTGATCGCGCCTACCGCACCCGTCTCGTTGACGTTGATCGAGCATGGCATGCCGCCGACCATCCAGTTCGGATGCGGGTTCTTGCCGCCGAAGATGGTCTGGATCTTGACGATCTCCTTCTGGAAGTCCAGCGCCTGCAGATAGTGCCCGACCGCCATCAGATTGGCCTCCGGCGGCAGCTTGTACGCCGGGTTGCCCCAGTAGGCGTTGCTGAATGGTCCAAGCTGGCCGCTCTCGACGAACTTCGCCAGCCGCGAATGCAGGTCGCGGTAGTAGCCCGGCGAGGACATGGGCCAGCTGGAGATGGACTGCGCCAGCTCCGAGGTCTTTTTCGGATCGGCCGACAGCGCGCTGACGACGTCCACCCAGTCCAGCGCATGCAGGTGATAGAAGTGCACCAGGTGGTCCTGCGCATACAGCGTGGCATGCATCAGGTTGCGGATGACGTTGGCGTTGTTCGGGATCTGGATCTTCAGCGCGTTCTCCACCGCGCGCACTGATGCCAGCGCGTGCACGCCGGTGCAGACACCGCAGATCCTCTCGGTGAATGCCCAGGCGTCGCGCGGATCACGGCCCTTGAGGATGACCTCGAGGCCGCGCCACATGGTGCCGGTGGACACCGCATTCCTGATCACGTTCCTGTCATCGAGGTTGACCTCGATGCGGAGGTGGCCCTCGATCCGGCAGATCGGGTCGACGACGACCCGCTTGCCGCTGTTGTCGAGCTCAAAGCCCTGTGTGACGTAGGCGGCCATGATCAGGCACCTCCCTTCTCTGTGGTCTTCGCGCCCTTGGTGTCACGTGCGCGCTTGATCGCGGACGCAGCCGCGTGTGCTACGACGGCGGCGCCGGTGACGGCGGCCAGGGTGCCGCCCACGCGATCCGCGGTACTCTCGATCTGCGGCTGGATGTCGGTGACGCGATCGTAGAACGAGCCCTTGTCCCAGAAAGCGTCCTCGGAACAGCCGATACAGCCGTGGCCCGAGCCGATCGGGAAAGACACGGCCTCGTTCCAGCGGGTGGTGGAGCAGGCGTTGTAGGTCGTCGGGCCCTTGCAGCCGACCTTGTACAGGCAGTAGCCCTTCCTTGCGCCCTCGTCGTCGAACTTCTCGACGAACTGTCCCGCGTCGAAATGCGGCCGGCGATAGCACTTGTCGTGAATCCGCTGGCTGTAGAACATTTTTGGCCGACCCTGGCGGTCGAGTTCCGGCAGGCCGAAGGTCAGCAGGTAGGTCACGATCCCGGTCATGACCTCAGGGATTGGCGGGCAGCCCGGCACCTTGATGACCGGCTTGTTCAGCACCTTGTGGATCGGCACAGCCTGGGTCGGGTTCGGCTTGGCCGCCTGGACGCAGCCCCAGGAGGCACAGGAACCCCAGGCGATGATGTGCGCCGCATGGTCGGCCATCTTCTTCAACTTCTCGAGGTAGGGGATGCCTCCCTGGAAGCAGTACATGCCGTCCTCGTTCAACGGCGGATTGCCTTCGCAGGCGAGCACGAACTGGCCGTCGTATTTCTCGATGGTCTGCTCGAGGATCGCTTCCGCCTGGTGACCTGCGGCCGCCATGATCGTGTCGTCATAGTCGAGCGAAATCATTGACAGGACCACGTCCGAGACCAGCGGATGCGCCGAGCGGATGAACGACTCGGTGCAGCAGGTGCATTCGAGGCCGTGCAGCCAGATGACCGGCGTGCGCGGCTTGGTTTCCATCGCATGCACGATCTGCGGCACGAACGCCGGGCCGAGGCCCAGTGAAGTTGCCGTCAGGCTGCAGAACTTGAGGAAGCTGCGTCGTGAAATGCCCTGGCGGCGCATCACGTCATAGAAAGTGTCTGCCATGGGGCCTCCCTGTTGGGTCAGCTTGGCGCCGGGATCCACGCGACCCGAAGGGGAGCCGCTCGGTCACTGCACTGACCTGGGTCTGCTTTTTTCTTGACCCGGCGCCCGCGGACCGGCTTGACGCCGCACCCGCGTGCACAAGTTTCGCGCGGACCCTACTCCGCGCTTGCTGCCGATCCTGCGGGGCGGCTGGCGGGGCAGCAATACGCGGAAAGCCCACGAAAATACGCGAATCGCGCAGTGCGATGCCGGGCCGGACCGCGCAGGAGAGGCTGGCACTCCCGGCTTGCGGGTGCCAGCTGCCGTGGCGGACGTGGATCGGGGTCAGGGATCTTGCGCTGCAACAAGCCCGGGTGGCCACCGGAGTGCGGCGACGGCTCGCTCGACCCGCGGGGGGTCCAGATGTCCGATCACACCGATGCATGGAGCCTCGATGTTCCGCTCGAGGCTGTCTACATTGGCTTCGAGCCGGTCAAATTCCGGATCGATGAGGTTTCCCACCCAGCCGGCCAGCCCGGGGCCACGGCGCTCGATCGCTTCCGCCGTGAGCAGCGCGTGGTTCAGGCAGCCGAGCCTGAGGCCCACTACCAGGATCACCTCGAGCCCCAGTGCCGCGGGCAGGTCGGCGAAGGACAGCTCCGGCCCAAGCGGCACCAGGAACCCGCCGGCGCCCTCGACCACCACGACGTCGCAGTCGGCTTGCAGCTCGCGGAAAGCACGCTCGATGGGCTCGAGGTGGATGTCGGAACCGGCCTCCGCCGCGGCCAGGTGTGGCGCGATGGGCGGCTCGAAGCAGAATGGATTGACGACTTCGTAGGGCCAGGGCCGGGAGCACTCCGCCAGCAGGGCCAGCGCGTCTTCGTTCCGCAGCCCATCCTTCGTCCGGACGCTGCCGGATGCCACGGGCTTCATACCGGCCACTGCGCGGCCCTGCCCGCGCAGCCTACGCAGCAGGGCGGCACTCACCAGTGTCTTGCCGACGCCGGTATCGGTGCCGGTGACGAAGAAATCGCGACGCCCCCCGTTCACGGCCCAGTCTGCCTGAGCCCGATCCCGGATGCGTCGAAGGTGAACTCACCGCTGCGTCGGCCACGAGCGGGCTCGCCGGCCGGTCCCCAGGCTTGGCCGAAAATGACCTCGTAGGTCGCGGGTAGCACGCCGTCGCGGCGTTCGGCCTCGTAGGCGGTTTCCATCGCGCGTAGCCGGCCGCGGCCGGTCATGCCGCGCGGCCTATGTGCTGCTGCGTTGTGCGCGCCGATGGCCTTGAGGTCGCGCATCAGCCCGAACACGTCCGGGTAGGTCAGCGTGAAGCGCTCGACGTCCATGACAGGCTCGGCGAGGCCCGAGCGAACCAGCCCGTCGCCAATGTCGTGCATGTCGGTGAAGCGGCTGACATGCGGAAATCCGTCGGCCCGCGCCCAGGCGGCGCGCAGCTCGACCAGCGTGTCGGGTCCGAAGGTGGTGAAGTTCACCAGGCCGCGCGGCCTGAGTACCCGGCGAAACTCGCCGAAGGCGGCGTCCAGGTCGGGACACCACTGCAACGTGAGGTTGGAGAACACCAGGTCGACGCTTGCGGCCGCCAGCGGCAGGCGCATGGCGTCGCCGCAGACGCGGGCGAACGGCATCGCGTCGGACTGCTTGCGCAGCGCTTCGCTCAACATGCCCTCAGCCAGGTCGAGCGCGATAACCTGTGCGTGGGGATAGCGGTCCGTGAGCGCGCGGGTCGAATGGCCGGTGCCGCAGCCGACGTCGAGGATGACTTCCGGCTCGAGCGTCACGTAGTCCAGCCGACCGAGCAATTGGCTGCGTACTTCCGCCTGCAGCACGGCGGCCTCGTCGTAGGTCGCGGCCGCCCGGTCGAAGGAGCGGCGCACGGCGGCGAGGTCGATCTCGAAGGCGTGGCCACTCATGAGCGGGCCTGCACCCGGACTGGCGAAGGCAGGAACTCACCGAGCGCCGCGAGGAACTC
Organism: Gammaproteobacteria bacterium; assembly: GCA_024642505.1. Lineage (GTDB taxonomy): Bacteria > Pseudomonadota > Gammaproteobacteria > Steroidobacterales > Steroidobacteraceae > SG8-30. Next base: position 83,398 of record JAHEAZ010000005.1, read on the forward strand.
CCGCGGGTGCGAAAGGAACGGCGCATGACCGGCACCCTTGATCTCCTGGTACCGCGCTGACGGAATGTGCGACGCGAGCCACGCGCCGGCGCCGGGCAAGGTGAGGCGGTCGTATTCGCCGGCGAGGATCAACGCCGGCACGCGGATACGACTCATGGGCCCGCGCAGGTCAGCTTGCGTGAGGATGTCGAGGGCGGCGGCGAGCGCCGCCGGGTCCGGCTTACCGCGCGCGAAGACCGAAGTCCGCAGCTGCCGCAGCAGTTCCGAGGCCTGGTCATCGCCCCGGGCCTGCAGCGAAAGGAAGCGACGGATCAGGCCCTCGTAGTCCCGCTCCAGTTCCGCAGCGAACTCGGCGACGATTTCCGGCGCGATCCCGTGAGCCCATCCGTCGCACGCGACGAAGCGCGGCGTGGCGGCCACCAGGACCAGTCTCTGGATGGAGGGGTGGCCATCAGCGGCGAGCTTGGCCGCCACCATGCCGCCGAGCGACCAGCCTATCAGCGTGCAGGCGGGCGGCAGGTCGGCGGCGATGGCTGCAGCAAGCTGGTCGAGATTCGTGAACGGCGGCTCGAACCGCCTGCCACCGTGCCCCGGCAGGTCGAGGCAGCTGACGTCATGGCCCGCGTCGGCAAGCGTCCTGGCGAGGGGCGCGAACAGCCCGCCGTGCAGGCCCCAGCCATGGAGGAGGACGATGTGGGAGGAGTCATGCGGCACGCTCGGACGGGAGGGGACAGTCTCCCTGGGGCACCGCCCCCGTCCCGGAGTGGCGGCCGTTCCGTGCAAATTGGGAACAGTCCCCATTTCCGTGATTACCGACAACAGCGCTTCTACCAGCTGCTCCACCTCGGCCTCCGCGTGAGCTGCGGAAAACGTCACCCGCAGCCTCGAGCCACCCTCAGGCACGGTGGGCGGCCGGATAGCGGTTACCAGGACGCCGTGCTCGAGCAGTGCCTCGCTCGCGGCGGTGGCTGAGCGGGCCTCGCGCAGTAGTACCGGCTGGATCGGCGTGAACGACTCACCAAGTGGCAGGCCTGCCTCGCCGGCAAGGTTTCGAAATCGGGCTGCGTGCGCGAGCGCTCGCTCGCGCCGCCATGGCTCCGCCTGCGCCAATTCGAGCGCGACTCGGGTAGCCGCCGCTACCGCAGGGGGCAGCGCGGTCGTATAGATGTAGGTGCGCGCGCGCTGGATCAGCAGCTCGATGAGGTCGGTCTCGCCTGCGACGAAGGCGCCGAAGGTCCCAAAGGCCTTACCGAGCGTGCCGACCAGCACCGGCACATCAGCCTGCCGCAGACCGAAATGCTCGAGCGACCCGCGCCCGTTTGCGCCGAGTACACCGAGGCCGTGGGCATCATCGACGACAAGCGTCGCGTCGTGCCGCGCGCAGGCGGACACCAGCTCGGGCAGCGGCGCCAGGTCACCATCCATACTGAATACGCCATCCGTGACCACCAGCGACCGTTCCTTGCCGGCATGCGCGAGACGCCTCTCGAGCCCGGCAACATCCGCATGAGGAAAGCGCGAGAAACGCGCGCCCGAAAGCATCCCGGCATCGAGCAGCGAGGCGTGGTTCAGTCGATCCTCCAGCACCGCATCGCCGCGACCGGCGAGCGCGCAGACAACCCCCAGGTTGGCCATGTAGCCCGTGGAGAACAGCAGCGCGCGCTCGCGCCCGGTAAAATCGGCCAGCGCCTCCTCGAGGGCATGATGTTCGCGGTGGTGTCCGGTGACGAGATGCGAGGCACCGCTGCCGGTGCCGTATTCCCGAGCCGCGTGCGCGAAGGCTTCGGCCACCCGCGGATCCTGCGCGAGACCGAGATAGTCGTTCGAGCAGAAAACCAGCACGTCGTGGCCGTCGATGCGCTGCCGCGCTCCGTTGGCATGGCCCTCCACGACGCGGCGATGGCGGTAAAGGCCGGCTGCACGCAGTGCGTTGAGCTGTGAAGAAGGGTCAGACCCCGCTCTAGGCACGCGGACAGTCCCCGGCCGGCAAGCGCCCTTCCTGCAGCAAGGCAGGGCCCGGCGCCTCCCTCGGCGCCTCCGGCTGGATACCGAGTCGGTGGAACAGCGCGTCATCCCGCGCGACGTCCGGATTTCCCGTCGTCAGCAGCTTCTCGCCGTAGAACACCGAGTTGGCACCGGCCAGGAAACACAGCGCCTGCATCTCATCGCTCATCTCGCTGCGCCCGGCGGAAAGGCGCACGTGCGAGCCCGGCATCAGGAGGCGGGCCACCGCTATGCAGCGCACGAACTCGATCGGGTCGAGCGGCGCGGCGCCGGCGAGCGGCGTGCCCTCGACCTGCACCAGCTGGTTGATCGGCACGCTTTCCGGATGCTGCGGCAGCGTCGCGAGCGTGTGAAGCATTGCCGCGCGGTCGCTCTCGCCCTCGCCCATGCCGAGGATGCCGCCACAGCAGACGTTGATGCCGGCCTCACGCACGGCCTCGAGCGTGTCGAGCCGGTCCTGGAAGGTCCGGGTGGTAATGATCTTGTCGTAGAACTCGGCCGACGTGTCGAGGTTGTGGTTGTAGTAGTCGAGGCCGGCGTCCTTCAGCGCCACCGCCTGCCCGGGCGTCAACATGCCAAGGGTTGCACAGGTTTCGAGCCCGAGCTCGCGCACCGCGCGGACCATTTCCATCACCACCCGAAGATCGCGGTCTTTCGGGCTGCGGTAGGCCGCGCCCATGCAGAAGCGGGTTGCGCCGGCCTCGCGGGCTGCGCGCGCGCGGTTGACGACTTCCTCGACCGCCATCAGCTCCTCGCGCTCGAGTCCGGTGTCGTAGCGCACGCTCTGCGGGCAGTAGGCGCAGTCTTCGGGGCAGGCGCCGGTCTTGATGGACAGCAGCGTCGAGACCTGTACTTGGTTCGGGTCGAAATTCCGGCGATGTACCGACTGGGCGTGGAAGACGAGATCCGCAAAGGGCAGCGCGAACAGGCCCCGCACTTCATCGAGCGTCCAGTCAGAACGGACCTGGCCGAGGCAGCTGATGTCGACAGTCATGAGAATTCGTTCCTTCAGGCTGGAAACACGGCGCCACGCCGGCCTGCTGTGGGGGCAGGCTGTGTGGCATGACGCCGGGGAAGTATTGGGAGGGACTGAAATGCTGTCAACCTGTGACATGGTCCCGGGTTTACGGATGGTATGACCTTGTCCTGGCGAGGATTTTTCCGCCCCGCTGCCTGCTCTGCCTGGACGCAGGCCAGCGACCGACGCTCGACCTGTGCCGGGATTGCGAGGCAGACCTGACCCGCGACCTGCCGGCCTGCACCGGCTGCGCCCTGCCGCTGCCGCAGCCGGACACATTTCTCTGCGGCGGATGCCTGCAGAAACCGCGCGACTTCGATGCTGCCTTTGCCGCCTACCTGTACCAGCACCCGCTGGACTGGCTGATCAGGCGAATGAAATATGGCAGCGACATTTCCGCGGCGCGGGTACTGGGTACGCTGCTCGGTCGTCGCGCGCTGGCTGCGCATTCGCTCCACGTCCAGGCGCTCCTGCCGGTGCCACTGCACCGTGCGCGCGAGGCGCGGCGCGGCTTCAACCAAGCCATGGAAATTTCCCGGGCTGCCGCGCGTGAACTTGGGCTGCCGGTCGTCTACGACGCCTTGCGCCGCAACCGTGCAACCGCCGAACAAGCGGGCCTCGATGCGGCCGCCAGGCGCCGCAACCTGCGTGGCTCATTCGAGCTGGTTCGACCGCTGCCGTTCAAACGCGTTGCGATCGTGGACGACGTGCTGACCACGGGCAGCACGGTGGAGGAAATCGCGTGCGTCTTGAAGGCCGGCGGCGCCGAGTGGGTGGAGGTGTGGGCGGTGGCCCGGGCCTAGTCGACTGGTTTGACCTTGACGAGCCAGGACGAGGCGTCCTCCGCTTCGCCGTCGGCCAGCCACTCGAACACGACGCTGTGCCACATGATCCGCTGCACGTAGCTTCGCGTCTCGTTGTAGGGAATGTTCTCGACCCACACGTCGGTGTCCATTGGCGCATCGGGCAGCCACCGCTGCGCCGCACCGGGGCCCGCGTTGTAGCCGGCCAGCGCCAGAACCAACTGTCCGTCGAAGCGGTCGATCAGCCCCGCGAGGAAGCTGGCGCCGAGCAGGACGTTGGCCTCGGGCCGGGTCAATCCTTCGCGGGTCGGGCGAGGTTGGCCCAATTGGGCGGCGACGCGACGCGCCGTGGAGGGCAGCAACTGCATCAGTCCGACGGCACCGGCCCCTGACTCGGCCCAGGGCTGGAACAGACTTTCCTGACGAATTACCGCGTAGATCAGCGTCGATGGCAGTCCGCTCAGCCTGGCGCCGTCTGCCACCGGCGAATCGAAGGGGCGCGGATAGAGCAAAGCGTAGTCTTCGAAGATCCCGAGGCGTGCGGCCGTGGCGATCGATTGGAAGTGCCAGCCCCAGCGATCGGCCAGGGCGATTGCGGCCTTGCGCCCGGGTGTATCGAGCGGGTCGTAGCCGGCATTCCACTCCCCTTGTGCCAGTGCGGGCCGGTCCACCGCCAGCAGTTCCCGTGCACGC
>JAHEAZ010000104.1 GCA_024642505.1 Gammaproteobacteria bacterium
GATGCCGTGATTCGCCAGCACGTGTGCGTCGTACTTGAGGTGATGTCCCACCTTGGCCGCGTTAGCGTCCTCGAGTAACGGCTTGAGCTTGCCGAGCACCGCCTCGCGGGAAAGCTGGTCCGGTGCGCCGGCATAGTCGTGCGCGAGCGGGACGTAGGCAGCCCTGCCCGGCTCGACGCAGAACGACACGCCCACGATCTCCGCCGCCATGTAGTCGAGGCTGGTGGTCTCTGTGTCGAAGGCAAACAGCTCCGAGGCGCGCAATCGTGCCAGCCAGTCGCCGAGTGCCGCTTCATCGACGATGCACTCGTACTCGCGCTGCCGGTCCGGTACCGGCGTTACGGGAATGGCCGCGGCGATGCTCCCGGCTGTGCTGGACTCTTCTGTGGACGCCGTCAGTTGCCTCAGCAGGGAACTCAGTTCGAGCCGCAAGTAGAGGTCTTTCAGTTTCGCGGTGTCCGGCGGACGACGCAGCAGATCGTCCGGGCGCTGGTCGAGATCGACGTCGCAGCTGATGGTCGCCAGCTGGCGCGACAGGTCGAGCCTGCCCAGGTGCTCGCGCAGGCTTTCACCGACCTTGCCCGGAATCTCGGCCGCGTGCGCCACGATCTCGTCGAGCGAACCGTACTGGTTGAGCCACTTGGCGGCAGTCTTCGGGCCCACTTTCGGTATGCCCGGGATGTTGTCGGAGGTGTCGCCGACGAGCGCGAGAAAGTCGACGATCTGTTCAGGGTGGACGTCGAACTTCGCCTTGACGCCGTCACGATCGAGCCGCGAGCCGGTCATCGTGTTCACCAGCGTGACCTGGTCCGTCACGAGTTGGGCCATGTCCTTGTCGCCGGTGGAGATGACCGTGGGAATGCCGGACCGCGCCGCCTGCGTCGCCAGCGTGCCGATGACGTCGTCCGCCTCCACCCCGGAAATGCGCAGCACCGGCAGGCCGAGATCCCCGACCGCATCCAGCAAGGGCTGGATCTGGGCGCGCAGGTCGTCGGGCATGGGTGGCCGTTGTGCCTTGTATTCCTCGAACAACTCGTCACGGAAATTCCGGCCCGGCGCGTCGAACACCACCGCGATCAGTTGCGGTGATTCGTCCTTGAGCAGCTTGTTCAGCATGTTCAATACGCCGAGCACCGCGCCGGTAGGCTCGCCACGCGAGGTGCTGAGCGGGGGCAGGGCGTGAAAGGCCCGGTACAGATAGGACGAGCCGTCCACCAGCCAGAGCCTGCGTTCCTCCGCCATGTCGGTCACGTCTGTGGCGCCGGAGCCGCAGCCGTGCCCTCTTTCCGTTCGTCCCCCGCCTTCTCGGTTTCGCTGGATTCGGGTGCCGTCGTCGTGGCGGGGCGGATTTCTACCGGTGTCGTGACACCGGCATCGGGAAGATAGAGCGACCCGGTCTGGCCGCAGGCGCACAGCAGGCACGCGGCCAGGGCACAGGCGAGCAGGGCAGGGGGCTTCAATTGCATGACGGTACCGTGTTGAGCAGGCGTGAAAGTATAGGCCACGCCGGAGCCGAGGCCCGTCAGGGAGCAATCCGCTGCGCGTGGCGGTCGAGAATCGCCACAGTCAGGCGGGAGATGCAGACCAGCCGACCGGCCTCGTCGCGAATCTCGATCGACCACACCTGGCTGCGGCCACCCAGATGTATCGGCCGTGCCTGGCCCGTGACATGGCCGTCACGTACCGCCCGAATGTGGTTGGCATTGATTTCCTGGCCAACCACCAGCAGGCGCGAGGAATCCACCGTCATGGCTGCGGCCAGGCTGCCAAGTGTTTCGGCCAGCCCGACCGAGGCGCCACCATGCAGCAGCCCGTAGGGCTGCCGGGTCCTGTCATCAACCGGCATCCGGCCGGAAACGAAATTCGGCCCAATTTCAGTGACTTCCATGCCGAGCCGGCCGGCCATGGTGTCTTCGTTGAGGGCATTCAGCTCTGCCAGCGTGTGGCGCTTGAACCAGACGGCCGTGGTGGAATCGGTCATTGGGAAACCTCTGGCCCGGACGATGCGGCCCGGAGGCAATTATCCCCTGTCGAGGCCTACAGTGGGGCATGCCCGAATCGGAGCCGGGCCGGATGCGGATGGCAGCAGCCTATAATCATCGGGCCTAAGCCGGGGGAGACAGTCTTGGCCAATGCTTTCGTCGTGCCGGCGCCCACGGTGGCTGTAGCGGGTAGCGACTTGCGGTTCCCGGTGCACCGCATTTACTGCGTGGGCCGCAATTATCGCGAGCACGTGAAGGAAATGGGCGGCGACCCGGCTCGCGAGCCGCCGATCTTCTTTACCAAGCCGCCGGATGCCGTCGTGCCATCGGACACCGACGTGCCCTATCCGCCACGGACGTCGAATCTGCATCACGAAATCGAGCTGGTCGTCGCAATCGGCCATGGTGGGCGGGATATCCCGGTCTCACGGGCGCTCGAGCACGTCTTCGGCTACGCAGTCGGCAATGACCTGACGCGGCGCGACCTGCAGACCGAGGCACGCACGCGGGGCGCACCCTGGGATACGGCCAAGGCCTTCGACGCGTCTGCACCCATCACGCCGATCCGTCGCGCGGACGACATCGGGTACGTTGCCCACGGCCGCATCTGGCTCGAGGTCAACGGCGAGACACGCCAGCAGGCCGATGTCGCGGAAATGATCTGGTCGGTGCCGGAAGTCATCGCCGAGCTGTCGAGCTACTTCATGCTGGTCCCGGGCGACCTGATCTTCACGGGAACGCCGGCGGGTGTCGGCCCGCTGGTTGCCGGTGACCATGTCGCCGGCGGCGTCGATGGCATCGGGACACTTCAGCACAGGATGGTCGCCGCATGAAGCTCTATACCTACTTCCGCAGCTCGGCGGCCTACCGCGTGAGAATCGCGCTCAACGTCAAGGGTATTGAAGTCCAGTACATTCCCAAGCACCTGATTCGCGAGGGTGGTGAGCATCAGCTCGACGACTACCTGGCGCTCAATCCGCAGGGACTGGTTCCCGCACTCGAGCACGACGGCCGCGTCATTGGCCAGTCGCTCGCGATCATCGAGTACCTCGAGGAGGTCAACCCGGAGCCACCGCTGCTGCCTGCTGATCGCGGCGAGCGCGCAATCGTGCGCTCGATGGCGCTCTCGGTCGCCTGTGACATCCACCCGCTCAACAACCTGCGTGTGCTGAACTACCTGAAGGATCAGTTAGTGCTGGACGGTGAGGCGGTGTCGCGCTGGTACCGCCACTGGGTTGCGGAAGGATTTCGCGGGCTCGAGGAGATGGCGAAACGCAGCTCGGCCGACCGTCGCCACCTCTATGGCAGCACCGTTACCCTGGCAGACGTCGTGCTGGTGCCGCAGATGTACAACGCGCGGCGTTTCAACTGCAACCTGGCGGCTTACCCGACGCTGGTGGCGATCTGCGAGCACCTCGAGTCGTTGCCAGCCTTCGCTGCGGCACGGCCCGAGGCCCAGGCCGACGCCGAATCCTGACGCCAGTCATTACCGGAGCGGCAATGAGCGAACGCGACGACCAGCGGCTCGATCGCCTGATGGAGGACGTCCATTGGGATTTCGACCGCGACATGAGTTACAGCGAATACCTGCAGCTGGATAAGGTGCTCGGCGCCCAGCGGCCGCTTTCTGGCCAGCACGACGAGATGCTGTTCATCATCATCCATCAGGCCAGCGAGCTGTGGCTGAAGCTGTGTCTGCACGAATTGATGGCAACGCGCGAGCAGGTTCGCGAGGACGATCTCGAACCGGCGTTCAAGATGCTGGCGCGGGTTGCGCGAACCCAGGCGCAGATGATCCAGGCCTGGGACGTACTGGGCACCATGACACCGGCGGACTACACTCGCTTCCGCGACGCGCTCGGCCACAGCTCGGGCTTCCAGTCCTGGCAGTACCGTCACCTGGAATTCCTGCTCGGCGCCAAGGACGCGCGCATGATCGAGGTCCACGCCGCGAACCCGGCCGCCTACTCGCTGCTGTCACGCGTACTGGAGGAGCCTGGCCTTTACGATGAATGCCTGCGGCTGCTGGATCGTCGCGGCTTCGACATCCCGCCGGAGCGACTGAATCGTGACTTCAGTGGCCCCTACGAGCCGCATCCGGGCGTCGAGGAAGCCTGGCTCGAGGTATACCGCGAATCCGATGAATTCTGGGACCTCTACGAGCTGGCCGAGAAGTTGGTGGACCTGGAATACCGGCTGCAGCAGTGGCGATTCGCGCATCTCAAGACCGTGGAGCGCATCATCGGCTTCAAGCAGGGTACCGGCGGTTCGGCCGGCGTGCCTTACCTGGAGCACGTGCTGAAGAAGTCCTTCTTCCCCGAACTGATCTCGGTGCGTACGTCGATCTAGGGGTAAGATTTCCACCTGTCCCGCTATCCGCGCGGGTCCGGAAGCTGGAGGAATGCGATGGTTGCCGCGCTCGTGATGATCAAGGCCGAGACCGACAAGGTCACGCAACTCGCCGAGGCGCTCACCGAGACCGAGGGAGTCAGCGAGGTGTTTTCGGTCGCGGGGCAATGGGATCTCGTGGCAATCGTACGCACGCGAGACAATGATGCTCTTGCCACGGTGGTCACGGACCGTATCCGCAAGCTTTCCGGGATTGCAGGTTCAGAGACCATGATCGCGTTCCGCAGCTATTCGCGCCGAGAGCTCGAGGCAGGTTTTTCGCTGGGGGTGGACGACTGAGCCGGCGCGCCCCGGGTCGGTCCGACAGCCCCGCTGGATCGGGACGCCTGCAGCGTGGCATAGCCGATGAGTGATTCAGATCGTATCAAGTGGGACGCGCACTATCGCGGCCGTCCCTGCCGGGCGCTCGCTGAGCCCAATCCGCTGCTGGCCGAATGGCTGCCCCGGCTGCAGATCGACTCGGCCTCGCCTCTGGCCGCCGACGTCGCCTGCGGATCAGGTCGCCACGCGCTCTATCTCGCGCGCCACGGCTGGCGCGTGGACGCCATGGACATCTCGGCGGTGGCGCTGGAGGGACTCGCTGCCGCGGCGCGCGCCGAGTCGCTGGACGTGACTTGCCTGTTGAGCGACTTCGAGCCGGTGCCGCCTGCAACCATCCCACCGTTCGAGCCCGGCCGTTACGATCTCGCGGTCGTGATGCGCTACACCAACCTGCCGCTGATCGGGAAGCTGGCCGGCGCGATCCGGCCGGGTGGCTATCTCATCGCGGAGGCGTACCTGAAGACGGCGGAGCCGGACAGTGGACCGCGCGATCCGGCCTACCGCGTTGCGCCGGGCGAATTCGAGGCGGTGGCGGCGCGCGAGTTCGACATCGTGGCCTGCCGGGAGGGCATCGCCACGGGCCGCGGCGGCCAGCCGGCCGCCGTGGTTCAGGTCATCGCGCGGCGTCCGGGCTGACTGAGCTTCCCGGCGGTGCCCGCCACGGGCGCTGTCAGGCCACTCGCACCGGAATTTTCAGTTCCTTGATCCTGCCGGCCCAGGCAGCGGGTCCGCTCTGGTGCACCGCTGCGCCCGTCGCATCCACCGCGACCGTGACCGGCATGTCCTTCACGTCGAACTCGTAGATCGCTTCCATGCCCAGCTCGCCGAAGGCGACCACGCGCGAGGAGCGGATCGCCTTGGAGACCAGGTAGGCGGCGCCGCCGACGGCCATCAGGTAGGCGGCCTTGTGCCTGCGGATGGACTCGATCGCCACGGGGCCACGCTCGGCCTTGCCGACCATGGCGATCAGGCCGGTCTTCTCCAGCATCATGTCGGTGAACTTGTCCATGCGCGTAGCTGTGGTCGGGCCCGCGGGGCCGACGACCTCGTCGCGTACCGGATCCACCGGGCCGACGTAGTAGATCACCCGGTTGGTGAAGTCCACGCCCGGCGGCAGCCCTTTGCCCGACGCAAACAGGTCGGCGATCTTCTTGTGGGCGGCATCTCGCCCGGTGAGCATCTTGCCGTTCAATAGAAGCGTCTCGCCCGGCTTCCAGCTGGCGACCTCGGCGGGCGTCAGCGTATCGAGGTTCACCCGCCGGGAGTCGCCGCCCGGCGTCCAGCCGACATTCGGCCAGAGGGCCAGCGAGGGCGGCTCGAGGACAGCGGGACCCGAGCCGTCGAGCACGAAGTGCGCGTGCCGGGTCGCGGCACAGTTCGGGATCATCGCCACCGGCTTGGAGGCGGCGTGAGTCGGGTAGCTGCGGATCTTCACGTCCAGCACCGTCGTCAGGCCGCCGAGACCCTGGGCCCCGATGCCCAGCGCATTGATCTTTTCATACAGCTCGACGCGCAGTTCCTCGAGCGGGCCGGACGGCCCGCGCTCGAGCAGCTCGTGCATGTCTATCGGGTCCATCAGCGATTCCTTCGCCATCAGCACGGCCTTCTCGGCCGTGCCGCCGACGCCGATGCCGAGCATGCCGGGCGGGCACCAGCCGGCGCCCATCATGGGCACCGTCTTCATCACCCAGTCCACCACCGAATCCGATGGGTTCAGCATCACGAACTTGGACTTGTTTTCCGAGCCGCCGCCCTTGGCCGCGATGTTGACGTCCACCGTTTCGCCTGGCACCAGCTCGACGTGGACGACGGCCGGCGTATTGTCCTTGGTGTTCT
>JAHEAZ010000105.1 GCA_024642505.1 Gammaproteobacteria bacterium
ATCGGCCGATGGCATCACCTGGGAACGGACTGGGTCGGGCTCTGCGAGTGGTGGCGAGGCGATTGCCTGGAGTGGGCAGAGATTCCTGACCTGCCACATCGTCTACTGCAATTCGTCGACGGACGGCATTCAGTGGCAAACGACGCAGCTGCCAGGTGTTGGACCCTACGTCCGCGGCTTGGCCTGGGGGGACACCAAATGGGTGGCGGTTGGCAACAGCTCCCTGGTGCTGACGTCGCCATGAATGCAGCCGCGACCACCACTCATCGCATGATCAGCAACTGATGGCGCATGCAAGTCGGTGGCAGGTCCGAATGCAGGTTCCCGGGCCCGGAGCAGCCCCTCTCAGCAATAGTTGCTTCCCAACTGCTTGGGCGGGCACTTGACGTCGCCGTACGAGCAGTCGATGCAGCAGTCGCCTGGTTTGGGCCAAATTACGGCCCCGCAACCCTTGCAGTCATAGAAGAACTGGCAGGAATCGGCAGGCATCACATCCTTGGAACGATACCCGCACTCCGGACAGGTCGCGGTCGACATCGGCTCGAAATTGACCTTGCTCACGAATTTGGCTTTCGAGGACAAGACCTACTTCTATATCTCGAACAAGGGCATGGCTCGAATGGAGCTGCAGCACTTCCGGGACTGAATGTCCGCACGTCGATGGTGCGCCGGCCGACAGGAATTCAGCCGGGCGACGATGGTGGTGCCTTACGGGCCGATCATCGGACCTGTCGATCCTGGTTCAGTCCGCGGGCGAGGGTGATTGGGTTCGGCACGCCATTTCCTGGGCAGTGGGCAAGAGCCACCAGTCCTTACCAGTAGCGCAGCGCGTCGCGGTACAAGCCCTCCAGGTCCGCTTTCGACACGCTGCGAGGCGCCAGAACCAGCAGCCGCTGCTGGGCGTAAGCTCCCTCCGTCAAGGCCGGGATATCGGTCTCGGTATAGCCGAGCGCGCCGATTCCGTTCGGCAGACCGGTTTCGCGCATCAGTGAAATGAAGGCCTGGGCGAGGATCTCGCCCGCGTCTTCCGGTGACGCACCGGTGACATCGGCCCCGAGTGCCGCAGCGGCCTCCAGGTGACGTGCCGGGTTGGCTGTGGCGGTGAAGCGGAATGCGGCCGGCGCGTTGATCACCACCGAAATGCCGTGTGGCACCATCGGCTCGCGCTCCTCGTAGCCCATGGCAGTGAACTCGTGTTTCAGCGTCGCAATCGAATACGCCATCGCATGCGGGATGTGCACGCCGGCGCTGCCGAAGGCGAGCCCTGCCAGCGTCGAGGCGAACATCAGCTGGTGGCGCGCCTCTTTGTCATTTGCGTCGCGCACGGCACGGGCCAGATACCTACCGCCGAGGCGAATCGCGGCGATTGCGCCGATATCGTTGTATGGCGTCGCACCCTGGTACGGCGGCCGCTGGCTCGGATGCACGGGCCGCGAGCGGCTGGTGTAGGGCCGTGCCGTGTACGACTCACATGCATGCGTGAGCACATCGAAGCCGGTCGCAGCGATCACGCCGCCGGGCAAGGTCTCGGTGGTGGTCGGGTCGATGATGGCCAGCGACGGCTTGAGCAGCGGCGAGGCGATACCGGTCTTCAGCCCGGCAGATTTCAGGTCGACGATCGTGACGCCGGTCGTCTCGCTGCCGGTGCCGCAGGTCGTCGGGCAGGCGATGTGCGGCTTGAGTTTCCCTGGAATTGGCTTCGCCCTGCCGATTGGCGCGTTGATATAGGCGATCAGTTCGTCTGGGTAGGTCGACAGCAGGTTTGCCGCCTTGGCCGTGTCCATCACCGAGCCGCCGCCCAGCGAGACAAAGCCATCGAAGGCGCCTTCGCGGGCAAACGTCGCAGCAGCCTCGAACGAGTCGCTGTTCGGCTCGCAGCGAGTGCCGTCGTAGACCGCGACATCGAGGCCCGCTCCGCGCAGGGAGGAGAGCGCCATTTCTCCCGGTTCACTGGCCAGCACGTGAGGATCGGCAAACAGCGCGATCCGCTTCATGCGGAGTGACTGTGCCTCGGCGCCGAGCTCGCGCAGTGCGCCGGGACCGAACTTGATCGGCACGGAGTTGACCGCGAAGACGGTCTCGCCTTCACCAGGTGCCAGATAGGTTGGATTTGCCGACATTGGTAAGTGATCTCCCTGACTTGTTCGAAGCGACATACCGTCAATCGGCGCTGCGTCCGGGGCCGCAGTGGCGCCATCAGGCCCGCTATGACTCCGAGAGTCAGATTCTGCACTAACTCGTGAAGAACCGTTACTGTCGAGGGCTACCCGGCAGCGAGGGTCATCGTGCCGAGATAGCGGCTCTCGTCCCCCAGGTCGAACTGTATCGACAGACTCCCCGATGAAGCGGAGACCTCCAGCTGGTAGCCGCGGCTGTTCGGTTCGAGCCTGTCGATCTTGAACTCGCCGAAGGTATCCGTCGTCGCGCGCCCTACCTCGCGGCCCTCCTGCCTGAGCACTACCTCCACACCGGCGGCGCATTCCTCGACGCCGCCCTCATGCCGCACAACGGTCCCGGCGACGAAGCACTGCGTCATCAGGTGCAGGTTCTTATAGTAGACGCGCGGCCGGGTCTCCAGCTCGGGCTTGAGGACCTCGAGGCCTTCCTCGGCCTGTATGCGCTGCATCTCGTCGTCCTCGACCTGGAGTGTGCGGTACACGTCCATCGGACAGGTCTGCTCGCCGCGTACCCGAGTCCAGCCCTTGTCGAGCAGTTGGGCGTCGAACGGCCAAGCCTGCGGGATCTGCTTTTCCTCGTTCCAGCAGATCGCGCCATAGGGGCAGGCATCCACGATCTGCTTCTGGCCCTTCGATTTCTCGGGATCGATGATCACGATGCCGTCCGGGCGCTTGCGCACGGCACCTTCGCGTGCTGCCTCGATGCACGGTGCCGAGTCGCAGTGGTTACACATCACCGGCATGAACCGCGCCTCGAGCAACGGGTAGCTGCCGCGCTCCTTGCGCCGGATATCGAGCCAGTTATGCCCATGCTCGGGTTGCGCGGCCGAGTAGCCCGGGAAGTCGTTGCCGACGTACTCGTCCTTGACGGCGAGGAAGCACAGGCGGCAGTTGTCGCAGCGCGCGACATCGACAATCAGGTTCCACTTCTTGGCCATCACACTGCCTCCGCCGGCTGCCAGGTATCGACGCCGGTCCACTTCTCGACCTGGATCAGGGTGGTGTTGGGCCTCATGCCGTGGCCCTTGCTGGCGATCGACTTGCTGGGGTTGAGCATGTTCACGCAGCCGCCCAGGTCGGTGGAGCGGCCTGGCTCGCCTGCCGGGCGGTACTGGGCCGATCCCGCGTAGGCGCTGACGACGCCCGGCTGGATCCGGTCGGTAACCTGGGCCGCGCAGACGACGGACGCGCGGTTGTTCCACAGGCGGATCAGATCCTCGTTGCCAATGCCCCGGGCCTCGGCATCCTGGCGGTTGATCCGTGCCACCAGGTAGTAGTGTCCATTGTTACAGATGCGGTGCTCACGGATGTCCCACACGCTGCTGCTTTCGTCGTCACCCATGACGTGAAACGAATAGCGGGTGTGCGGCGTCAGCAGCTTGAGTGTGAAGCCCGCCAGCTCCGGGTCTCGCACCGGGTCCTCGTAGGTCGGCATGTAGCGGTTGAGCGGCGGCCGGTCGGGGTCGTCGATGCGCTTGAGGGTCGAGGCCACGAACTCGAACTTGCCGGACGGGGTCTGCAGCCCCTGAAGGTACTCGCCGACATAGTCGGAGGGCAGGGGATAGGGCTCCGGCGTGTCCTTCTTGCGTCCCTCGTAGTACCAGCGGTTGGCAGTCGGCGCACGTCCTTCATTCGCCTCAGGCGGAACCACGTAGTAGCCTTTCTTGAGGAACTGCCGCCAGGAGATGTGCTTGGACAGGTCGGAGGAATCGAACACACGCTTGCACCAGTCGAGCTCGGTGGTGCCGCCCTCCGAGTACACCGCCCCCAGGCCGAGTCTCTCCATGATGGACAGGAAGATGTCGTAGTCGGACTTTGATTCGCCCCGCGGCTCGATGCACTTGTGCTGCATCGAGATCACGCGGTGGTTGTTCATCGAGTACATGTGGTGCACATACCCGGCGCCGACGTTGTACCACTCGCCGATATCCCACTTCTCGAACACCGTGCAGGCCGGCAGGATGATGTCGGCGAAAGGAGTCTCGCCTTCCTTCCAGACCGACTGGTTGACAACGAACTTCAGGCTTTCGTGCTGGTACATCCGCGCCCAGCGGTTACCGTCGACCATCGTGCCGAATATCTGGCTGCCGTACTTGTACAGCATCTCGACGCGCACATGCCCGGGGGAGGGGTAACCGACCGGGAAGAACTGGCCCTGCACCGAACCGACGTCGGTGGCGTAGCCCAGGGCCTTGCCCTGCGTGATGGCCTCGGGCATCCACATCCGCGGGATGACCTGCCGGACCGAACTCATGGTCACGATGTGCGGCATGCGCTGGTAGTTATTGGCGGAGTTGGCGCTGTAGGTCAGGTCGCCCGAGAAGCTGCCCTCGCCATAACCGGGGAAGTAGAAACTGAAATCCAGCGGCGAGCCGAATTGCAGGTTGCCGAAGTTGGAGCCCGGGCGGCCGTAACCCTGCATGGCGCCCAGGATGGTCATCATCCGCGCCCATTGCATGCCGGTCGGTCCGCGGCAGGCGCCGCCGACGCCGACGCCCCAGCTGCCGGCGCCGAGGTAGGTCTTCTTTGTGCCCCACTCACGCGCCAGCGCGCGCACGTCGCGTGCGGGAACACCAGTCTCAGCCTCCTGCCATTCGGGCGTCTTGGGCACGCCATCGCTCTCGCCGAGAATGTAGGCCTTCCACTCGTCGAAGCCCGTGGTCCGCTTCTCGACGAACTCCTTGTCGTACAGACCCTCGGTGATCCAGACGTGGCACAGTGCCTGGGCCAGTGCCGGGTCGGTCCCGGCCTTCGGCGCGATCCATTTGCCACCGAGGTGGGCCGCGGTGTGGTTCAGGTACGGGTCGATGTGCACCATCTTGATGCCCAGTTCCCGGGCCCACTCGCGCCGCCGCGCACCCTCGAAGCCATAGGTCGTGTCGGGGTCGCTGGACCAGAACACGATCATCTCCGCTTCCTTGAGGCAGTCCTCCACGGTGCCGTAGAACTCCGGGCAGCCGAGCCGCAGGCTGTTGCCCCAGTGGTGCATCGCGCCCCAGAACCAGCCTTCCCAGCTGTCGGGGCTGTGCATCAGCCGGGTGACGCCGATCAGGTTCCAGAAGCGGTTGAAGGCGCTCAGGTAGTGGCCGAGGTTGCCCCACTGGTGGTGCGAGCCGTTGGCCACGCAGATCGCGCCCGGGCCGACGGCCTTGGCGCGCTTGATCTCCTTGGTGACGATATCCAGCGCCTCGTCCCAGCTGATGCGCACGAATTCGGACTTGCCGCGGTTGCCGATGTTGCGCTCGCCGTCGGGGTCGAAGTCGACCCGCTTCATTGGATAGAGCAGGCGTGCCTTCGAGTACAGCATCGATTTCTGGCACGCTCCGTGGGCGCCGAGCGTCGTGCGTCTGGCAGGGGTGAAGGTTTTGCCGCGCGCCGTGATCGACCAGGACGGCGCGTCCGTTTCGTCGAAGTCGATCGGCGTGGTGCGGATGATCCTGCCGTCCTTGACGTAGACGAAGATCGGACCACCGTTCGTGCCGCTCGTGTAGCGGACGACGCCGTCGCCCATGTCCGTGCCGGCCTTCCAGGTGATCGACTCCAGCCGGGCGAGAGTCGCCATGAACCAGACAGCCAGCTCGTCCGGCCCGTCGAGGCCGATCTTGAAGTTCTTGGCCGCGTCGACACGCGTGAGCAGGTCGAAGGGCGGCGTGAGGAATTCCTCCGCAATGGCCCTGTTCTGGAAGTGCAGGGTCAGATCCGGCTTCGTATGCAGGTCCTTGCCGGTGCTGATCCTGCCGTTGTCGAGCTTGATCCAGCGACCCTCGGGTTTGTCGCGCAACCTGAACTGCACGACGAGATTCCTTTCCTTCAGGCGTGCAGCGTAGTCCGGGTAGACCTTTGCAGCCGCTCGCATTGCCTGCGGGATGCCCCACAACAGGACGGATAGATTCATGTCACCCTCCAGGAACGGACACAGCGACGGGACTCAGCTGTCGCTGGATCCAGCAATAGCGATGATCGGGGTCACCCAACATGTGGTGCACAGTGAGCAGCGGCGTGTTCATGCACGCCTCCGACGCGCCGGCTGCGCGGGGGCGAGCCCGACGCCGCCCGAGCGGTCCACCAGCCAAAGGCGATCGAGGCAAGCGCGCAGTGAGCGCAGCAGCTGCTTGCGCTCCGTCGTCGTCAGGCTGGCGAACAGGTTCTGGTTGGCTTCGTGGCGGGCCGACTCAATGTCGGCCAGGGCTCCGCGACCGGCGTCGGTGATCGTGAGGTGTTTCCGACGGCGATCATCGGGTTGTTCCTCCTGGCTCACCAATCCCATCCGCAGCAGCTGCGCAACCAGCATGCTGACGTTGGCGCGGGAGACGCCACGTGCCCGGGCGATCTCGGAGGCCATGATTCCGGGGC
>JAHEAZ010000037.1 GCA_024642505.1 Gammaproteobacteria bacterium
ATGACCAGCCCTGAGCAGTACTCGGCGCTGCTCGAAAGCGGGTACGTGGACGATACGCGCCAGTTCGAGCCCGTGAGTGGCACGGTGTCGTTACGGGACGGCAACGAGATCATCGATGTCATGACCCTGCCGGAGGAACAGAGCCACACTCTGGGCGACGTCGCAGTGCACTGGCACTCGGCGAATGCGATCTACCTTGGGGATCACGGCTTTTACGTGGGATTTCCGATTATCGATGTCGCCAGCGGCGGCAACCTGCGCAACTACATTCGCAACGGACGATTCTTGCTCGGGCTGGGAAACGACGAAACAACCTACATCCCGGGGCACTCGACCTTCGCACCAGAGACGATCCGGCTCTGGTCACAAGACGAATACCGCGCCTGGCTGGATCGGATCGAGGCCAGCGCCAACTGGATTGCCTCGAAACGCGCGGCTGGGGTCGACGTGCAGGCCGTCCAGCAGGACCAGGAACATCAGTCCCGGTTCGACCTGCATGCGGGCGTCCCGACTTTCGTCAGCTGGGATCGCTGGGTCAAGTTCTGCTACGAACACGACGCAGGATAGAAACCCCCGTGGCTCGTGAATATCCCGCAGGAACGGGACGACGACGCAGCCCGCACCGGCTGCGCCTATGCCGAGACCAGCACCAGGCTATGCGCCGGAGAAGTCGACGTCCGCAAAGACCAGTGACGGCGCCAGGGTCGTCGAGTACGGGTATGGGTCATTGCCGACCAGCGCCAGACGGCTGAACAAGTCGCGCAGGTTGCCCGTCACGGTCATCTCGCCGACCGGGCGGGTCCCCCTCCCGGCTCAGTCCCGGCCGCGCAGCACGGCCAGCACGAACTGATCGCCGTCTAGATAGCGGCCGGCGACCTCGCGCAGCTCGTCGACGGTCACTTGGCTGGCCAGTTCGACACTCTGCAGGGTGAAGTCGAGCGGCAGGCCCGAGAACCAGTTCTGCACGAGGTCGCCGCTACGGGCGCCGTTGGTCTCCAGCGCGATGCGTGTCGAACCCGCGAAGTAGCGCTGCGCCAGCGCCAGGTCTTCCGCCGTGAATCCGTCCTCGTCGAGCCGACGAATCTCAGCCAGCAGGGCGTCGCGAGCCTCGGCCTCCTTGCCGGCGTCCGTCGCGATGTACGCAAAGAAGGCGCCGGCATGTGCGTTCGCTACGTCCGTCGCGAATACGGTATAGGCGAGCGAGCGCCGGCCGCGTAGCTCGGCAAAGAACGTGCCGGCCAGCCCCGAGGTAACGTAGCGGACGAGGCGCAGGCGCGACCAGTCGGGGTGCGACCGCGGAATGCCGGGATAGGCGTAGACCAGCGCAGATTGCTGACGGTCGCGATGCTCGACGACGTCCAGCCGGGCCGGGAGCCGCGGCGGCGGCGCCGGGATCGCGGCCGCAGTTTCGCGCCGCCGCAGACCTGCAAAGGCTTCTTCCACTGCCTTTCTGGCGGCATCGACCGAAACGTCACCCACGACAACCACGACGGCGCCGTCGGCGGCAACCTGCTGCAACCACCAGTCCCTGACCTCGGCCGCGCCGATCTCCGCCAGCGCGGACTCGTAGCCATCCGAGGGCAGACCATAGGGGTGGTTGCCGTAGACTGCCCCCAGCGCCAGCTGCAGCGGGCGTTGGGTGGAGGAATCGTAGTTTCGAAGGATCGAGGCGACCTGCAGGCGCTTCTCGGCCTCGACGCCGTCCACGGGGAAGGTCGGGTGCAGCAGCATGTCGGACAGCAGCCCGAGCCCGGTGACGAGGTGGCTCGACGGCAGGTCGATCGACAGGCCGAAGTAGTCCGCATTGATGTCTACGCCGAGCGCGGTACCCAGGAACTCGATGGCCCGATCGATCTCGGCGCCACTCCGGTTACGGGTGCCCTTCTGCAGCGAGCGGGCCATCAGCCGGGTGATGCCCGCATTGCGGCTGCTTTCGGCAGTCCGTCCGCCCGGAAAGTAAACGGCCACCGACACGACTGGCGCACCGGTGTGCGACTGCACCAGTAGCGTCATGCCGTTGTCGAGCTTCAGCGCCACGGCCGGCGTGCTCGCCATGGCCCGCTCCACGGGCGGTGAGGCAGGACCGGCCGGCGTCGCCGGCAGCGGCAGCAGGACCGGCTCCGCGGACTGGTGCACGGCGGCCAGTGCGTCCTCGCGGTCGGGCAGGATGGTGTTCTTCGGCGCGTAGTGATAGAGCGTCAACCGGTCGAGACCCAGGTACTGGCGAGCGACCCGGGTGATGTCCTCTGGCTTCAGCGCATTGAGTGCCTGCAGCCGGTCTGCCAGCTTCTCGTAGCCGTATCTGGCCTCGGCCTCGGCCAGCGCCTGCGCCTGGCCCAGCGCATCCTCCAGCCCGAAGGCGATGCCGGCTTCCGCACCATTCTTGGCCCGTTGCAGCTCATAGGCGGTGGGGCCGTGCGCCTTGATGCGCTCTATTTCCGCGACGACACGCCGGTCGACCTCGCCGCGGTTCGCCTCGTCGAAGGAACTCTGCACGAACAGGACGCCGACGTCGTCGAAGGTGTAGTGCGCCGATTCGGACGTGGCGGCCCCGCCGGGACCCACGACGTTGATGAACAAGCGCGACGACCGACCCTGACCGAGGATGCTGCCCAGGACGTCTAGCGCGATCTCATCGGGATGGCCGACGCCCACCGTCTGCCAGCCCATCACCGAGTAGCCCTGTGCGGTCTCCGCCGTGGCGCTGCCGTAGCGGAACGCCTCCTGGGGCGGCTCCGTCGGGCCGCGCCCCTTCGCCAGCTGGCCGCGCGGCAGGGTCCCGAAGGTCTCCAGCGCGATCGCCGCGGCCTCCTCGTGCGAGACGTCACCGGCGATCGACAGGACGATGTTTTCCGGCCGGTACAGCGTCTCGAAGAACGCCAGCAGGTCATCGCGGTTGATGTTGCGCAGCACCTCGTCGGAGCCGATGCGCCAGCGGCGGATCCGGTGCTGGGTGAACTGGGTCGCCAGCATGCCCTCGAAGGCCATGGCCGAGGCGTTGTCGCGCTTGCGGTTGGACTCCTCGATGACGACCTCGGCTTCCTTCCTGATCTCGTCGGGATTGAAAAGCGGGTTCATCAGCGCGTCGGCCTGGATCTCGACCGCGCGCCGAAAGCCCTCCTTCGGGACCACGATGTAGTAGTTGGTCGAGTCGTAGATCGTGCCGGCGTTGGTCTGCCCGCCGACGGCGGCGATTTCTCGCGAGATCTGTTCGGTGCCCGGGAAGCGTTTCGAGCCTTTGAAGAACATGTGCTCGAACAGGTGCGCCATGCCGGCCACTTCATCTGGTTCGTTGAAGTAGCCCGCTTTGATCCAGGTGTTGATGGCCACGACCCCGGACCCGCGGCTCTCGCGCGTGATGAGGGTCAGGCCATTCGGCAGGACCTGCTTCTTCACGTCCTTCAGGAACGCGTCGAGTAGCGATCCTTCCGCGGCAGGCGTAGCGTTGACCAGGGACGTGGTGGCGAGCAGGGCGAAAACCAGGAGGGCGCGTAGCGGCAGCACAGTGCAGTCTCCGTGTGGCTGGGGCGAATCCCGGAGTCGGGATCGCGCGCGTGGATCGGGATGGGTCGAAGGATAGGTGAACCAGGGTGCGGTGGGTACCGGCCCGGGACGGGATCGGTCCTGTCCAGTACGTTGCGTGCTACCAGCCGGACCCTTCGCGTGACTCCATGTAGCCGCAGGGACAGAGCTCGATGCACTTTCCGCAGCCCTCGCAGGCTTCGAGCGCGAGCGCATAGTAGCGCCCGGGTCCGGCCTGCTGGATTCGCGTGAAGCCAGCGGCGTTGCAGTACATGAAGCACTGCCGGCAGTCGAAGCACAATCCGCAGGACATGCAACGGGTGGCCTCCCCGCAGGCCTGCTCGCTGGTCAGGGTCTGGTCGATTTCGGACTCCGGGTTGGTCAGCCACTCGTCGCGAGGACGGCGGACGGCGGGACTGCGGCACAGGTCCCGGTAGTAGTCTGGCTTGACAGCGGCCGAATCCACCGCGGGCCGGGAAGTCCACGGCTCCGGCATCGGTTCGCCGCGCAGCTGGGCATGCGCGGCCTCGGCTGCCAGCCTGCCCTGGGCGATGGCCCGGCTCGCGATCCCCGGACCACGGTCGTCGCCGCCGGCCCACAAGTCTTCTGCCAGCTTGCCATCACTCGTCGTATGCAGCCACTTGCCGCCGGGGCCGTCGCCGTCGACGCCGTGCCAACCTGGTTCCTGGGAGACGGCGACCAGTACCGTGTCGGCTTCCAGGATGCACGTATCGCCGCGCACCGGCTCGGGGCGCTGCCGGCCGTCGGCATCCCGCAAGCCCAGGCGCATGCGCTGGACCTCGAGGCCCGCCAGCGTCGTTCCGTTGCGCAGAATCCTGAGCGGCGCCGACAGGAACTCGAAGCGGATGCCTTCCGCTTCCGCGTCCGTGACCTCCGGCTCCGATGCCGGCATCTCCTCGCGGCCTCGCCGGTAAAGCACAATCACTTCGGCTCCGTCGCGCCGGGCGGAGCGCGCCGCGTCCATCGCCGTATTGCCACCGCCCACGACCACGACCCGCGCGCCGAGATTCCGCCGCACACCCTGCTTGCGCTGGGTGAGGTAGTCGATACCCAGGACCACGCCTGGGCCTTTCTCCCCCTCGACGCCAAGTCGGCGGCCGACCTGGGCGCCTAGACCAAGGAACAGCAGTGTGTGGCGTTCTCGCAATTCCTCCAGCGACATGTCGCGGCCTATCTCCACGCCCGTGACCAGCGCGACGTTCATGTCGAATACGCGGCTGATTTCAGCGTCCAACACGTCCCGCGGCAGGCGGTAGTCCGGGATCGCATGGCGCAGCATGCCGCCGGGTAAGTCGCGCCGTTCGTAAACGGTGACGGGGTAGCCGCGTCGGGCCATCTGGTAGGCGAAGGACAGGCTGGCAGGACCGGAGCCGATCACGCCCACGGATTCCACGCGTGTCGGATCACCGAGTCCCGGCAGCGACAGCTCGCGGGAGATTCCCCAGTCGCCGAGGAACCGCTCCATCGCATTGATTGACACCGCACCGTCCTTGGCCTCGCGGCTGCAGCGACTTTCGCATGGATGAGGACAGATGCGGCCCAGGGTGGCGGGGAAGGGATTCAGGTTGACCAGTTTCTCCCATGCCTGGTCATAGGCCTGCTCGAGGCTGAGCCCGGTTTTCTCGCGCTGCGCGATAATCCCCAGCCAGCCACGGATGTCACCACTGTTGGGGCACTGCGCCTGGCACGGGGGTGTCTTTTCCAGTTGTTGGGCGTGGGTCCAGAAGGGCTGGTCCGGGCCAACGCCAGTCGGCTCGCCGTCGTTGCTCATGCTCGTTCTTCCCCCGGGTCCCGTGGCAGGTCTCTGTTCTTGTCCGGCAGGTTGGCGGCGACGAGATTCCGTACCAGGCTGCCGACGTAGGCCGGATGCAAGGTACGCAGGAACACGTCCGTGTACGGCGCACTGCCGCTGAACAGGTCCCACAGCACACCCGACATGCGCCGCGGTGCTGCCGACTGCTGCTGCTCCCTGGCGACCATGCTCAGCACGCCGCGCCGCGCGAAGCGGGCGCGCTGCACCAGGCTGCCGACCCAGAAAACGAACTTGCCGACGCGGTTGTCGGCGTCGATCTTCTTGCACAAGGGCCAGTAGTGTTCGCGAAAGTCATCCGCGGACACGCCGTGGAAGGCCACGGTCCTGGCTGCAGCCTTGGCGGTACGGTAGGCCGCGCCGATGCCGTCCTTGAATAACCGTGTCGTGCCGCTGTCCCCGACCATCACCAGCCTGTCGCCGAAGGGTGGGCGGGCGGTCCGGATGTTGATGCGCGGGTAGCAATGACAGATGTGGCGCGGGATCACCCCACCCGGAAAGCACCGGGCAACTTCCGGCGATCCGAAAAAGCGGTCCATCAGCTCTTCGTCGATGTCGTCCCCCAGCAGGCACAGTGTGGCGTAATCGCCCTTGGGGATCAGCGCGGCAAACTCGAGGCGCGGGATATCGAGCAGGAACACGTGCATGGACGGGCCCAGGGTCTCCCGGATGACTTCCTTGCCGAGGCGGAATTCGCAGATGAAGGTCTTGGTCAGGGCAGGGGAGACATGCTCCTCGGCAAGGTCTTCCAGGGACTTCGCTAGCCGGCTGTTGACGCCGCTTGCCAGCACCACGAGATCGTAGTCGTCGACGCTGCCGTCCGCGCACTCGACCTGCATTGCGTCGTCGTGCTTGCGGACGTCCGAGACGAGCTGTCGCACGATGCGTGCGCCTTTCTCGCTGGCCAACTGCTGCAGGTAGCCATCGAAGCTATGCGTGTCCATCGGCTCCGAGTTCCTCGGGCCATTACCTCGATAAATGGCTGCAATACGGCTCTCGTGCAAGGGGGTGGCGATCTCAACGTCACCCACGTCCATGTGCAGGGTGTAGGACTCCAGACCACGCTGCACGACGTCGTCCGGCAGGGCGATGCCCTCGGTGGCGAGGCGTTGCACCAGTGATTCCGAGACGACGCCGCCGCAGTGGTTGCAGCCGGCCGGGCCGCGATGGCAAAAGTGACGCGGCTCGTACAGGTCCACCTGCAGGTCCAGGGCTACGCTCTCGGCCATGTTCAGCAGGAAGTAGCTGAACATCGATCCGGCCGGTCCGGCGCCAATCACGGCGATCCTGGAGCCATCCCGCAGCGGCATGCTGGACTTCGACCGCAGCGCTTGCGATCGCTCACCAAGCTGGCCGAATCCATCAGTCGTGCGCGTTATCACGGGTCCCTCTCTGGCAATTCTGCAGATGGGCGGCCACGCAGTTCGTGGCAGCAGGCCCTGATCATCCCTTCAAGTGATGCTCCGCCAGTCGATCGGTCAGGTCGCGTATGCGCTGCGACATGACCTTGACCATCCTGAAGGCGAGGGAAGGATCCTCCTGGACGCCTCCCAGGAAGCTTTTCTTGTCTATCGTCAGCACCCTGGCCGTACCCAGTGCGCGAACGGTGGCACTGCGGTTCTCCGCCCCGAACAGGGCCATCTCGCCGAAGAAGTCGTTGGGTCCGAGCTTGCGCAGGCGCATTTCCCTGCCGTCGACTTCCGCGATCGCTTCGACTTCCCCTTCCTGGACCACATACATGCAGTTACCGGCTTCGCCCTGCCGTACGATGACTTCGCGGTCCTTGTATTCCTTGCCCAGGGTCGCCATCTGCGCGGCTCCAGCTCGTCTTCCTGCCCAGTAACTGACACCTAAAGCATGGTTGCTGGGAAACTTGAATCCGTGATTTCAACAATATTTGGCCGCGCCCGACCCGACCCCTTTCGGGCGCCGCGATCGGCCAGACGGAATCCGCGCATTTCCCCGGATGATGCGCTGCAACAAGCCCTGCGTACCGGGAAATGGTGTGGTCCTGCTCGTCCACTATGGCATTCTCCGGACCGAATTAAGTCGCAACAGACACTGAAGCCTGAGGCAGGGAATCAGCCTATGAAGCTCCGCAACAAGGTTGCCCTGGTCACCGGCAGCAGCTCCGGCATTGGGCGAGGAGTCGCGCTAGGGTTCGCCCGCGAAGGCGCGGACGTCGTCGTGAACCACCCCGGCGGAAACCAGGCTGCAGCTGCAGAAACGATCTGCGAGGAGATCAAGCAGCTCGGGCGCCAGTCGATCGCCGTGCAGGCAGACGTTAGCGTCGAAGCTGAAGCGCGTGAACTATGCCGGGCGGCAATGGAACATTTCGGTCGGGTCGACATACTGGTCAACAATGCCGGGATTGCCGCCGCCTCGCCTGTGCACGAGATTCCGGTTGAGCAATGGGACCGGGTCATTGCCGTGCACCTGCGGGGTACCTTCCTCATGACGCGCGAGATCCTGTCGCAGATGTACCTGCGCGGCCAGGGCCGCATCATCAACACGGCTTCCCAACTTGCCTACAAGGGAGCGCCCGGCTTCTCGCATTACACGGCTGCCAAGGGCGCGATCATTTCCTTCACGCGTTCGGTCGCCCTGGAGATTGGCAATCGGGGTATCACCATCAACTGCGTTGCCCCAGGTGCGACCCGGACCCCCATCCTGGCTGACGTGCCACCCGACCTGCTAGAGGAAATCCGCAGGGGGATCCCACTTGGCCGTATCGCCGAGGTCGAAGATATTGTGCCGAGCTACATTTTTCTGGCCAGCGAGGACGGTCGCCATTACCACGGTCAATGCCTGAGCCCGAACGGCGGTGACGTCTTCCTGTGAGACTGCCCGCATTGGGTCCTGGTGCCGCGACGCTATCCTGGGTGGCCTGGACAACGACCGCAGCCCGCCGCCTCGGCGCAGTTGCGATTCGCTGTCTTCGGCCGTGATAGTCTTGGCCTCCATCGACGGGGGCGAGCCGGACGGTGCTGCCGTCCTGGTTTCTGCGGGAGGTCCAGTGAGCTCGATCCGGGTACTGATCGGCACCAAGAAGGGCGCCTTCATCCTGACGGCGGATGGCCGGCGCGAGCAGTGGAAAGTTGACGGTCCGCATTTTGCGGGTTGGGAGGTCTACCACCTCAAGGGCTCGCCGCGGGATCCGGATCGCATCTACGCGTCGCAGACCAGCGGCTGGTTCGGTCAGGTCATCCAGCGCTCGGATGACGGCGGGAAGACCTGGAACCCGCCCGGTACCGGGCCTGAGGATTTGGCGGGTGCCGACGGGATGCCCAAGGGACAGAGCAACATGTTCCTCTACCAGGGCGAGGTGGGCACGCACAAGTTCTACGACGGTTCGCAACGTCCGTGGGAGTTCAAGCGCGTCTGGCACATCGAGCCGTCGCACACGGACCCGGACACCGCGTACGCTGGCGCAGAAGACGCAGCGATCTTCAGGACCACGGACGGCGGCGGTACCTGGCAGGAGCTGCCGGGCCTGCGCCAGGCCAAGGGGCACCTCTGGCAGCCGGGCGCGGGCGGAATGTGTCTGCACACCATACTGCTCGACCCGAGGAATCCGGACCGCATCTACGTCGCCATCTCGGCTGCGGGGGCGTTTCGCAGCGATGATGGCGGGCAGACGTGGAAACCCATCAACCGCGGACTGCAGTCGCCTTACGAGCTGCCCGACCCTGACGCAGAAGTCGGTCACTGCGTGCACCGCATCGCGCATCATCCATCGCGCCCGGATGTGCTGTTCATGCAGAAGCACTGGGACATCATGCGCAGTGACGACGCGGGTGACCAGTGGCGCGAAGTCAGCGGGAACCTGCCGACGGATTTCGGCTTTCCCATCGACGTTCATGCGCACGAGCCGGAGACGATCTACGTCGTACCGATCACGAGCGATTCGCTGCATTACCCGCCTGACGGCAAACTGCGGGTATTTCGTAGCCGGACGGGCGGCAACGAGTGGGAGCCGCTCACCAGGGGCCTGCCGCAGACGGACTGCTACGTCAACGTGCTGCGCGACGCGATGGCGGTCGACCAGCTCGATCCTTGCGGTGTGTATTTCGGCACGACTGGCGGCCAGGTCTACTGCTCGCCGGATGGCGGCGACAGGTGGACTCCGATCGTCCGCGACCTTCCCGGCGTGCTGTCCGTCGAGGTGCAGACGCTGCCGTGATCCGCGTAGTCTTGCCCTATCACCTGTGCAATCTCGCACGCGTCGACGGCGAGCTGGAACTGGAAGTCACCGGCCCACCCACGGTTGATGGCGTGCTGAGCGCGCTCGAGGCGCGCTTTCCCATTCTGTGCGGGACCATGCGCGACCATGGCACGCTACAGCGCCGTCCACTCATCCGCTTCTTTGCGTGCGGGCAGGATCTGTCCTTCGATCCTGCGGACACCTTGCTGCCCGAGGCAGTCATCAGCGGCATGGAGCCGTTCAGGGTCGTTGGCGCCATGGCGGGCGGTTGACGGTGCAGCCGACCGTGCGCAGAGTCAACCTCGCACCACGCGCCTGAAGCGGCATTGGCACGGCGTAAATCGACCCCGATGGTGCGGCCGGGAAATGACGTCACAGGCTGACCACGCCGACTTGGCAAGCGCTACAGCTGGCCTCCCGTTGCCGCTAATGACAAGCTACGCCCCCATCTACCGGGAGGTCGCCGTGTCCGACAGTTTCGAAAGCTTTGTGCAGGACTACCACGAGCACCTGCTCGAGGACCCGAATTCCTGCGTCAGCCTCGGCGTCGATCAGCGACTCGATGAGCTGCCGGACCCGTCCGCATCGGCCTTCGAGGCGCGAGCGCGGCGCGCCCGGGCGCTGCTGGCGCGACTCGACACCATGGACCGCAGCTCGCTTGATTTCGACACCGCGCTCGACGCAGACCTGGCGCGCCTGACACTGCAGGCGCGGATCCACGAGGCGACCTACATTTTCAACGGACAGACCCGCCAGGCGCAGCTGCCCTCGGCCGGCGATGACCTGGGCGACGGTATCTTCCTGCAGTTCGTTAACGATCCCCGCGAGCCTGCTGACCGGCTCGGCACGATCACCAGCCGTATCGAGGCGATTCCCGGCTATCTTGACAGGCTGCTTGATCGACTCGACACGCCGCTGGCGCGCTGGGTGTCCATGGAGCTCGACAAGGTATCGGAACTGCCCGCGCTGTTCGACACGCTCCAGGGCTGGGCGGTGGAGGCACGCTGGGATGGGCGGACGCGGCTGGAAGCGGCCGGTGCCATCGCGAGGGATGCGCTGCAGGCTTATGCAGCGCGTCTCGCAATGCTGCCAACTACCCGCCAGCTTCACCTCGAAGAAGACGATGCGCGACGTATCGTCGAGCTCAAGGGTATCGACCGCAGCCTGGAGCAGCTGCACGCCATGGCTCGCGAGTTCCTGGCAGAGACCGGCGAGGTCGTCGAGTCATTGCGGAGCCAGCTCGTAGCAAAGTACAGCTTGCCGGCCGGCGCTTCGGCCGATGACCTCACGCGCTTCCTTGCCGAGCGCTACAAGGTACCGCTGGTGAACGGGCGACTCGAGGACATTCTCGACCGCTATGAGGAAGAGCGGCGCCGCATCGACACTTTCATTGAACAGCGCAGTCTCTTCCCGGTGCCCGCGGAGCAGGACTTGAGGATTATCCGCACACCTGGCTTCATGACGCCGAGCATCCCGGCCGGCGCGATGATGCCGCCCCCGGCCTTCCGGCCAGGCGTGCGCAGGAGCCTCGTGTACCTGACGCTCTCCGACGAGCTTGCCGCCGAGCATACCGAGTTGTCCATTCCCGGCATGATGATCCACGAAGGCATCCCGGGGCACCACCTGCAGTTGGCGTTTGCCGCCATGCACCCGTCGATCATCCGGCGCCATTACGATGGGATGCACCATGCCGAAGGCTGGACCACCATGCTCGAGGACTACATGCTGGACATGGGCTACATGGGGGACCTGACCGACGAGGCGCGCTTCGGTGCCAAGCGCGACATCAGCCGCATCGGGGCGCGAGTGGCCATCGACCTGTTCTTCATGACTGGCGAGAAGGATTTTCTTGATGTCGGCGTTCCCTGTGACCTCACGAGCGACGATCCCTTTGAGGCGGCCGGGAACCTGCTCGCGGCCGTGACGGGCTTCGTGCCCGGGCGCGTACAGGCCGAGTTGAACTGGTACAGTCAGGAGCGCGGCTACCCGCTGAGCTACCTGGCTGGCAACCGCATGGTCTGGGATCTCAAGCGCGACGTGGGACGGGCCAGCGCGCTTGCGGGCGCCGAGCTCGACCGGCGCTTCCACCACCTTTATCTGGTCTCGGGCAACATGCCACTGAGCTTCCTGCGGCGCGTGTTCGAGCACGAGGGGTTGCTGGGCTGACACGCGCTCGAAGAGATTGCACGGCACCTGATTCTCCGCGGCATGCGGCACGGCGGCTCGTTTCGCATACTCGGTTCGCTGAAACCAGCAGGACCAGTGAGGCCGGAGCTGCAAGCAGGATCCTAAGCGGGCGATCCCGCTGGCAGCAGTCCGTCTGGCGTCACAATGATGCCGGTGATGGCGGCTATCTCGTTTAGCCGCTCCATCAGTTCAGCCTGCGACCCGGCCGTAATTCCCTGCCTGGCCAGGAGGTCCCGGAAGGCTGGATGCTGTTCCATTGACTCGATCAGCGATCCAGGCAACTTGGCACGGCACATTACTCTAAGCGGACCGAAATCGATGAAGCTGATTGGCCGGAAGCTGACAGCCTTCACGTAATGCTGCAGCGACTGATCCATTTCTCCCAGCATACAGTGGGTATAGACGAGAAATGAACGGTGGCTGTTCTTGAGCGAGCGCAGCTTGTCGTGATACTCGCGGACCGACTCGGGTTGCTGTCGCCAGAAGTGGTAGAAAGCTTTCGCAATATATGAAAACTGGTCGTCATCGAGGGTCTCGATGTCGCGTTCGGCGTAGTGAAACTGCCCGGTACGCGAGTAGAGCACTGATCTTTCGTAACGGAACAGTGGGCACCGTGGATCCTTCTGGATTTCGCTCGACCACAGGCGAATGGCCTCACTGAACTCGCCGATCGCAGCGTAGTAGTTGGGCAACTCCTCGTCGGCATCCGAGTCCTCGAAGTTGTGCCACGGCGAGTCGAACATGTGCTTGGCGAAATCCCGCGTGGCGACGAAGAAGCCGAAAGCTGGCAGGACCCAGGTAAGCTGCTCGTAGGCGAATGCCCCCCATTCCGGATCGTGGTTGCGAATCTTCTCAATGGCCTCCAGCGCCAGGTTTCGCGCATCCGGCAAGCTTTCCCGGTAGAGCCGCCGGTCGATGTGGATCCACGGGACCGGTGGACGGAAGCCGTATTTCCGGGCATTGGCCGCCGCGCTGCGCGCCATCTCGAGCCGCTCCTGGCCACCAGCGTGATACCGCCGACTCATGTGGCAGGCCAGATAGAGCCGGTAGTGCGCGCGAGCGAAGGTCGGGTCCATGGCTATCGCCTGCTGGAAGTAGCGGATCGCGTCGTCGAAGCTTTCAGCCGTCATGCCAGACAAGGCGTGCTTGCCAAGAAGAAACGCATTCAGCGCCGCGAAACTCGTCGACTCGGTCGTGCGCGTGTCGATCTGTTTCGGTGTCTCGATAGCCAGGGCCGGGCTCAGCGCGCGTGCAATCTGCGTGGCGACCGAATCCTGGATCTCGAATACGTCCGAGATCGGTTGGTCGTACCGGTCGGTCCATATCGACTCGCCGCTGTCCACATCGTCGAGTCTGAGGGTGAGACGCAGTCGGTCGCCCGACTTCCGCAGGCTTCCGCTCAGCACCGTGCGGGCGGCAAAGCGCAGGCCAACCACTCGCGGATCCAGCCTTTCTTCCTTGAGGGTGAAGGCGGAGAAGACTCTGAGCCCCGGGATCTGCTTGAGACGGTACAGCACCTCCTCCACGATTCCCTCGCACAGATACTCGATCTGCGGGTCCGCGCTCCGGTTTGTGAGCGGCAGGATGGCGAGCGACGCGCCCGGGCCGGCACCGTCATGATTTGCGCGCGCAGATTTTGTGACCACCGGGGAAGCGAGCCGGTAGCCGGTCTTCGGGATCGTCTCGATGTAGTCGAGCTGTCTGCCGTCACGGGCCAGCGCCTGGCGCAGGTCGGCAATGCAGCTGTAGATCGTCCCACTGGTGACGACTTTGCCGCGCCACAGGTCGTCATGCAGCGATTCCAGGGTCGTGACCCTGCCTTGCTGCTCGGCCAGGTAGACCAGCATGTCCATCAGCTGCTTGCGCAAGTAGATCGACTCGGTCGCCGTGCTGATCCGGTTGAGATCAGGCTCGACGAGCCAGTCGCCGACCGCGAACGTAGCCGGCTTGTCTTCAGCCAATGATCGAGGCTCCCATCGTGTGGACTCGCGTAAGTATTTGATATTTAGACTAAAATATTACGTCACACGGTTGCTCGTGTACAGCAATCGGCCTTGGCGGCCCGGCCCCTGCGAGAAAAATCCAAGGAAATCCAGAGGAAACCTCGCGCGTCGGCCAGGGCGGTCGACGCTATTGTCTGCGCCGTCGCAATGATTGTCGCGACAAGAAGGAGAACACATGCCGACATTTGTAATTGAGCGCGAGATCCCGGGGGCTGGCCGGTTTTCAACCGGAGACCTCGAGGACATTGCCCGGAAATCCCGTAGCGTCCTCGACCGACTGGGTACCGATATCCAGTGGATCGAGAGCCACGTCGCCGATGACAAGATTTACTGCATCTACCGTGCCGCCAGCGAGGAGCTGATCAGGCAGCACGCGGAGCAGGGAGGGTTCCCTGCCGACTCAATTGCCCGGATCAGGGCAAAGATCGACCCTTCCACGGGTGAATTGCCCGTCGAAGAAAGCGCAGCGCATGTCAAGGGCTGAGGTTCATTGATCCGTACTGCCTGCATTGAATCAAATCGCTACGTAGGAGAATCACATGAGCAAGAGGAAGCTGTTCGCTCTGGTGGCCACGCTGACACTCGGCGGCCTTGCCGCGCTGGCACAGGGCAGCGATGAGCCTCCGATGCAACGCTATGTCATCGAGCGGGAAATTCCGGGCGCAGGCCAGATGACTGCCGATGAATTGCGCGACGCGGCGGCCAAGTCGAACGAAGTCTTGCAGGAACTCGGACCCGACATCCAGTGGGTGCAGAGCTATGTCACAGGCGACAAGCTTTATTGCATCTACAATGCGCGCAGCGAGTCACTGATCCGGCAGCATGCCGAGCGCTCGGGTTTCCCCGCCAATCGTATCCTGAAGGTTGATGCAGTCATCGATCCGACCACGGCGCAATAGCAGCCAACCCGTCCTTCAGCCCTGGACACTGCCTGCCTGGATATGGGAATCCAATCCTGACGGCGTGTTTGCCGCGCTTAACCCGCGCGTTCGGTGACCGGATTGCGTCTGGCCGTTGGCACAAGGGGCCAGCGGCCAGACGCGTAACCAGTATCTGAACCGCCCGCACTCAAGGCTGGGGCTGCGTGACCTGGCTGCCCTGATCCGACATGTACTTGCCGAGGAACCGCAGCACGTTGTCATACCAGGCGACGATGTTGCGCGGTTTGAGGATCCAGTGATTCTCGTCGGGAAAGACCAGCAGCTCGCAGTCGACGCCGTGATATTGCAGCGCCTCGAACAGGTTCAGCCCTTCGTTGATGGGGCAGCGGTAGTCCTTCTCCCCATGGACGATCAGTACCGGCGTCGTCCATTGGCTGATGTGACGGATTGGCGCGTAGCGGTCGAAACTGGCCATGTCGGCATATGGATTTTCGCCGCCCATCTCCAGGTACCACCAGGCCGGGTGGTCGGTGGTGCCGGTGAACTGCGCCATGGTCACGATGCTGGCATGCGTGATCAGGCACCTGAAGCGCTGCGTCTGGGTGCCGATCCAGTTGGTCATGTAGCCGCCAAAGCTGCCGCCCATGGCCATCATCCGTCCAGGATCGACCTCCGGACGCTGCTCCAGCGCGTCGGTTACGGCCATCAGGTCGTCGAAGCACTGCCTGCCCCACACGTTTCCCCAGATGCCCTGCACGAACGCCTGGCCAAAACCGGTGGAGCCGCGTGGGTTGGGTTGCACCACGGTATAGCCCTGCGCAGTCGCAAGCAGAGCATTCCATCGCCAGTGCCAGCCGTCGCCAGCCATTCCAATTGGCCCGCCGTGAATCCATAGCAGTGTCGGTGTGTTCTTCGCGCCCTTGGGACGCGTGATCACGCTGTGAATGGCGGCGCCATCAGTTGACGTTGTCGTGATGTGCTCGATCTCGGCCCAATCGCTCGCCGGTGTGAAGCCCGAGAGTCGCGCCAGTGGCACCGGCGCACGGTCCGGTCCGTCCAGCCGGTAGCACTCCGGCGGATCGAGCAGGGACGAGCGGATGCAGGCCGCGCGGCCGTCAGGGAGCGCCACGATCTCACTGTGCGTGCCACCACCTTGCCGTGGCGTCCACGCGGTGACGGAACCGTCCGCGACGGCAATACTGAACACTGGCGTGAAGCCGCCGTCATCGGCGCTGACCAGGAGCATCGTACCGTCGGCGC
The DNA here is from genome assembly GCA_024642505.1 of Gammaproteobacteria bacterium. Lineage (GTDB taxonomy): Bacteria > Pseudomonadota > Gammaproteobacteria > Steroidobacterales > Steroidobacteraceae > SG8-30. The sequence goes on from JAHEAZ010000037.1 coordinate 15,889, forward strand.
TCCAGTCGGCGAGATTCGGCCAGCGATCCCAGCCTGCGGCCAGCTCACGCAGCGCGCCGCTGGCGACGTCGATCAGCGTCAGTGTCGGACGCACCACGGTGTGTACCGAGCGCTGCTCGCGGACGACCGCAATTGTGGCGCCATCGGGAGAAAACACTGCCCCGCTGTTCATCGTGGTGGGGGCCTGGCCGAGCAGCGCTCGTGCTCTGCTATCGAGGTCGATCACCAGGATGCTCGAGTCTTCTTCCCGGTCTGTACCGACCGTCGCCCAGCTGGCGAGCACGCGGCGACCGTCGTCGCTGACATCGATATGCGGTTCGATCCAGAGTTCGGTGGTGGCCTCGGGCGTCAGGTCCTCGCGCTTCCTGCCCTCTGCAGTCGCAACGATCAGGTGGGTGCTGGCGCGGTCGAGGTTCTGGTGCAGCCACTGGTCCCAGTGACGTACCGGCTGGCGCCTGAAGTTGCGCGCGCTGGGGCCTTTCTTAGCGCGCTCCGCCGCGGTCTCGCGCTGCTTATCCAGGGCGATGCCAGGTAGCACCGGCGCAAAGTAGGCCAGGCGGTCGGCCTTCGACGCGAACCGGAACGCCTCCACGCCGAGTGGCTCGTCGGTCAGTTGCTGTGGTTCGCCGCCACCGACGGGTAGCAGCCAGACCTGCATGCGCTTGTCCGCCTCGTCGTCCGCCTGGACTTCGTTGGGCTTGCGGTTGGACAGGAAGCCCAGCGCGCCGTCGTGGCGAAAGCACGGGGCGCTGTCGTTGCTGTCGCCGCGCGTGAGCTGCACGGCGGGGCTGCCGTCGGTGGGGACCTTCCATAGGTCGGAGACATACTTGGCGCCGTCGCGGTCCGTACGCTGCACGCAGACCGCCAGCCAGCTGCCATCGGGGCTGGCCGCGATCGTGCTCACGCGCTTCAGTGCGACGTGCTGTTCAACCGTATAGGGTGTGTTCATCGGACGCATGGAATATCCAAGGAGTCAGTATCTGTCAAGCAGGAGATCTCCTGTCGCGGGTGCCAGGCAGGCGGAGCTGCTGCGGAATGCGGACCGCAGCAGTTTGCCCGGATCGGATCGGGTCGCGCCCGATACGAAAGGCCCCGGGGTCGCCGGGGCCTCTCGCGCCTCGAACATCGAAAGGGGCAGTCCGCTGCGGGGACAGTCCCTAGAGCAGTGGCACCAGCAGCAGCGCCACGATGTTGATGATCTTGATCAGCGGGTTGATGGCCGGGCCGGCGGTGTCCTTGTACGGATCGCCGACGGTGTCGCCGGTCACGGCCGCCTTGTGCGTCTCCGAGCCCTTGCCACCGTAGTTGCCTTCCTCGACGTACTTCTTGGCGTTATCCCAGGCGCCGCCGCCGGTGCACATCGAGATGGCGACGAACAGGCCGGTGACGATGGTGCCGATCAGTACGCCGCCGAGGGCGCGCACGCCGGCGCCGGACCCAAGCAGGAAATTCATGCCGAAACCGACGATCACCGGGATCAGGATGGGCAGCAGCGAGGGGACGATCATTTCCTTGATCGCCGCGCGGGTCAGCATGTCCACGGCCTTGGAGTAGTCCGGCTTGGCCGTGCCGGCCATGATGCCCGGGATCTCCTTGAACTGGCGGCGCACCTCGACGACGACCGAGCCCGCTGCCCGGCCGACGGCCTCCATCGCCATGGCTGCGAACAGGTAGGGTACCAGGCCGCCGATGAACAGGCCGATGATCACCGCCGGGTCGGACAGCGAGAACTTCTCGAGCTTGCCGGCGATGTCCAGGTTGTTGGTGTAGTCCGCGAACAGCACCAGCGCGGCGAGGCCCGCGGAGCCGATCGCGTAGCCCTTGGTCACGGCCTTGGTCGTGTTGCCCACCGCATCGAGCGCGTCAGTGATCTTGCGCACCTCCGGCGGCAGGCCCGCCATCTCCGCGATGCCGCCACCGTTGTCGGTGATGGGGCCGTAGGCGTCGAGCGCCACGATCACGCCCGTCATCGACAGCATGGCCGTCGCGGCGACCGCGATACCGTAGAGGCCGCCGAGCACGTGTGCGCCCCAGATGGCAGCGCAGATCGCCAGCACCGGATAAGCCGTAGACTTCATCGAGACCGCGAGGCCCGCGATGACGTTGGTGCCGTGACCCGTCTGCGACGCGGCAGCCACGTAGCGAACTGGCGCATATTCGGTCGCCGTGTAGTACTCAGTGATTACTATCATCGCGCCGGTGAGCACGAGACCGATCAGCGCGCAGCCGAACAGGTTCATGGCCTCGTCACCCATCATCGCTTTGGTGACGAAGTAGAACGCAACGGCGGCGATCAAGCCGGACACGATCAGGCCGCGGTACAGCGCGTTCATGATCTTGCCGCCATCGCGTGCCTTGACGAAGAACGTGCCGACGATCGAGGCGATGATGGACACGGCGCCCAATACCAGCGGATAGAGCACGGCGTTGATGCCGAGCGACGCCTGCATCGTGAGGCCGGCAAGCAGCATCGTGGCGACGACGGTGACTGCGTAGGTCTCGAACAGGTCGGCAGCCATGCCGGCGCAGTCGCCCACGTTGTCGCCCACGTTGTCGGCAATCACCGCGGGGTTGCGGGGATCGTCTTCAGGGATACCGGCTTCGACCTTGCCCACCAGGTCGGCGCCGACGTCCGCGCCCTTGGTGAAGATGCCGCCGCCGAGTCGCGCAAAGATCGAGATCAGCGAACCGCCAAAGGCCAGGCCCACCAGTGAGTGCAGCGACTTGTCGACGTCACCGCCGGTGACGTTCAGCATCACGCTGTAGTAGGCCGCGACGCCCAGAAGGCCGAGGCCGACGACCAGCATGCCGGTAATGGCGCCGCCGCGAAACGCGACCTGCAGCGCAGGGTTCAGGCCGATGCTCGCGGCATGGGCCGTGCGCACGTTGGCGCGCACCGACACGTTCATGCCGATGTAGCCCGCGGCACCCGAGAGGATGGCTCCGACGGCGAAACCGCCTGCCGTGAGCCAGTTGAGTGCGAAGCCGAGAACGAGGAACAGTACGGCACCGACGAGGCCGATGGTGCTGTACTGGCGGTTCAGGTAGGCGCCCGCACCCTGCTGGATGGCGGCGGCGATTTCCTGCATGCGTGCATTGCCTGCCGGTTGCGCGATGATCCAGCGCACCGAAAGCGCGCCGTAAACGATGGCGATGACGCCCGCCACGATAGCCAGCCACAACGCCGTCTGAGTGTCGATCATTGGTGATCCTCCCCGGGGGATTCTTGCTCTTGCGCGGCACGGGGCCCGCATGCGGCCCCGTGTAAACCGTAGAATTATATCACGAAATTGGTTTTCAGCTTGCGCCTGACGCGGGCCTTCCTGAGCACGACGTAATCCGGCAGGCCGTCCTTGTAGGGCGGATAGCTCTCGCCCCCGATCAACGGCAGAAGGTAGCGCCGGCCGGCCGCAGTGATGCCGAAGCCATCGGCCGTAATGTAGTGACGCGGCACCATTTTTTCCTTGTTGGCCACGTCGGCGATGTCGGTCGAACCGATCGTCCAGCGATACGGTCGCGACGACCGGCGCACGATGACGGGCATCACCGCGTTCTGGCCGGCGAGGGCCAGCTCGACGGCCGCACGGCCGACCGCGTAGGCCTGCTCCACGTCGACCTTCGAGGCGATGTGGCGCGCGGCACGCTGCAGGTAGTCGGCCAGCGCCCAGTGGAACTTGTAGCCGTGAGCTTCCTTGACCATGGTCGCCAGGGTCGGCGCCACGCCCCCGAGCTGCACGTGACCGAACGCATCGCGGGTGCCCATGTCGGCGAGAAAGCGGCCATCGGCGCTGCGCGTGCCCTCGGATGCAACCACCACGCAGTAGCCGTAGCGCTCGACGCATTCCTTGACCCGTGCCAGGAATCGCGCCTGGTCGAAGGCGATTTCCGGGAACAGGATGATGTGCGGCGCCTCACCGGCCTTGCGTCCCGCCAGCCCGCCCGCGGCGGCGATCCAGCCGGCATGGCGGCCCATGACCTCGAGGATGAAGACCTTGGTCGAAGTCCGCGCCATCGAGGCGACGTCCATCGCGGCCTCCCGGGTCGAGACGGCGACATACTTGGCAACCGAGCCAAAGCCCGGGCAGCAGTCGGTAACTGGCAGGTCATTATCGACAGTCTTGGGGATGCCGACGCAGGTCACGTGATAGCCCATCTGGTCGCTGATCTGCGACACCTTGTGGGCGGTATCCATCGAATCGTTGCCGCCGTTGTAAAAGAAGTAGCGGATGTCGTGGGCACGGAAGACCTCGATCAGCCGCTCGTACTTGGCCCGGTCCTTTTCGAGGTCCTTGAGCTTGTAACGGGCCGAGCCGAAGGCGCCCGAAGGGGTCCATTTCAATGCGCGGACAGCGGCGGCAGTTTCCTTACTGGTGTCGATCAGGTCCTCGGTCAGCGCGCCAACAATACCGTCGCGGCCGGCATAAAGCTTGCCGATCCGGCCGCGATGCCGCCTGCAGGCGTCGATCACCCCGGCCGCGGAGGCATTGATTACCGAGGTGACCCCGCCGGATTGTGCGTAGAACGCATTGGGCCTCGAGGGTTTATCTTTTGTGGCAGGCATGATCGGATCCCTGGCTTGGGCGGGCGCCGGCCCGCGGCCGGGCAAGGATAGCCGATCGCGCAGCGGGCAAGGAGCGGCAGTGGCATTCGACGGATGTCGGGTGCCATGCGTTTGACGCTCTGGGGAGCGCCATGCAGCATTGGCGCCCGGTTAGTTTTCCGTAGCTATAGTGGGGATGTGAAATGAGGCTTGTTTTGCTGGGCGCACCGGGATCGGGCAAGGGAACACAGGCCCAGAAACTGGTGCAGAAATACCGAATTCCCCAGGTTTCGACCGGCGACCTGCTGCGCGACGCGGTGGCACGCAAGACGGCGCTTGGGCTCGAGGCGAAGGCCGCGATGGACGCCGGCAAGCTGGTTGCCGACACGATCGTGCTGGCCATGATCCGCGAGAGGCTCGCCAGGCCCGACGCCGCTCGCGGCTTCATCCTGGACGGTTTCCCGCGCAACGTTGCACAGGCCGACGCACTGGGAACCCTGCTGTCCAAGATGGGTAAGCCGCTCGACTCGGTGGTCCTGATGGATATTGACACCAAGGTGCTGTTCAAGCGCTTGACGGGTCGCCGTACCTGCCGTCGCTGTGCGCGGGTGTTCAATATTTACACCAATCCGCCGGGCAAGAAGCCCGATTGCGAGGGCGGCCGGACGCACGATCTGTTCCAGCGTCCGGACGACAACGAAGAGACGATCAGCCACCGCCTCGAGGTTTACGAGGCGCAGACCCGACCGCTCGTTGCCTACTACCGCAGGCGCCGCCTGCTCAAGGTGATCGACGCGACGGGCGAGCTTGATGACGTATTTGCCCGGCTCGAGCGGGCGATTCCCGGGACCGATGCGGCGAAATCCGGCAAGCGCGCAGCGCCTGCGCGACGGCGCCGACCCGCAAAACGTCCCGGAAAGGGAAATACTATGGCAGGCAAGACAGTGAAGAAGACCGTCCGCAAGGCCGTGCGCATGGAGAAAAAGGCTGCGAAATCAATCCGCAAGACCACACGCAGTGCCGCCAAGTCGGTGAAGCGTGCAACCACCAAGCTTGGCAAGGCCCTGCGACGCGCGGTCAAGCCGACCGTGGCGGATCGTGCTACCGCCCCGCTGCGTGCCGCCGGAAAATCCGCCAAGAGGGCCGTGAAGAGGACGGCGTCAAAGGCCAGGAAGGCGACACGGCCGTCCGCAGCGAAGCGAGCCAAGCGCACGGTAAAGAAGTCTGTTCGCAAGGTCCGGCGCTAGCCGGAAAGGGCGCGTGACGTCTCGCGTCAGATCGCTGCAAGCAGTCGTTCGCCGATCACCTCGCGACGCCATCCTGACAACGGCGCCACGTCGCGCGTGCCGCGCACCAGGGCGGTCAGGTCCCTGCGCGTCGCCAGTATTTCGGGGCTGATCCCGAGCTCGGCTGCGACATCTTGCTGGACGGCTTGCAGCCGTTTGGCCGCAGCGGTCTGTTCGGGAGTGAGCCGATCGACTGACAGCGAGGCGTCATCCGGTTCCGCCTCGCGTGAGGCCAGGTCGATCAGATGCAGGATTTCCGCGGCTCGCCGCGTCAACAAAGCCGCGGGAAGCGTCGTTAACTGGCGTAGCGCGGACTCCGATGCCGGCCGCAGGCGAGCCAGCTCGCGGACAGCATCGTCCGACAGCACCCAGCCCCTGGGCAGGTCCTTGTTGATGGCGCGCAGCTCGCGCCACGCGGCAAGGACCCGGATCACGGCGCGCTCCTCGGGGCGCAGGCGTTCGATGCCCTTGAAGCGCCGCCAGGCGTCCTCCGGATGTGTCACATACAGGGCCGGATCCGACAGCAGCCGGCATTCCTCCTCGAACCAGGCCTGCCGGCCAGCGGCTGAAAGTCGTGCCTCGAGTATCTCTGCGACCGGACCGAGATAGCGAACGTCATCTGCGGCGTAAACGAGCTGTTCCAGCTTTAGCGGACGTGCGCCCCAGTTGGTGCGCGCATGCCCCTTCTCAAGTTCGACCCCAAGTAACTGCCTGACCAGATCGGCATAGCCGACCTGGGCTGGAAAGCCCAGCATCCCGGCTGCGATCTGGGTATCGAAGACCGGCGCCAGCGGTTCACCCGTCAGCGGCATCAGGACCTCGATGTCCTGGCGCGCGGCGTGAACAATCTTGCCCAGGTTGACGTCATGGAGCAGGTTCTTGAGCGGGCCAAGGTCCTCCACCCGGATCGGGTCTACCAGCAGGATCCGGCCGGAGATGGCGACCTGGACCAGGCACAGGCGCGCGAAGTAGGTCCGTTCGCGGACGAACTCGGTGTCCAGCGACCAGCGCGAGCACCTTTCCAGACCACCGATGACGTCGGCGAAGCGTTCCGGATGGTCGAGAAGTTGGTAGCTTTCCACGGTCACCCTGCGACTTGGCTACAATTCGGCGAAGCGCGCCATTATGCGGTCCGCCGGCGCGCATCCCAAGGCGGGTTGATGCAGGCACTTCTCAAGGCATTCTGGGACATCGCACTGTGGCGCCGGGACCCGAGCCACCTGCCCGATTCGCTGGTCCTTGTGCTGGCGGCGGCGGGGGCCTATGCCGCGCTCAGCGCGGTCCAGTCCTGGATGCTTTACGGCACCGACCAGCTGCTCGGCCGAACCGCCGCGGACATCGCGCTGCTGGTCGGGCTGCTATGGCTGCTGCTCGCCTTGACTGGTCGCCGGCGCCGCTTCAACCAGACAATCGAAGCGGCGCTCGGAACCGGCGCCCTGCTGTCGCCGTTCGTCATCCTGTTGCTGGCCCTCAAGGAACCTGCGGGCGGCAACTATGGTCTGGCGCTGCTGGTCTGGGCAGGATCCGTCGCCGTCATACTCTGGTATGTCTTCGTGCTCGGACACATCATCCGGTCGGCGCTCGATACGGGCCTTTTCACCGGGGTGGGCATAGCGGTTACCTACGTGGTCGCCAGCGCCGCCGTCCTCACCCAGCTGTTCCCGGACGGATCCTGATGCACGTCCACATTATCGGCATTTGTGGCACCTTCATGGGCGGGGTCGCGGCCCTTGCGCAGGCTGCCGGGCATCGCGTGACCGGTTCCGACCGGTCGGTGTATCCGCCCATGAGTACGCAACTGGCCGCGCTCGGGGTCGAGCTGATTGAAGGCTACGATCCCGCGCAGCTCGATCTGAACCCCGATATCGTCGTGGTTGGCAACGTCATGAGTCGCGGCAATTCCCTGATCGAGCGACTGCTGGACAGTGGCCTGCCGTATGCCTCTGGTCCGCAGTGGCTGGCCGAACACGTGCTGCAGGGACGCTGGACGATCGCGGTCGCCGGCACCCATGGCAAGACAACTACCAGTAGCATGATCGCGTGGGTGCTGGAGCGGGCCGGGCTCGATCCCGGGTTCCTGATTGGTGGGGTACCGGGCAACTTCGAGCACTCGGCAAGGCTGGGCAGGGGCGCCCACTTCGTGGTCGAGGCAGACGAATACGACACGGCCTTCTTCGACAAGCGGGCGAAGTTCGTGCACTACCGGCCCCGCACCGCGGTACTCAACAACCTTGAATTCGATCACGCGGACATCTATCCCGACATCCAGTCAATCCAGCGCCAGTTTCACCTGCTGATGCGAATCGTCCCTGCCGCCGGACTGGTCGTGTGCAATGCCGCGGAGCCGCGGCTCCTTGAAGTGCTCGAGATGGGATGCTGGACGCCACGCGAGAGCTTCTCGGCATTACGGGCGCCGGGGGCGGACTGGTCCGCCAGGCTCGATGCGGCGGACGGGTCATCGTTCTGCGTGCTGTTCCGCGGCGAGACAGTCGGTCATGTGTCATGGCCACTGATCGGCCTGCACAATGTCGACAATGCGCTCGCCGCACTGGCGGCGGCCCGGCACGCGGGCGTCGAGCCGGCGGATGCCGCGGCTGCGCTCTGCGGGTTTGGCGGCGTACGCAGGCGCATGGAACTGCGTGGGACCGTGGCGGGGATCGCGGTCTATGACGATTTTGCACACCACCCCACGGCGATCAGCAGCACCCTCGACGGACTGCGGAAACGAGTTGGCAATGCGCGAATCATCGCCATACTCGAGCCGCGCTCCAACACGATGAAACGGGGTACGCTCCGCGCTGAGCTCGCCGCCTCATTTGCCGGGGCCGACCGGGTCTGGTTGTATCGTTCTGCCGATCTTGGCTGGGACCTGGACGCCGTAGCCCGGCAGATAGGGCCGCACGCCAGCGTGGCCGACCAGGTCGACCGGCTGGCGAGCGCCTTGGCGGCGGAGCTTCAACCAGGGGATCACGCTTTGATCATGAGCAACGGCAGTTTCGAAGACCTGCACGCCAAGCTGCTCACGGCGCTCGGCGAGAGGCACGCGGCATGAGTAGCACCGCAGGCCGGGAAGGCATCGCTCTGGCCATGACCGGGGCATCGGGCGCCCAGTACGGGCTCAGGCTGCTCGAGTGCCTGATCGTCACTGGCAAGCCGGTCCACCTGATGCTGTCCAAGCCCGCCATCGTGGTGATCGGTTCTGAAACCGACGAGAAGATTCCCGGGCGGCCAGCTGAAATCGAGCGCTACTTCGGCGAGCGATTCGGCAGCGCGCCGGGCCAGCTGCGCGTCTACGGCCAGGAGGAATGGACCGCCTGTGTGGCCAGCGGCTCCGGCGCGCCCGGCGCCATGGTCGTTTGTCCCTGCTCCATGGCGACCCTGTCCTCCATCGCGGTGGGCGCCAGCCGCAATCTGATCGAGCGGGCCGCCGACGTCATGTTGAAGGAGCGGCGGACGCTGATCATCGTGCCGCGTGAGACGCCCTTCTCGGCCATCCACCTGCGCAACATGCTGACGGTAGCGGAAGCTGGCGGACTGGTGCTGCCCGCCAATCCGGGCTTTTACC
>JAHEAZ010000106.1 GCA_024642505.1 Gammaproteobacteria bacterium
CCAGGTCGGCCAGCCGCCGGGGGCGGCGAACCGGTCGTCGGACCCATCGACGCCCGCGCACGACATGCCCGGCACGCCCGCGTCGGCCGGCGCGGCTGCGGCCGCTTCACTGCCGTCGAGCCGGAACGCACGCCGCGTGGCCGGTACCGGCAGCGCGGCGATGCAGGGCATGCCTTCGGGAATCCCGTCGTGCATCTGCGCCAGCAGGTCGGTGTGCACGACGAAGGCTTTCGCGCCGCTGTCGCGCAGGACGTAGCCGGCCTCGTCGGCCTTGAAGTGCCAGTTGACCGGACAAAGGTAGGCGCCGAGCGCGCGCGCGGCGTACATCACCTCCAGGAACACCGGTTCGTTGCGCAGCATCGCGGCGATCACGTCGCCTTCGCGGATGCCCATCGCGGAGAAGCCGGCCGCGGCGCGCTCGGCGCGCTCGGCAAGGGTGCCCGCGTCGATGCGCTCGCCGTCGAAGATCAGGGTCGGATACATCTGCGCGGGCACCTCTAGAGAATGTTCGGCACCACGGTCTCGGGGTGGGCGACGCCTCCTCGGGACCCGCGCGGCGCGGGATCCGCATTATCAACTGCACGTGGCGCGAACACCGGCGCAGCAGCGATGGCGGTCGCGACTTCGATCGCTTTCCGGACCTGAAGACCCGCAATCCGCTGATCCCGTCGCTGCACGAACCGCCCGGGCGGCCATACCGCGCGGGCACCGCACGCGTTCGGAAAGCCGCGGACTGAGTCGGACTAGCCGCAGCCACCGCCCGACTTGTCACGCTTGAGTTGCAGAACGATCCGGGCCTTGAAATCGAGTTTCTCGTATTCGATCGGGTTCGGGGAACAGGACTTGTAGCGGCTGCCGAGGGCCGCCGGGAAGCCGTATCGCAACTGGTCTTCACCCGCGTTCGCCAGCGGCTTGAGCGCTGGGTCTTTCGCGCCGAAGACCTCGATCCAGCGGTTGATGCCGCCCTCCAGGATGTAGACGTTCTGCACGCTCGATGACACCAGCAGTTTCCATGCCTCGATCGCCGCGGCCTCGTCGTTGCCGATGGTGATGAACACGGTGTTGGCCGGCGGCTCGCTCAGCAGATTCGGGACGATCTCCGCGAGTCGCTGCAAAGGAACGTTGACCGAGTCGACCAGGTGATAGAGGTTGTAGTCGGACTCGCTGCGCACATCCAGGTAGACCGGGTTGATGGCCTGCTGGTATCGCGCCTTGAAGGCCTCGGCCGGCGAGGTGAACACCAGGCGCTTGGCCAGCATTTCATCGGCGCTGTACACATGGGTCACGGTCTGCGGCTCCGCATCCGTCTTCTCGGCACCCCCCTTCTCCGCACCCACCTTCTCGGCACCCACCTTCTCGGCATCCGCTTTTTCGGCGCCCGCTTTTTCGATCACCTCGGTTCGCTTGAACGTGAGTCGCTGGTAGCGATCCTCCGGAGTGGGACTGCCAATGACCAGCACGCCCAGCGCGGCGGCGAACAGACCGACCGCGCCGAATTTCCGCAGCCCGGGCTCCCGGCTCAGATCCTTGCGACCGAAGACCCGCTCCAGCTGTTCGCCGCCCCAGAACATGAACAGCGCCGCCAGAACGACGATCAGCACGAGAGCCGACGCGGAGACGCCAAAGACCTGGTCGAGCGTCAGCCGTCCGTAGTATCCGGCGTTGTTGTACCAGTGATCGAAGTAGCGCTCGGTCTCGCCGAAAAGGAAAGCACCGACAAAGCCCCCCAGCATGAACAGCATGCCGTCGATCCTGCCGGTCGACGCGGACGCCAGCGACGTCGTCGGACAAAAGCCGCCGACGATGAACCCGACACCCATGATCAGTCCGCCCACCACGCCTGACCCCAGATAGGTGGGATTGACCCAGACCTGGTTGAAGTCGATCACGCCCAGGCCGACTGCGCCAAACAGCAGCGTCATGGCTACCGCGATGGCCGTAAACATGACCTTGAGCACCGTCAGTTCCTTGAAATAGAACTGAGCTGCGAGTTTTCGCGAATCTCCGAACCCGGCCATCTCCAGCGTGTAGCCGAAGGCAAAGCCGATGCCGCCGAAGACCACATAGGTCCACGGATTCGCGGCGCTGACCGTCGTAAAGGCTTCCAGAGGGAAGTTCATGTCCTGCTCCTCAGGGCGGGCTCACAAGGCAAAGCCGGCGTCGACCGCGCCCGTCTCAAACCCACAGCTTTCTCACGAAATAGGCCAGCGCGTAGGCGCCGCCAAAGATGGCAAGCATGATCACCCAGGACCCTGCCGCGAGCGTGGCGCCACCCGAGAGCGCTTGCCCCGAGGTGCAACCGCGCGCCATTCGCGCTCCATAGAGAAAGATCATGCCGCCAAGAAAGGACATCACCCAACGCGTCGTGTTGGAGATGTTCGGACCCTTGGTCGTGGTCAGCTTCAACCGGCCGTTCCGGGCTCCCGAGGCGAAGCCGCCGAGCAAAGCGCCAAAGAACACCGGCACGATCCAGTCATCCAGCGGGTTCTTGTCGCCGCCGGCCATCTTCAGCAGATACGGCGTGTTGTCGACGTGCGCCGGCGCCACCATGTCGACCAGCGCGGCATCGATGCGGCTGGTCGCCCCCGAGGAACCCAGGCCGTTTCCCGTCAGCATGAAAGCGAGAAACAGCACCACGCCGAGAATGGCCCCGGCCAGATATGGATGCGCATAGGCCTTTTCGGGTCGGTTGAATATCGATCTAAGCCATCCCATCGTCACCTCCTGTTCACTCGTCAAGGCACTGTTGCAGACGTTCCGGTGCCACCTGGTTCACGCCGGCCGAATCGCGCGCACGCATTTCAGCCACCGCCCTCCTGGCCATGGTCCTCGACCTCTTCGTAGCCCGTGACCATTCCTCGAATCGCCTCCAGCGGCGTCGCTCCGGTCGTCGTCAGATAGACGTGTCCGACGATGAAACTGGCGAACAGCCAGGCGAGCAGGGAATGAAACGGAGCCAGGAAGGGCAGCCCGCCAAGCGCACCGGCGATCGCCGGCCACTCCTGGACTCCCCACATCAGCGCGCCCGTCACGATCTGCAGCGGCAGCAGCACGTTCAGGATGCCGAAGTAGGTCAGTTTCTGGATCGGATTCATCCGATCGTCCGGACGCTTTTCGAAGGGATGCGGTTCGCCCTTGAAGATGCCCGACACATAGAATTTGGCCTGCCGGATGGCGTCGTCGAAGAACCCGTAGGGTCGCGGGATGTATTCCCGCATGCGCTCGGTCGCCAGGTGATAGAACAGCGACAGGGCAGCATTGATGACCAGGATCGCCGCGAGAACATTGTGCAGCGACACCACGCCCCGGAACGAGAACGCTGCGAACACGTCCGGTCGATGAATGATCAGGCCGGTCAGCAGCAGGGCCACGATGGCGATGGCCTGCAGCCAATGCCAGAAGCGCCGGTAGGCGTCGTACATGTGCACCCGTCGAGTCGGTCCCCGGCCATGCGGCAGCTTCCTGGACGCGAGGTAGCGCATGCCGCCATGTCCGATCACACCGAACAGGGTGCCGATGAATGCCACGGCGCCCAGCCCGTCGATCCAGTTGACACGGCTGGCGCCGAACACGTACAGATCGTCCCGGGCCGGCGCCGGCCGGTAGAACAACCCGCCGTCGCCCTGTCTGACCAGATCGCCGCTGCCGGAGACATTGTTGTTCGCGTCGAAGGCGGGCAATACCGGTGCGAAGGCCGCCAGTCGCATTCCCTGGGCCAGGCGCGAGTCGGCCGTGTGGCAGACCCGGCAGTCGTGGAGGGCATTCTCGCCGCGCGCGACGTTGTGATTGATGCTGAAGGGTTGAACCTGGCCTTCCATGCGCACCTGCTGCAGCCCCAGCTTCGCGAGCCGTGCCTTCACCGCCGCTTCCTTCCGTGGCGAGTCGATGCGCAATTCGCCGGGTCCAAGCGCACCGTCACGGTCGTCGTCGAACGCGGCGACGATGTCGGCAGCGTAGGCTCCGCCGTCCAGGAACGCGGCCCGCAGGTCCAGCAGACGCACCGGACGCTTGTTGCCCAAGGCGTCCTCGTAAACCCAGTAGAAGGCGGTGATCAGGTTGTAGGGAGCCAGCCGGGACGAACCGTCCACGTTGGTTCGTTGCAGCAGCACCGGCTCGAAACCGGTCACCAGCGCGCGAACGTCATCGGGCGCGCCGTTCACACCCCGGCAACTGCGCACCGGACTGCCGTCGGCGCCGACAACGGTCCAATCGTAGGACTGGATCGCCGGCGCATGCATCTTGGGTATGTGACAGCTCTCGCAGGCGAGAGCTGTCATGTGCGTGTCGACATAGGGCAGCCAGTCCTGATGGCCGACAGCTGCGTCGTGACAGTTCTCGCAGCGGCGCATCGTGCCCTTGTTTTCGGGCGCCACGCGAATCTGCGCGCTCTGTCCGCGTGCGAAATTGTGGTCGGGTCGCCGCAGATATTCGTTGATTTCGAGAGAACGCGGGTCGTAGCGCAGATGCGCCGGGCTCTTGCCCGGGGCATGGTTGGCGTGCGCCGGATTGTTCAGCGCGTGGTGACAGTCCGTGCACTGCAACTGCCGCTCGGCGTGGATGTCCCAGGGTCGATGCAGCTTCGACTTGTCGGCCAGATTGACGCCCGATGCATTGATCCGCTGCGACGCCACCACCTGACCGGTTGTCGCCGTCTGCGGATAGTCCAGATCGCACGCATTCAACAGCAACGGTTCGTCGCCGGCCGGATGCACCTCGCCGTGGCAGGCGGCGCAATGCGCGTTGGTCGGGTCCTGGATTCCCAGGCTTTCGCTGCTGACGAGTCCGTCTGCGGTGAAGGCCGCCCGATTCCACGCCCATCCTTTCCCGTCGGCCTTCACGACACTCGATCCGGACAGGGTCGCCGTATTGGCATCGGAAAAACGGCCCGCGCGAATCGCGGCCGTCCGCGCCGCCAGATCGGGTTGCTCCATGTGACAGAGGAAGCAGTTCATCTCCATGGTGCCGGAATCGGACCAATTCCAAAGAGCGCGATCTCCGGCAGCGGTCAGCACCGAGGTTTCCGGGTCGTCGCTGCCCGGTTTCAGGGCCGTCAGCGGCTGTCCGGAACGCGAAGTCGTGGCCGGCCCGCCGCCGACCACGCGCTCACCGTTGAGCATCAGCCATCCCGCGGTGGACAGGTCGAGGCGCTCATCGCCGGACTGCGTCAGAAATCGGTATCTCAGCGGATCCCACTGACCGAAAAGGCCGGGGCTGGAATCCCAGGTCGATTTGGATGACGCGAAGGAGCTCAGGCCCAGGTCCGAATGAAACGCGTGAGAGGCGATGAAAGCGGTGTCGTGACATTGGCCGCAGCTCTTCATGGTCGACACGGCCTGGCCGCTCTCGAGCACATTCACTCCATTCGCATCGAACAACGCGAAATCGGGGTGCAGGCGCTTCATCGAAGATGGCGGCGCGGACTGCGCAACGGGAGTGGCGGCATTCACGGCCGCAAGCGCAACGGCGACCGCGGCAAGCGCAGCCGCGCTGGCCAACAGGCCGGTCCGCAGGACGCGCGTCCTGGCGTTCATGGAAACTTCCTCCCACCCCACTTGATCGGATCACCGCGATAACCCAGGGCCGCCCAGTCCAGCCGTCCCGGCTTGCCTGTGGCGGAGTGGCAGGCATCGCACTGCAGAGCCTCGTCGGCGGCCTGCACCATGTGCGTGCTGGCCCAGTACATGTAGGTTTCCGTGAAGTCGTATTGCCCGCTGTACGCCAGCCCGGTGATCGGCACCGCGAGTTCGAACGCCTGGTTCCAGTCGAAATTGGTCCAGTACCCGTCCTTGCCGGAGGTCACCGGCTGAAGCAGGTAGCCATTGACCTTGTCATAGGGCTGCTTCGCGACGTGCAGCTTGAAGGGGAAGATCCGCGCCTTCGGATCCTTGATGCTGCCGGCCGGTTTGTTGATATAGGTCGGACCGTCACGGCTGATCGGATCGCCGAGTAGATAGCGATATTCGTTGCTGCCGTTGAACCAGAGGTACGTCGGCGCGAACTTCGACTCGTAGGTGAACTCGCCCTTGATCTTCAGATAGGTGTAGTGATCTTCCTCGCGCCCTTTCTTCCCGGCCTGCGACCAGTCCCAGGTCACTTTCGTCGGTTCTTCGAGCGCGATCGCGGGGATGTGGCAGGTCTGGCAGGCGACTGCCTGGAGATGCGTGCCGATGCGCTCGTCCTTGTGAATCGTCCCCTGGTGGCACTGTTCACAGGACACCTGCTCGGCAGGATCGACCGTGTAGTTGTCGGCGATGATGCGACCGAGAATCTGGTGCTTGCGGGTGACGTGGCAATCGCTGCACTGCATGCGGTGCTTGCCGCCCATGTGCAC
>JAHEAZ010000038.1 GCA_024642505.1 Gammaproteobacteria bacterium
TAGCTACGAGCGACGAAAAATTCTCATCCGCGTGCTGATACTGCGCAGGCAGTGCGCTGGTCATCTGGGGGGCATATGAATCAACGGTCGGCATGCCGGGACCAGCTTGCGCGACAGATACAAAAAGGATGCCGGCGACCGTGGCCGCAAGATTCCACCTATTCATTGTCTTCTTCCCCTAGCTAACCGGCGATTTATTCGTCCCGGTCCAAATCCTTCAATTCCTGATCGAAAAGTCGTTCGTCATCCGCGTCATCTTTGTAGAGGTACATGCCGACGCCAACCGTCAAACTGTCATCCGCATCGGGACCGGGCCTCTCAAATGCTGCAAAACGAGTGTCCAAATCTTCGATCACGCCTAACAAACGTTCGTGGACCATGTCGCGGAATTGATTCCAGTCCTGCTCCCTCACACCAAAGTCAGGAAAAACCCACCGCTCGAAACGACGCGCCTGTGGGTCCTTTTCTCGAAGGTTGTGATCAATGGTCTCCACGTACCTCCGAACTCCACGAGCAAATACTTCGATAAGTTCCGGCGCCATTTCCTCAGGAATGTACGTTCGCTTTGTGACACGAATCATTCCCGTCTCGACCACGTGGACAGCCGCTTGAACGCGTAGCAGCTCGTCTAACATCACCGACGGCGGCAACTCGTTTGCGTATCGATCCACCATCTCCGCGAAGGACAACGCCCCGGCCGGGTCGTCAGAAAAGAAAACATCTCGCGGAAAGCCATACGGCCCTGTGAACTCCGGATCGGTGTGCCACCCCTGGAGCAACCTCGCCAATGCATTGGCGTTGCTCTCCAGAGCCTTTCTCAGCTGATCCGGCTCACTAAAGATCCGCGAAATCTCTCTTCTCGAAAGGCCAGTAACGATTGCGATACGCGCAAGCGAGGCCGGCCTATCGGGGGTCGACGCCTCGTCGGCCGCAATTCGCGCATAGATGCCCTTTACAACCTCCGAAAACTCTCGAAATGGGATTCCGTTACGAATCAATATCCTCACAAGCGGCACCATCAAATGCCGAAATGCCGCGAGGAGCCTTAAGTTAACACCGTAAAGCGCTGACATAACTTAATTTGCAAAGAATCATAGCACCACTAAACATAAGCAGTGCAATGCTTTGCATAATCTTTCTTGAATGGACATCCACACGGAGCAGGTCTGGGAGCGCCATCGCAACCTGCCGCATTGGTGAGGGCCCTAAAACATAGAGTTACAGATATCTATGAATCTAATTACTTATATTAATTATATTATCAGTTGTTTTTGTTAGTTTTTCTTTACTATTCCAAGATCTACGAAATATGCTCCGGCCCCTACCTCGACGTAGCGCCCGCTAGGACTGGCGCGATCTCGGTGCCGTTCCAGCCATTCATCCAGGACATCGATAAATAGCTGCCCTTTCGCCCTGACCGCTCTTTCAAAAATGGGTAGATATTCTTCCGCCACAACCACCGTACACGACCGTTCGAATCGTCGTTTGCGACCATTACGTGACTGGGAGACGTTGTGTTCGACAACGCGGAGAAAGCCCGCGAGCTGCTTGAGAACCCCGTCGGTCGCCATGCGGCCTGCGCGCGCGGGGCTGCCAAGCAGAAATGTTGGGGTAACAGCACTCACCCTTCCATCGTCCTGTACCTCAACCGCCCCAAACGAAACCAGTGTCTCCAAGAGTTCTGCTGGACTCTCGTCTCCCCCAACCATTTCGCATAGATCCGCGAAGCTACCGCGCTGGCCAGCGGTCGGGAGATCTGTGGGTAGGCCATTCTCGCCAAGAAATCTTGGGTGACGTCTCCACAAACACATCAGCTCCATACACACTCGTTGCTTTTTTCCTAGATGAATTGATTGGGCTTTACTATCGACTCTCGCCGCAAATTCCAATGCATGCTCTATTCCAGAAAGCAATACTTTTGCGGGTACGCCGCTCTCCAGCAGCACGCGAACAAACGGATTGAAAACTTCTGCCAACAACTCTTCAATGCTGGCTTCAGAAAGAGTGGACACCCGACTTACTGTATTTCCTTCCACAGCCGACCCTCCTTGACATGCAGTCTGAACTCAATTCACTCGGCCGACGCCGCGAATAACTTGGCAAAACGCAGAGATATTCTAGTAAGCGATGTATCTCCGCAGCCTCGAAATCAGAAACCGGTTAGGCTGAAAGTACAACACGTGGATAGAGATCAGCCATTTTTTGATCTACTAGTAGCAAATGCATAAGCTCCAGATTAGGGGATGGCATGAAGGTTTCTCGCAAACCCAGCGTCTCCTCGCTCCCATTGCTCGTTCCGCCCTCCGCCAGGGAATTACTGCCCATGAGTTCACGCGCTGGGTTGAAGCGACGTTTGTCCACGCGGCGATCGACGTTCTTAGGGAACAAGGCAAGGACGCCAGCTTTTCGAGAATTTCAGCGGTAACGGGCATCCACCGCCACGCGGTCAGTGCAATCCTCGGCGGTGCCTCGGGAACTAGTGGCGTGCCGGGTGCCGAGAAGGAATACCAGCGACATCGCCTGGCTAGGGTTTTGAGCGGTTGGTTCGAGAGTCCGGCATTCACAGACTCGGACGGACGCCCGCTAGCACTCCCGCTTGATGGCGATGGTCCTTCTTTTGCCGAGTTGGTGCGCGAGCACAGCGGGGATATCTACCCGGGCATCATCCTTGATGAACTAGTTCGTGCCGGAGCCGCTAGGTTGCGTGACGACGGCATGGTTGAGGCGATCTCGCGGCGATTCACAAGCGGGGGTGCGGGCGATGCAGCAGTCGAGCACGCTAGCATTGTGGCCGGCGACGTCTTGCGGACCGTTGAACATAATATGCAAGCTGCCGCCGCAGAGCGGCTGTACGAAGATTCGGCAATCGCGGGTGATCTGCCACCTAATGCCATCCCGAGGCTGGCCAGAATGCTTGAGCAACGCGCCGCTACGTTTCTGGATGACTTTGAAGGCTGGCTGTCGGAACTGCAGCAGACGGAAGCAATGCAGCCAACCGAGACCCCGACCGTTCGAGCCGGTGTCAGGATCATCATGGTCACTGAGGCTCCGCCCCAGGCTGACGAAAATCCGGATACTGTCCCCGATTCGGCTGCTGATTGATGACGGCGATCAGCTCCCGATCAGTCGAAGAAATTGTTCCTCGTCCAGCACTTGTACGCCGAGCTTCTCAGCCTTCTGTAGTTTCGATCCTGCATCGGAGCCAGCCACCACGTAGTCCGTCTTACTCGACACACTGCTGGTCGCCTTGCCGCCCAGTTCACGGATACGGTCCTGGGCCTCGGCCCTGCCCATGCCGGACAACGCGCCGGTCAGTACGAAGGTCTTTCCCGCCAGCGGTAGGTCGCTGCCCAAGGGCCTGGCAACATCCGGCCAGTCCACGCCGCTCCTGCGCAGCGCCTGGATGACCTCGCGATTATGGCCCTCGCGGAAGAAACCGTGTACGTGCTCGGCAATCACCGGCCCGACATCGGGTACCTGCTCAATCTCTTCACGGTCGGCGCCGATCAGGTTTTCGAGCCTACCGAAATGTCCGGCAAGTGCGGCTGCCGTCGCCTCGCCCACATCGCGTATTCCGAGTGCAAAGAGAAAACGCTGCAGCGTGGTTTTCTTACTCGTATCCAGCGCGGCGACCAGGTTGGCAGCGGACTTTTCAGCCATCCGTTCCAATCCCGCCAGCTTGTCCTCAGTCAATCGGTAGAGATCGGCCGCACTTTCGACGAGTCCTCCATCGACCAGCTGCTCAATCAGCTTCGAGCCCAGTCCCTCGATATCCATGGCACGTCGCGACGCGAAGTGTTTCAGCGACTCCTTTCGCTGGGCGGCGCAGTACAGGCCTGCGCTGCATCTGGCGACGGCTTCCTCGTCCTCCTTGACAACCATGGAACCGCAGACCGGACAATGCTGTGGCAGCCGCACCTTGCTGGACCGCTTGGGTCGGCGCTCAGGAATGATCTTGACGACTTCAGGTATGACGTCGCCGGCGCGTCGGATGATGACCGTGTCGCCAACCCGCACATCCTTGCGATGCAGTTCATCGATGTTGTGCAGAGTTGCGTTGCTTACGGTGACTCCGCCCACGAACACCGGCTCGAGCCGCGCTACCGGTGTCAACGCCCCGGTGCGCCCGACCTGCCATTCAATGTCGCGAACCACGGTCATCTCTTCCTCGGCGGGAAACTTGTGCGCAATGGCCCACCGCGGTGCCCTGGCAACGAAGCCGAGTCGCCTCTGCAGGTCCAATGAGTCGACCTTGTAGACCACGCCGTCGATCTGGTAGCGGAGTTTGGGGCGCCTCCTCTGCATTTGCTGATAGTAGTCAAGCAAGCCACTGACGCCCCGCCTGACCGCGGCATCGGGTGATGGTCTCAGACCCCAGTCTTTCAGTGCACTCAGAATCCCGCTGTGCTGCACCGGGAGCTTGCCTGCCTCGACAAGGCCGACACCGTAGAAAAACATTTCCAGCGGCCGCGACGCCGTGATCCGGGGATCGAGTTGTCGCAGGCTGCCAGCTGCCGCATTACGGGGGTTGACGAAGACCTTGTCGCCCTGCTCTCGCGCCCGCTGGTTCATCGCCTCGAACCCGGCTATCGGCATGAAGACTTCGCCGCGTACCTCCAGTACAGCCGGCCAGCCGCTACCCTGCAACCTGAGTGGCACTGTCTTGATGGTTCGGACATTGTGCGTAACATCCTCGCCCTTGGTGCCGTCACCACGGGTTGCCGCCTGCACCAACGCTCCCTCCCTGTAAACGATGCTCA
Source organism: Gammaproteobacteria bacterium (assembly GCA_024642505.1). Lineage (GTDB taxonomy): Bacteria > Pseudomonadota > Gammaproteobacteria > Steroidobacterales > Steroidobacteraceae > SG8-30. Next base: position 4,761 of record JAHEAZ010000038.1, read on the forward strand.
CGGCGAGACCATCAAGTTTTGGCTCGCAGGCATAGTCGACTTCGTGCTGCTCGCCTAGGCGTTCGCGAATGCGCCGGTCGAAGGACTCTATGTCGTCCGGCGCGAAGGCATTATCCAGGGACAGCATCGGAATCTGGTGCTGCACCTCGCCGAACTCGCCAAGCGGCGTGCCGCCGATTCTTTGGGTCGGGGAATCAGGAGTGACGAGTTCCGGATGTTTGCCCTCGATTTCCCGCAGCTCGCGCACCAGCTGGTCGAATCTTGAGTCCGGGACCTCCGGATCATCGAGGACAAAATAACGGTAGTTGTGGTGCTCGATCTCCGTGCGCAACTGTCGGACGCGCTCTGCAAGCTTGCTCGACTGCTGCGTCACCGCGGCCTCCGATACCGCGCTTAGTGCCGCTGCACGCGCCGAGTCACGTGCTCGAAATGCACTAGTTCCTCGCGCAGGTTGAGGATGCGTTGAGCCGTCAAGGTACTGCCCTGCTCGTCCTGCAGATGGCCACCCAGCCGGTCAGTCAGTCGACGCGCCGTCGCGAGCATCATGTCGAAGATGATCGGCGCGTCGACAGGGCCCGGCACGACTGCAAATACCGACATTCCGGGAAAGCTGAGCTTGTCGATGTTCTCCAGGTCGAAGGACCCCGGTTCGACCATGCTGGCCACAAAAAAGATCGACTTGCCGTCGTCGCGTTCACGGTGGTAAATCGAGTACTTACCGAAGGATAGACCCTCCGCTTCGAGTGCGCCGACTACGGTCGGACCCGGCCAGCGCTCGCCGGCCGCGATCAGTCGCAGTGCGACGATCTTCTGGCGCGCAGCGGCCTGGCCCTGGTCCTCGCCGGCTTCGGCACCCTTATCTTCGGCACTCTCGTCCCCGGCAGGTGTATAGGACTGCGACTCTTGTTGCTGCGAGTTGCCCATGACCTCATTCCGATCAATTGGCTGCGTGCGGACCCAGGGCTGGCGCTGATCAGCCTCGGCGCGCTCGTCTCGCGGGAGGTCACGGAGGTCCTCCGGCAATTCGTCCAGCCGCGTCTGCATGCTGCGGTAGGGAACCTTGGTGGGGACGAATTCGTCGTCCCTGGACGACGCCAGTTCGGGCTCTGCGTCCGCAGGAATTTCAACGATCGGAGGGTTGCGGCCGGCTGTGCCGCGTTCGCGACGACTGGCACGGATGGAGGGTAAGTCCTCCTGCCGCACCGCTGGCGCCGCATTTTCGACGACAGCAGAGCTGGGATCCGCGCCCTCCTCGGCCTCCGCCTCGCTTGTGGTCTGCAAACTGGAAGCACGGTCCTTTCTGCGTGACTCCCACCACCACAGTCCTGCCAGCAACAGCAGGCCGGCGCCAATCAGGATCCATCGCAACTCGCCCATCGCGGTTCCTTGGCTAGCTGGCGGCCATGCGCACCGCCTCGTCGACGTCCACCGCGACGAGGCGGGACACACCTGGCTCGTTCATCGTCACACCGATGAGCTGCTGGGCCAGCTCCATCGTACTCTTGTTATGAGTAATAAAGATGAATTGCACTCGCTCCGACATGTCGCGAACAATATCGCAGAAGCGGCCGACATTATGGTCGTCGAGCGGCGCATCTACCTCGTCGAGCAGACAGAACGGCGCCGGGTTCAGCTCGAAGATCGAGAACACCAGTGCCACCGCGGTCAGCGCCTTCTCGCCACCCGACAACTGGCTGATCGTCGCGTTGCGCTTGCCTGGCGGCCGAGCCATGACGGCAACCCCGGCCGATAAGGCATCGTCGCCGACCAGTTCAAGATAAGCGCTGCCGCCGCCGAACAATCGCGGAAACTTTTCCTTCAGGCCCGTGTTGACCCGATCATAGGTATCCTGGAAGCGCGCGCGGGTCTCCCGGTCGATCTTACGTATCGCCTCATCGAGCGTGTTCAGGGCCTCGGTTAGGTCCGCAAACTGCCGGTCCAGGTACTCCTTGCGCTCCGTCTGTTCCTTGAGCTCGTCAATCGATGCGAGGTTGACCGCGCCAAGACGCTCTATCCTGGCGGTGACTTCCGCCAGCGAAACGTCCCAGGCCTCTGCTGTCGCTTCGGGCGGGATCTGCTGGCGGACCGTGCCGAGGTCCAGCCGCGTTGCTGCAAACTGCTCCAGCAGCGATTCGCGTCTAACCCGTGCCTCCTGCACTCCCATGCGCACCTGCTCCAGCGCTTCGCGTGCCGAGTCTACAATTGACTCGCGCTCGATTCGCTGTTGCTCGTGCTCGCGAATCTCAGCGTCCGCTTCATCCAGCGATCGCCTGGCTTCGGTCAGCTCCCTGTCGATCTCGAGCCGGTTTGCCAGAAGTTCCTTGAGTTGCCTCTCGAGCTGATCGATCGGGCTGTCGGCCGAAGCCAGCTGTAATTCGAGCTCGGACTTGCGGGATTCGAATTGCTGAACCTGGCTGCGCACCCTCTCCAGACTGTTGCGCACCGATGCAAGGGTCGAACGCTGGGATTCGACCCGTATTGCCACCTGCTGGGCGGCGGCCACATCAGCCTGCGCCCTGCTGCGGGTCTTTTCGAGTACCTGCCTCAGATGGTCGCGTTCCTGCTCCATCGGCCGGCGTCGGTCATCGAGCGTCTGCATCTCGGCGAGTCCGCCTTCGAGCCGTTGCCGTGCCTCGCGAATCTCCGACTCGTCGGAGGCGATTGCCAGGTCCGCTTCCAGCCGCTCGGTGTGGAGCCGTTCAAGCCTCTGCGTCGACTGCTCCGCTCGCGACCTGCAAGCCTCCAACTGGCCGCGCACACTCGAATGCTCGCGGTGCGAGTCGTTCACCTTCGACTGCAGCGACTCACGGCTTTCCTCAAGCCGCAGCATGTTGGCTCGCGCCTCTTCCAGCTCCTGCTCGATGGTTCGTACCCGCTCCTGGGCCGACTGAACTTGCTCACGCAATTCGCGTATTTCATGTTCCCGTCCAATGACACCGGCCCGTTCATCTGGGTCGCGACTAACCCTCAGCCAGTTCGTCCCGATCCATACTCCATCGCGGGTGATCACGGATTCGTGGGCGCTCAAGCTGGACCGATGGGCCAGCGCCTGGGCCAGAGTTTCGACCGCTGTGACGCCGGAAAGCAGCGAACGTACCGCCGCGGGTGCCTGGACCTTTTCGCCCAGATCGCCGCCCGGGCCGGCTCCACCTACCGCACCAGAACCGCTGACAAACGTTACCGCACCGGTTTGCAGGTTGCCGACCAACTCCGAGACCGCATCCAGCCCATCTACGACGACTGCCTCCAGATAGGAGCCGAGGACCGTTTCGACTGCCCGCTCCCAGCCGTGCTCGACCTCGAGTTCCTGTGCCAGTCGCGGACGACTGTCGAGGCCATGGCCGGCCAACCAGTCGACTACTTTGCCGTCAGACTGCCCCAGCGCTGCTCGCTGCAACGCCTCCAGCGACACCAGCTTGCCGCGACAATCCTGCAAGCCGTGGCGCCCCTGCTCAAGCGAAGCGGAAGCGCGCCGCTCGCGCTCACGCCAGTCGTGCAATTGTTCGATGGCCTGTCGCAGCGACGCCTGCGCATCGGCATTGCGAGTCTGGGCCGCCGCCTCGCCCGATTCGAGACCGTCCAGCAGCTCCGAAATGTCGGCTTCCGCCAGCGATGCGCGGTCTGCCTCCAGCCGGTCCCGCTGAGCTAGTTGTCGTGAGAGGCGAAACTCCAGCTGCTCGATCCGGGTCCGCTCAACCAGCGTCTTCCGCGACGCTTCCGACGACGCCGAACTGAATTCCTCCCACGTCTGCTGCCAGGCCTGCATTGCCTGCTCGGCCGCCTGCAACGCTTGATAGGAAGCCTGTTCGGTCGTTCGAGCCTGCTCCAGCTCCGGCTCAGCAACGGTCAGCGACCCGGTCAGTTCGTCGACCTGCTCCTGGTCGCGCGTCAGCAGCGCGCTCGACTCGAGCAGTGCGTTACCGATCCCCTCGAGGTCGTTTCGCTGCCGTTGCCGCAATTCCCGCGAGTGCTGCAAGGACTGCTCCACCCGGCTGGCTTCGGCGCCCGCCTGGTAATACCGCGCCTGCACCGCGGCGAGCGTATCGTTGCGTTCCGTGTGCAGCGCGCGCGCTTTCTCGATCTCTGATTCGACGCCGCGCAGTTCCGCGATAGCCGCCTGCAGCGCGGTATCGCGCTCGCGGACCAGCGCATCCTTGCCGGTGACGTCGCTATCCAGCTCGTTGAGCTTTAGTGCGAGCAGCTCAGCGTGGAGACGCCGCTCCTGTTCCTTGTACTCGCGGTAGCGTCGCGCAATGCCCGCCTGGCGTTGCAGGTGCCGGATCTGCTTGTCCACCTCTTCGCGTAGGTCGTTCAGGCGATCCAGATTTTCGCGTGTGTGCGAGATACGGCTCTCCGTTTCCCGCCTTCGCTCCTTGTACTTGGAAATGCCGGCCGCCTCTTCCAAAAAGGCGCGCAAGTCATCGGGCTTGGCCTCGATCAGCCGCGAAATCATCCCCTGCTCGATGATCGCGTAGCTGCGGGAGCCGAGTCCGGTGCCTAGGAAAAGCTGGGTGATGTCCTTGCGCCGGCACTTGGAGCCATTGATGAAGTACGTGGAAGATCCGTCCCGACCAACCTGACGCTTCAGGGACACCTCGGCATAGCTCGCATAGGCGCCGCTGATCGCGCCATCGCTGTTGTCAAATATCAGTTCGACCGACGCCGTTCCAACCGGCTTCCGTCCACCGGATCCATTGAAGATGACGTCGCTCATGGAGTCGCCACGCAGGTGCTTGGCAGAAATCTCGCCCATTACCCAGCGCACGGCATCGATGATGTTTGACTTACCGCAGCCATTGGGCCCGACCACGCCGGTCAGGTTGCCGGGGAAATGCACCCCGGTGGGGTCAACGAACGACTTGAAACCGACGAGTTTGATCCTGGAAAGGCGCATCCTGACCCTGTCTGTTGGGTTAATCTGGCCCGCCTGAGCGCGTAGCCCGGTAAATCCGCCTAGTGTAAATTATCGGGCCCGTTTTGACGACGACTGGCAGTATCCGCTAATGGCATCCAAAGAAGCTCTGGGCGCAAACTTGAACCGGCCGGGAAAGGACCTGGAGACTTTTCCCAATCCCTCGCCGGAGCGGGACTACACCATTCGGATGGAGATCCCGGAATTTACCTGCCTGTGCCCCAAGACAGGACAACCTGACTTTGCAACGCTGTCTCTCGAATATGTACCCGACGAGCGCTGCGTCGAACTCAAGTCCTTGAAACTCTACATCTGGTCGTTTCGTGACCGTGGCGCCTTCCACGAGGCCGTCATCAATGAAATCCTTGCACGACTCGTCGATGCGACCATGCCTCGATTCATGAGGCTCTCAGCTCGTTTCAACGTGCGCGGCGGAATCTACACTACGATAATCGTGGAACATCGCCTTAACGGGTGGTCCCCTGCCAGGCCCGTCGACCTGCCCTGAAGCGGCTTTGCAGCAGGCCGTTACAGCCGGCCTGATCGAATTACCCCAGATTCGCCCGGCTGACAGGGAAATGGTCACTGGACGGCCCCGGTCCGGCCGCTATAATCCCGCGCTGCCCTGAAATTGGCACTGGAGAAAAGATGCCCGCAAAGAAGTCCGCGGCTGGAACCCGAAAGTCGAAGAAGCCTGCCGCCAGGAAGGCTGGAGCTGCCCGCAAGGCCGCAGCACCCAAGGCCAAGGGAAAGGCAAAGACGAAGGCCAAGCGCCCGACCGCGCGCAAGGCACCTGCCAAGAGCCCGAAGAAGCCAGCCAGGAGCCAGCGGAAGCCCGCCCAAGCCAAGCCCACCAAGGCTTCCAGGGTAGCGGGCAAGACCGGGCGTGGCGCCAAGACGGTAGCAAAGCGCAAGGCTACTGCGACCCGCTCGAGCGCCAAGTCGGTTCGAACCAGAACCAAGGTGGTGCCTGCAGCACGCAAGACTGCGACCAGGAAAGCCGCCGCCAAACCCGCGGCCAAGCTCGCGTCCAAGCCTGCGGCCAAGCCGACTAGGACGGCCCGGCGGCCGGCCGCAACGCCGCGCAGGGTCACGCGTCCGCCCAAGGTCGTTGCCGTGCCATCACGCGCCCGGGCAGTCGTTGAAGTCGCCGAGGATGACGAGGGCTACGAACCGGATTCGCGCCACGACCTGCTGCTTGGGCCACGCAACGTCCAGCCCTACATCCAGCGGCGGGGCGAGACCTACATGAGCTCCGAGCAGCTCGGCCACTTCCAGACAATCCTGACGAGCTGGAAGCGGGATCTCATGGAAGAGGTTGATCGCACGGTAACCCACATGAAGGACGAAGCTGCCAATCCGCCAGATCCAAACGACCGCGCCACGCTCGAATCCGAGTTCGCGCTCGAGCTACGCACCCGGGATAGGGAACGTAAGCTGATCCGCAAGATCGAGGAAGCCATCAAGCGGATCGAGGACGGCAGCTACGGCTATTGCCTCGAGACGGGGGAACCCATTGGAGTCAAGCGCCTCGAGGCGAGGCCGGTGGCAACTCTTTGCATCGAGGCCCAGGAGCGGCGCGAGCGGCGCGAGCGGCAGTACGGCGATCGCGACGACTGGTATCGCTGACCTGCCCGAAGCGGAACCACCCAGCACGACTGGCGAGAGCTACTGCGGGCGCTTCGCCCCCTCCCCAACCGGAGACCTCCATCTCGGTTCGCTGCTGACGGCGACCGGAAGCTACCTGGCCGCCCGAAGCGGCCAGGGCCGGTGGCTGGTTCGCCTCGAGGACATCGACCGGACGCGGGAAATCCGGGGCGCCGCCGACCGTATCCTGCGCTCTCTCGAACTTTTCGGCTTCGAATGGGACGGCGAAATCGCTCGCCAGAGCAATCGGACTTGCCTCTATGACGCGGCGCTCGAGCGCCTGCAGCATCAGGGCCTCGTCTTTCCATGTTCCTGCACCAGGCGAAGCCTGGGCCACCTTCCTCGCGGCAGCGACGGTGAGGCGATCTACCCCGGCACATGCCGACGCGGCGCCAGCCCCTCTCCGTTGCCGCCGGCATGGCGGTTCCTGACCGGCGAGCCAGGGGTCACGATCGGATTCGACGATTTGCTTCAGGGCCGGTTTGAACAGGACGTCGCCGCAACGGTTGGCGACTTCGTCGTGCGCCGCCGGGACGGTTTCTATGCCTACCAGCTGGCAGTGGTGGTCGACGATGCCGAGCAGGGCATCACCGACGTGGTCAGAGGCCGCGATCTCCTCGACAACACGCCTCGCCAGATCCTCCTGCAGCGGGCGCTGAACGAGCCGACGCCGAGATACTGTCACCTGCCCCTGGTCACCGAGCCGGATGGCTCAAAGCTCTCCAAGCGACTGCGATCGGTTCCCATCGACGAGTCACGGGCCCCGGAGGCGCTGCACGGAGCCCTGGCAATGCTGGGGCAGAAGCCCCCTGCCGGGCTGGTCAGGGCCGACCTGAGGACCCTGTGGGCCTGGGCGCTGGAAAACTGGACCCTGGCGCCGATGCGCAGCGTTTCACGGGTCAGTTCCTGACGTCTGGACTTGGGAACTGCCGGCTTTGGCAGTAAGGTATCGTCCACGGGGCAGGTCAATGACTGGCCAGGGAGCCCCTCAATCCGGCATGTCGCCAGTCGACGGTATGCCGGTGGACAACCGGAGGCGCCGATGAACGAGCCCCGCGTCATCAAGAAGTATCCGAACCGTCGTCTCTACGATACGGTCGACAGTAAATACATCACCCTGGCCGACATTCGCCGGCTGGTGCTGGAGCGGGTCGACTTCGTGGTCATCGACAAGAAATCCGAAGAGGACATTACCCGTAGCATCCTGCTCCAGGTCATCGCCGAGCAGGAGCACGAGGGCGAGCCGATGATGAGCGAAGACTTCCTGTCACAGGTCATCAGGGCCTACGGCGGGGCCATGCAGGGGTTCGTGGGAAGCTACCTGGAGCAGAGCCTCAAGTTGTTCACGGCTCAGCAGCAGCAGCTGCGCGACCGTATGCGCTCGATGGTCGGCATGGAGCCCTTTGGCACGGCGAGCGGGCTGGCGGAAAGAAACCTCGCCCAGTGGAAGGCCCTGCAGGACCAGATGATGGAAACCATGCTGGGCGGCAAACATCCGGCTGGCCGGCGCGAGCCCGACGAGTAGGCATCGCCAGGGCGAGAAACACTGCCCCAAGCAAAAGGGCCCCTGTAGGGGGCCCTGTCGCGTGACCTCGCGGTCCCTGGCCGAAGCCTATTCCATTCCGCGCATGCTCAGGCGGATACGCCCCTGGCGGTCCACCTCCAGCACCTTGACCCTGACGACGTCACCTTCCTTGAGCTTGTCGCCGACACGCTCGACGCGCTCCTCGGAGATCTGCGAAATGTGCACCAGGCCATCCCGTCCCGGAAGGATAGTGACGAAAGCACCGAAGTCCATGAGCCGCGCGACCCGGCCCTCGTAGATGGTGCCGACCTCGACGTCGGAAGTGATCATCTTTATCCGCCGTTCCGCCTCGCGACCGGCTGAACCATCAACTGCAGCGATCTTGACGGTGCCGTCGTTCTCAATGTCGATCGTCGTGCCGGTCTCCTCGGTAATCTGCCGGATGACTGCGCCACCCTTGCCGATGACGTCGCGGATCTTTTCCGGGTCGATCTTCATGGTAATGATCGTCGGCGCCCATTCAGACATTTCCGGGCGAGATTTGTTGAGCACCTTGTTCATCTCGCCAAGGATATGCAGGCGCCCCTCGCGGGCCTGTTCGAGCGCTGCCTTCATGATCTCGGGTGTGATGCTCGTGATCTTGATGTCCATCTGCAGCGCGGTTATGCCCTCGGCAGGACCCGCAACCTTGAAGTCCATGTCGCCGAGGTGGTCCTCGTCGCCAAGGATGTCGGTCAGCACTGCAAACCGATCGTCTTCCTTGACCAGGCCCATCGCCACGCCCGAGCACGGCGCCTTGATCGGCACACCGGCGTCCATCAGCGCCAGGCTGGTGCCGCAGACGCTGGCCATCGAGCTCGAGCCATTGGACTCCAGGATCTCGGACACCACGCGCAAGACGTAGGGAAATTCGGTGAGGTCTGGCATGACCGCGAGGATGCCGCGGCGTGCAAGGTTTCCGTGCCCAATCTCGCGCCGCTTGGGTGAGCCCATGAAACCGGTCTCACCGACGCTGAATGGCGGAAAATTGTAATGCAGCATGAATGGTTCACGGCGCTCGCCGGTCAGCGCATCGACGATCTGCGCGTCGCGCCCAGTCCCCAGTGTGGTGGTGACCAGCGCCTGCGTTTCGCCACGGGTGAACAGCGCCGAGCCATGTGTACGCGGCAGCATTCCGACCTCGACGCGGATCGGGCGGACGGTACGCGTGTCACGACCGTCGATTCGCGGCTTGCCGTCGAGGATTCGGCCGCGGACCAACCGGTACTCGAGCCAGAAAAGCTCCTGGTCGACTTCGTCCTTGGTGAACTTCGGGCTGTCGCCCGCGCACAGCGCTGCGACGGTCGCCGACTTCACCTCGCCGATCTTCGCGTGGCGGGCCTGCTTCTCGACGATCGCGTAACCTGCGTTCATGCCGGCTTCGGCCTGGGCGGCTACCGCCTGCTTCAACTCCGTGTTCGGAGCGGGCGGTGTCCAGTTCCACTTGGGCTTGCCGGCCTCTGCCGTGAGCTTCTCAATTGCGTCGATCGCAATCTGCATCTGCTGGTGGCCAAACAGCACTGCGCCGAGCATCACATCTTCGGGCAGGATCTTGGCCTCAGACTCAACCATCAGCACGCCTTCACGTGTCCCGGCGACGACGAGATCCAGCTGCGATTCGGTCTTGGTCTCGGTGGCGGTCGGGTTGAGGAGGTATTGGCCATCCTTGTACCCGACCCGCGCCGCAGCAATCGGGCCCTGGAAGGGCAAACCCGACAACGCCAGTGCAGCAGAAGCACCGAGCAGGGCCGGAATGTCGGTATCCACTTCGGGATTGATCGAAATCACGGTCGCGACGACCTGGACTTCGTTGTAGAAACCATCCGGGAAAAGCGGTCGGATGGGCCGGTCGATCAGGCGCGACGTCAGCACCTCCTTCTCGGAGGGGCGACCTTCACGCTTGAAGAAACCACCGGGGATCTTGCCGGCGGCATAGGTCTTTTCCTGGTAGTTGACCGTCAGCGGGAAGAAGTCGCGTCCTGCAACGGCCTCCTTCCTGGCCACGGCGGTCACGAGTACGACGGTGTCGGACATGGTCACGAGCACGGCACCATCGGCCTGGCGCGCCATGCGGCCAGTCTCCAATGTCACCGTGTGCGCGCCAAATTTGAAAGTCTGCTGGGCAACGCTCACGCTGGATACCTCGTCAAAGTGCGGTGTAGGGGCTTGTCGGGACGCCCGGGCTGCGGGCGCCTCCGGACGGCGCGGCTATCAGCGGCGCAGGCCCAGGTCGGCCACGATCTTGGTGTAACGATCGGGCACGTTCGCCTTGAGGTAATCGAGCAGCTTGCGCCGCTGGGCCACCATCTTTAGCAGGCCGCGACGCGACGCGTGATCGCTCTTGTGCGCAGCGAAGTGGCCGGTCAGGCCGTTGATGCGCTCGGAAAGCAGTGCAATCTGCACTTCCGGCGAACCCGTGTCCTTGGAATTTACGCGGAACTTGCTGACAAGCTCGGCCTTTTGCTCGGTCTTGAGTGGCATTTGCGGAAAAAACCTTTCTTGATAACTCAGTAACTTACCTTTTAGCGAAGCCGGGCATTTTAACCGCGCGGGCTGCCCGCCTCAAGCAGCTTCGGCGTCCCGTCCGGCCGTCCCAGGTCCAGCATGATCCGGACCGGAGCCAGGCGACGTCCCTCGGGTGTCATCTGGCCGACCCCGAGAAACAGTCCGCCGGGGCCATACATGCGCACCCGCGCCCCGGCGGGACCCTCGGCAAACACCGCCTGCCCCTGCAGGACATTGGTCTGCTCCGCCACGCCCACGGCCACCGATGGCCAGTGCTGAAGGGCGAAATCCGGGCCGTGAAGCAGACTGTCCAGCGACTGCTCGCCACCGTCCCGAAGTACGCTCTCCAGCTCATCGAGGCCCCACATGCGCTCGTCCCGAAAAGGTCCCAGCTGGGTCCTGCGCAGGCCCGTGACATGACCAGCCGTTCCCAGCGCCCGGGCGATGTCCTCGACCAGGCTGCGGATGTAGGTGCCTTTGCTGCAGCGGACCTCCAGAGAGATTCCCCGCCCGTCCCAGCCACTGCGATGGAGCGCATGGATGGTCACGGTACGAGGCTCGCGTGGTACCTCGATGCCCCTTCGCGCCAGCTGGTACAACCTCTGGCCATCTTGCTTCAGCGCCGAGTACATCGGCGGGACCTGCTGGATCGGCCCCAGGAAGCCCCCCAGGACCGCATCGATCGCCGTATCGTCAAGCTCGGGGACAGGAACGGTCTCGACTACCTCGCCCTCGGTGTCCCCGGTTGCCGTCCGCGCGCCAAGCTGGGCCTCTACCAGGTACGTCTTGTCCGCGTCTAGCAGCATGCCTGCCGCCTTGGTCGCCTGCCCGAAACACAACGGCAGCATGCCACTGGCGAGCGGGTCCAGGCTGCCCGTATGACCTGCCTTGCGGGCCCGGAACATGCGCCTCACCCGCTGCAGAGCGGCGTTGGACGACAGCCCCGCGGGCTTGTCCAGCAGCAGGATGCCGTTTGAGTCACGCCACACGACTCGCGTACGCGCCTGCCGGCCGGCGGCGGCTTCCGTCATTCGTCCTCGCGCTCCAGCTCGTGCCGACGCTCGTCGTCGGCGACTGCCTCGGAAATCAGCGACGAAAGGCGCGCACCACGCTCGATGCTCTCATCAATCTTGAAATCCAGCTCGGGAGTGACCCGCAAGCGCAGCTGGCCGCGCAGCTCGTGGCGCAGGAAACCGGTCGCGTGGCGTAGGGCCTCAAGCGTCGCCTGTGCGTCGCCCTGCCCCGCGAATGGCGTGAAGAACACGCGCGCATGGGTCAGGTCACGCGAAACTTCAACCGCCGTGATGGTCACCTGGCCGACCCGGGGATCCTTTACTTCGCGACGTACCAGCTCGGCGAGCAGCCGCTTCAGCTGTTCCTCAACCCGGCGCGAGCGCGAGAACTCCTTCGGCACAGCGATCCCGGCCTCAGAGCTTGCGCGCGACTTCGATGCGATTGAAGCACTCGATCTGGTCGCCGACGCGTATGTCGTTGTAGCCCTTCACACCGATGCCGCACTCGGTCCCCGAGCGTACTTCGCCTGCGTCATCCTTGAAGCGCTTCAAGGACTCCAGCTCGCCCTGGAAGATGACTACGTTGTCCCGCAGCACGCGGATCGGGTAGTTGCGACGGACCATGCCGTCTACCACCAGGCAGCCTGCGACTGTGCCGAATTTACTCGAGCGGAACACTTCGCGGACCTCGGCCAGCCCGACGATCTGTTCCTTGACCTCAGGTGCCAGCATGCCGGTCATCGCAACGCGCAGGTCATCGATGGCCTCGTAGATCACGCTGTAGTAGCGGACGTCCACATGCTGTTCCTTGATCGCCGCGCGGGCCGCAGCATCGGCACGAACGTCGAAGCCGATGATCTGCGCTCTCGAAGCGGCCGCCAGCATCACATCCGATTCGGTGATGCCGCCGACGCCGCTGGCGATGACCTTGACGGTGACTTCATCGGTCCCCAGCTTGGTCAACGCCTCGGTCAGCGCCTCGGCCGAACCCTGGACATCTGCCTTGACCAGCACCTGGACGCTCTGCCGGCCTTCCTCGCCCATCTGCGAGAAAACATCCTCGGCCTTTTGCCCGGCCTGCCTGGCCAACCTGACGTCGCGGAACTTGCCCTGGCGATACAGTGCAACTTCTCTGGCCTTGCGCTCGTTCTCAACCACCAGCAGTTCGTCGCCCGCATTCGGTGGGGCGGACAGGCCCAGCACCTGTACCGGCAACGATGGTCCGACGGACTTGACCGGCGCCCCCGTCTCGTCAAACAGCGCGCGGATACGCCCGAACTGCTCGCCGGCCAGGATGGTGTCGCCAACCTGCAGCTTGCCGCGCTGGACCAGCACCGTTGCGACTGCGCCACGGCCCTTCTCTATGCTTGCCTCCAGGACCACGCCAGCAGCCGCTCCCTCCGCAGAAGCCTTGAGCTCCAGCACTTCGGCCTGCAGCAGGATGGATTCGAGCAGCTTCTCAATGCCCTCGCCGGTGTGCGCCGAGACATTGACGAATATCGTATCGCCGCCCCAGCCCTCGGCGATTACGTTCTCCTGCGACAGCTCTGACTTGACGCGCTCGGGATCCGCATCCGGCTTGTCGATCTTGTTGACCGCTACGATCATCGGCACCCCGGCAGCCCGGGCGTGCTGCACCGCTTCCTTGGTCTGGGGCATGACGCCATCGTCGGCTGCGACGACCAGGATGACGATGTCGGTAACCTGGGCGCCGCGGGCGCGCATCGCGGTAAACGCGGCATGGCCTGGCGTGTCGAGGAAGGTGATCACGCCCTTGGGCGTGTTCACGTGGTAGGCGCCGATGTGCTGGGTAATGCCGCCCGCTTCTCCTGCCGCGACCTTGGTACGCCGAATGTAGTCGAGCAGCGAAGTCTTGCCGTGGTCGACATGGCCCATGATGGTCACGACCGGCGGTCGTGCTACGGCCTCGCCGGTCGAGATGATGCCGGCCTGCAGCTCGTCCTCGACCTGGCTTTCCTTCAGCGCGACCGCCGTATGTCCCATTTCCTCGACCACCAGTACCGCCGTATCCTGGTCGATAGGCTGGTTGATGGTTGCCATCACGCCCATGTTCATCATGGACTTGATGACATCGGTCGCCTTGACCGCCATCTTCTGCGCCAGTTCGCCAACAGTAATGGTTTCGCCGATGCTGACTTCGCGCTTGATCGGCTGCGTCGGCAGCTGGAATTCCTGTCGCTGGTCCGACTGGACAGTCGCCCGGCGGCCGCCGCTGCGCGTCCTGCCCTTGCGGTGCTTGGCCGACAACCCGCCGGCAATGTGCAGCTCCTCGCGGCCGTAGCGCGTTGGCTTGCCGTCCTTTTCGGCGCGACGGGCCTTTTCAGCCTTTTCCTCGCGCTCACGGCGCTCGCGATCGACCTTTTCGCGCTCTTTCTTCTCGGCCTCACGGCGCGCTTCCTCGTCGGCCGCGGCCTTGCGGCGCTGTTCGTCCTCGGCCTGGCGACGGGCCTCCTCGTCATGGCGTTGCCGGTCCTTGGCCTGCAATTCGCGCTGCCGCGCATCCTCTTCCTCACGGCGCACTGCCTCCTCGGCCTCGCGCACGCGGTCGATTTCCTCCTGCGCGGCCCGCGCCTGTTCCTCGAGTACGTCGCGCTTGATGTAGGTCCGCTTGGCGCGCACTTCGACCTGAACCGTGCGCGCCTTACCCATGGCGGCGGCGACCTTGATCTCGGACTGGGCCCGCCGCTTGAGCGTAATGCGCCGTGGCGCCGCGGTGCCCTCTTCCTTGCCGTGCGCCTTGCGCAAGTGCGTCAACAGCTCGAGCTTGGCGTCCTCGCTGATCCTGTCGTCAGCGCCACCGACCTTGATGCCGGCTTCCTCGAACTGCGCCAACAGCTTGTCGACCGGAACCTTCAGGATCTCGGCGAACTGCGTTACGGTGACTTCTGCCATTCCTGCCTACCCCATGACCCCTTGTCAGGCCTGCTCAGCGTTCTCAAACCAATGGGCGCGCGCCGCCATGATCAGCTTCCCCGCGCGCTCTTCGTCGAGTCCTGGTACATCCGCAAGCTCGTCGGTTGCCTGCTCCGCCAGGTCGTCGCGGGTGCGAATGCCGCGCGCCGCCAGCTCGTAAGCCAGCTCGGTGTCCATGTCCTCCAGGTCAAGCAGGTCCTGCGCCGGTCCCGACTGCTCGACCTTTTCCTCGCTGGCGATCGCCTGCGTAAGCAGTACATCGCGGGCGCGGTTACGCAATTCCTCGACGATGTCCTCGTCAAACTCCTCGATTCCGACCAGTTCGGTAGTCGGCACGTAGGCGATTTCCTCGATCGTGGAAAAGCCTTCCTGCACCAGGATCGTCGCGACATCCTCGTCCACGTCGAGCGCCTTCATGAACAGGGCGCGCAGTTCCAGCTGTTCGCTCTCGCTCTTCTCCGTAGCGGCCTGCTCGGACATGACGTTCAGTCGCCAGCCGGTCAGCTCGCTTGCGAGCCGCACGTTCTGGCCACCGCGGCCGATGGCTTGCGACAGGCGGTCCTCGGCGACCGCAATGTCCATCGCGTGCGCGTCCTCGTCTACGACGATCGAGGTGACCTCGGCCGGTTGCATCGCATTGATGACGAACTGGGCCGGGTTGTCGATCCAGGGAATGATGTCGACGCGTTCACCGGCAATCTCGTTGGAAACGGCCTGCACCCTGGAACCTCGCATGCCGACGCAGGCGCCAACGGGATCAATGCGCGGCTCCAGGCTCTTGACGGCGATCTTGGCCCTCGCGCCCGGGTCACGAGCCGCACCGAGGATCTGGATCAGGCCTTGCCCAACCTCAGGCACCTCGATCTTGAACAACTCGACCAGGAACTCGGGAGCGGTCCGCGACATGAACAACTGCGGCCCGCGGATTTCCGATCGTACCTCGCGCAGCAACGCCTTGATCCGATCCTGCGGCCGGGCAATTTCCCGCGGAATCATGTGTTCACGTGGAATGAAGCCCTCGGCGTTGCCGCCCAGGTCCACGAAGACACCGTTGCGATCCACGCGCTTGACTGTACCGGAGACCAGCGTCATGGCGCGGTCCTTGTATTCCTCGACGACCTGCGCCCGCTCCGCCTCGCGCACCTTCTGCACGATGACCTGCTTGGCGGTCTGAGCAGCGATGCGGCCGAAGATGACCGATTCCATCGGCACCTCGACATATCCGTCTACCACGGCAGCGGGATCGACATCGAGGGCATCCTCGAGCCGCAGTTCGTGTTCCGGCACTTCCAGCTCGCTCGAATCGTCCGCGAAGACTTTCCAGCGGCGAAATGTCTCGTATTCGCCCGTCTTGCGGTCGATTGCGACCCTCACCTCGATGTCCTCGCCGTGCTTGCGGCGGGTCGCTGAGGCCAGCGCCGCCTCGAGTGCCTCGAAAATGATCTCGCGTGCGACGCCCTTCTCGTTGGAAACGGCCTCGACGACTTCAAGGATCTGCCTGTTCATAGTCCGGTAATCCCGTCTTTACACCGCCGCCCTCAGGCGACCAGCCTTGCCTTATCGATCTGCCCCAGCGGCAGGCGCCATGTGCGCCCATCAACCTCCATGATCAGCTCTTCGCCCTCGACGGCGACCAGCTGCCCCTTGAACCTCTTCCTGCCCTCGAGCGGCGCGGCCAGCTCGAGCCGCACCTCACTGCCGAGGAAGCGCTCGAAATGAGCCCGCTTCCGCAGCGGCCGGTCAAACCCGGGCGATGACACCTCGAGCTCGTAGGCCCGCTCGATGGGGTCCGCCGTGTCCATCACGGCGCTGACGGTCCGGCTCACTTCCGCACAATCATCAACCGTCACGCGCTCGCCATCGGTCCGGTCGATGTAGACCCGCAGCAAGGCCCGCCTCGAGGCCGAGCTGAACTCCAGTTCAACGAGTTCGTACCCTGCCGCCTCGATGGCCGGCTCGAGCAGCCTTATCAACCGTGCCTTCATGGGCCTCCGTACGACGCCTCCGGCCGTCCGGGCCGCCAACAAAAAATGGGCCTGAGGGCCCATTATTCGTTCTGCTCCGCGGCCGGTCCGCGGCCCCAGGCCGTCACCCCGCCGCCACCACGAGCCAGCCAGGCATCGCGATGGAAACAAAAAGGCCCCGCGAGGGGGCCTTCTCTCGAAAACCTCGATTCCGGGGAACCGCCACCGGGCCTCGCTGCCCGGACCGCGGCATGCTCAGCTGCCCCGACCGCGCGCGATTATAGAGCAACGAGCCCCGATTTCTCAATGGCTTGTGCGTGCGGCCCCCCAGAAGCCAGTACCGGCCTTTCAGGCCGGCAACGTCAGTTCGGCGCCGCCAAGGATCACTCCATCGTGGTCGGCGTACACGTGGTCACCCTGATGAAAGGTGATTCCGGCAAAGCGCACCGGCACATCCCGATCACCGTGCCCGCGTTTTTCGCTGCGCCTGGGGTGAGCGGCCAGCGCCATGACACCAAGGTCAAGCTGACCCAGTCGACGCGTGTCGCGGACACAACCATTGACGATGACACCGGACCAGCCGTTCGCCACCGCCTTCTCGCCGAGCAGGTCCCCCAGCAGCGCACATTGCAGCGAACCCCCGCCGTCCACGATCAATACCCGGCCCTGGCCCGGCTCGCCGACGGCATCCCTGACCCTGGAGTTGTCCTCGAGGCACAGGATGGTGGCGACGCGGCCGCCAAAGCAAAGACGGCCGCCGAAGTGGCGCAGGATCGGTTCGGCGACCTGCGCGCCCGGGTAAGCGTCTGAAAGGTCTGTGGTCGCCGGGACTGCATTGCTCGAATTCATTGGTCCTGCCCTCTCTTCGCCTGCCCACTGCCGCCGAGATCCTACGGCCCACCGTCCGACGATAACAGGGGGCCCGCCGCAAATCGCGATCGCCATGCCGTGCGACTTCGCACGTGCGCGGGCAAAGCCCCTAAACTGTTGCTTCACGCATAGGAGTCCAGCATGGCGGCCGAGGAAAGGACCCACTACCGGACCTGCCATTTGTGCGAGGCCATCTGCGGGGTCGAAATCCGTGTCCGCGGGCCCGAGATACTGTCGATACGGGGCGACCGGGCCGACCCCTTCAGCCGTGGACATATCTGCCCCAAGGCGGTGGCCCTCAAGGACGTCCACGAGGACCCGGACCGGCTGCGGCATCCGGTGCGCCGGACCGGAGAAGGATGGAAACGCATTTCCTGGGACGAGGCACTGGACGAAGTCGCGAGCCGCCTGGTGGAGATCCAGTCGCGCAACAGCAAGGATGCGGCCGCCACATATTTCGGCAACCCCCAGGTTCACAGCTACACCGCCCTGCTGGGCGGGACCCTGTTCGCCCGCGCGCTGCGCAGCTACAACCGGTTCACCGCAACCTCAGTGGACCAGCTGCCGCACCATTTCGCCGCGTACTTCATGTACGGCCACCAGCTGCTGATTCCGATCCCCGACCTCGACCGGACGCAGTTCCTGCTGGCGATCGGCGCTAACCCGGTCGTGTCCAACGGCAGCCTGATGACGGCACCGGACGTTGCGAAACGCCTGAAGGCGATTCGCCAGCGCGGCGGTCAGATCGTCGTTATCGACCCACGCCACACCGAGACCGCCAGGCTTGCCAACGAGCATCATTTCATCCGCCCAGGCACGGATGCCCTGCTGCTGCTGGGGATATTGAACGTGATCTTCTCTGAGGACCTGGCACGGCCGGGACGGCTGGCAGCAATGTTGACCGGCGTCCAGCAGGTCGAACGAATTGCCGCTGATTACCCGCCGGAAAGAGTCGCCCCGGCAACCGGAATTGCCGGCGAGGCCATCCGCCTCCTCGCCCGGGCTTTCGCCGGCGCCGAATCCGCCGTCTGCTATGGACGAATGGGCGCGTCCACCCAACGCTTCGGCGCGCTGACGCAATGGCTGATCCAGGTCC
Organism: Gammaproteobacteria bacterium; assembly: GCA_024642505.1. GTDB lineage: Bacteria > Pseudomonadota > Gammaproteobacteria > Steroidobacterales > Steroidobacteraceae > SG8-30. The sequence goes on from JAHEAZ010000038.1 coordinate 23,266, forward strand.
TGAACGTGGTGACCGGCAACCTCGACCGTGCCGGCGGCGCCATGTTCACGCGTCCGGCATTCGATCCCATTGGCCTGGCCAGCGGACTCGGTCAGCGCGGTGCCTATGACCGGCGCCGGACGCGCGTACGCGGGCTACCGGAGTTCGGCGGCGAATTCCCGGTCGCCGCCCTGGCCGAAGAGATCCTGACGCCCGGCCAGGGCCAAATCCGGGCACTGGTAACTTCAGCGGGTAATCCGGTGCTTTCGACGCCGAACGGCAAGCGACTGGAAGAGGCGCTCGCGAGCCTGGAATTCATGGTATCCGTGGACTTCTATGTCAACGAGACGACTCGCCACGCGCACATCATCCTGCCGCCGACCTTTGCGCTGGAGCGCGACCACTACGACCTGATCTTCCATGCACTGGCAATCCGCAATACCGCCAAGTACTCGCTGCCACTGTTCGATCCGCCACCGGATGCGCGGCAGGACTGGCAGATTTTCGCGGAGCTAAAGCAGCGAATCGAGGCCCGGGACCCGCAACGGCGGGCCAGGCTACGCGAGCGGCTGATGTCCCGCTGGCTGACGCCACGGCGAACGCTGGCACTGGGACTGCGCTTCGGTCCTCATGGCCCAAGATGGAGTCCCTTCGCCAGGGGCATCACCCTGGGGCGGCTGGCAAGACAACCGCACGGGGTGGACCTGGGACCCCTGGAGCCCTGCCTGCCCGGACGGCTGGCGACCGTCGACAAGTGCATCGACCTGGCGCCAAAGCCGCTGGTTCAGGATGTGGCCCGGCTGGGCGAAATGCCAGGCTCGGGTGCGGTTCGCAATGAAGGGGAGTTGCTGCTGATTGGGCGGCGCGACCTGCGCACCAATAACTCCTGGATGCACAACAGCCTGCGTATGGTAAAGGGACCGCCGCGTTGCACATTGCTGATGAACCCGCACGACGCACTGCGGCGCGCCATCACTGACGGTTCAATCGCACAGGTCGCGTCGCGAACCGGCCGGGTGGAGATTCAGGTCGAACTGACGGACGACTTGATGCCCGGCGTGGTCAGCATTCCGCATGGCTGGGGCCACCATCGCCCGGGTATTCGACTTGGCGTGGCAAGTGACCATGCGGGAGTCAGCGTCAACGACCTGACCGACGAGAACGTGCTCGATGAGTTGTGCGGGAATGCGGCCCTGAATGGCATACCGGTGACGGTCCGGCCCGCCGAGAGCGTGTCCGCCGCAACG
>JAHEAZ010000107.1 GCA_024642505.1 Gammaproteobacteria bacterium
CACTGCGACGTCGCCCAGAGTGTGGCTCTGTTCCTCCGGCAGGGTCATGACATCGATGATCTCGTTGCCGTCCCGTAACGACACCGTGCCACTCACGGGCTCGAACTGGCGCGTATCGTCTACGTACCCGCTTTCGAGCAGCGCCGAGTACTGCGCAGGGCTGGTCATCAGCAGGTAACGCAACGGCACCTGCTGCAGGTTCTCCGTGTGGTCGCGATGCTCATGGCTCGTGACGACGACGCCTCTTTCGGTAGCCGGCAATCCCTGGAGATACTCACCGAGCCGTTTCGCAAGCGGCTCGACGCCGGTGTCAACCAGCAGGGAAAGCTGCGGCCCCTGATAGTGCACGATCGTCGGGTTGCTGATCCGCGTATTGCTTCGGATTACCGATAGTGCAGCGTTCAACCGCTGGACTTCCAGGTCCGCCGGTGCGGCCTCTTCGGCCTGCGATAGCGGGCAGATCGCAGCCACGGCCAGCGCGACGCAGCCCAAGATCGTCTTCATCTCGAACCCCCACCCTGCCAATGAACGTAGCTGTTCGGCAGCCGTCGGCTAACCTTAGCAGCGTAGCCAGGCCGGCGCCAAGATTGCAGGACTCTTGCTTGCGGCACGGCGGTCAAGAAAGTTACTTTCCCAGGTCGTCTGCAGGTGCCGCACAATTGCCGGGACGAAACTCCATGGCCCACCGTGGGAGCCTGACATGGGTCTGATCGACCGAATCGCAGCGTTCCAGGCCGACCTCGTCGAGATCCGGCGCGACATCCATGCTCATCCGGAGACCGCATTCGAAGAGCATCGCACCGCCGAGCGGGTCGCGACAAAACTCGCTGAATCCGGGATCGAGGTGCACCGTGGGCTGGCCGGGACCGGTGTGGTCGGGACGCTGCGGGCGGGGTCCGGCACGCGCGCCATCGGCCTGCGCGCCGACATGGATGCCCTGAACATCGCGGAACTCAATGAATTCGACTACCGCTCGCGCCACGCCGGCAAGATGCACGCCTGCGGGCATGATGGCCACACGGCCATGCTGCTTGGTGCGGCGCGTTACCTTGCCGAGACGAAGGAATTCGACGGCACGGTGCACTTTATTTTCCAGCCCGCCGAGGAGAGTGAGGGCGGCGGCGAGGTCATGGTTCGCGAAGGCCTGTTCGAGCGCTTTCCCGTGGAAGCCGTATTCGGCATGCACAACTGGCCGGACGTGCCTGTCGGCCAGTTCGGCCTGCGCGCCGGTCCCATGATGGCCGGCACGAATCGCTTCGAAATCAAGGTAACCGGGCGCGGCGGGCATGCCGCCATGCCCCACCAGGGCGTCGACCCGATCGTCGCCGGCAGCGCGCTGGTGCACGCGCTGCAGACCCTCACCAGCCGCAACCTGAGCCCGCTGGACTCCGCGGTCGTGAGCGTGACCCAGTTTCATGCGGGCGACACCTGGAACGTGATCCCCGTGGCAGCCGTACTTCGCGGCACCACCCGCGCCTTCACCCCCGAGGTCCAGGACCTCCTGGAGCACGGAGTCGAGCGAATCTGCAAAGGCGTTGCCACGACCCATGGCTGCGAGATCGCGCTGCGCTATGAGCGCAACTACCCTCCCCTCGTAAACAGCGATCACGAATCACAGACGGCGCGCGTAGTGCTCGAAAGTCTGGTTGGACCGGACAACGTACAGTGGAACTGCCAGCCAACCATGGGCGGTGAGGACTTCGCCTTCATGCTGCAGGCAAGGCCGGGATGCTACGTATTCATCGGCAACGGACCGGGTGAAGGCGGCTGCCTGCTGCACAATCCACGCTACGACTTCAATGATGCGATCCTGCCGCTGGGAGCCTCGTACTGGGCGCGGCTGGTCGAACATTACCTCCGGACTGCTTCGTAGGCCCGGATAGCGTGAATTCAGGCAACGACGCCATCACCCGACTGACGCTCGATCCCATCGGCATCGTGCGGAGCACGCTGGCGGCCAAGGTGGACGCCGCACGCCAACCACGCGCTGCGGCGGGTACGCGCGGAAAGATCGAACTTTTCCCCGGCCGGAATTTCGAGCATGCGCTCGACGACCTCGGAGGCTGGGACTACATCTGGGTGATCTACTGGTTTCACCTGAATGCGTCATGGCGGCCCAAGGTACTGCCGCCTCGGAGCTCGTCGGGCCGCAAGGGCGTGTTCTCTACGCGCTCACCGCACCGTCCGGGCCCAATTGGCCTGTCAGCGGTCAGACTGGAGCGGATCGAGGGACTCACGCTGCATGTTCGTGATGTGGACATGGTGGACGGTACGCCCGTGCTCGACATCAAGCCCTACGTGCCCTATACGGATGCGCACCCCGGGGCGCGTAGCGGTTGGCTCGAGGATGCCGCTCGCGGCACCGGCGGCACAGCGCCAGCCGATCCGGTCGACCCATACAGCGTAACCTTCAGTCCGCTGGCCGCGGAACAGGCTGCGTGGATCGAGCAGCGCACATCGCTGGCACTCGGTGAGCGCATCCGGGCCACGCTGTCGCTCGGCCCGCAACCCCACCCGTACCGTCGCATTCGACGCGAGGGTGAAGGCTTGCGACTCGCGATCAAGGATTGGCGAGTGCGTTTCACCGTCAGCCGGTGCGACGTGCATGTCGCAAGTATTTACTCAGGCTATCGCCTAACGCAGCTGGCGGCGGGTGTCGACGAACGATTCACTGCGCACCGTGAGTTCCTGGCCGCCTGGGCGGATTCCGGGCCGGCTTCTCCACAATCTACCGGATCCGCCTGAATGCGCGCCGAGCCGCAGCGCCCTTACGTACCCGCCGAAAGCACCATGCATGAGCTGACGATCAGGGCCGTCGGCCTCGGCATCCTGTTCGGGATCGTCTTCGGTGCAGCCAACGCCTACCTCGGGCTGCGGGCGGGGCTCACGGTCAGCACCTCGATTCCCGTCGCGGTGATGACAGTGGCGATGTTCCGCATCCTCGGGCGTTTCGGACGCCAGGGAACGATTCTCGAGGCCAACCTCGCCCAGACCACGGGCTCTGCCTCGAGCTCGCTGGCATCCGGAATCATTTTCACCCTGCCGGCATTGTTCATGTGGGGCATGCCACCCGATCTGCTGCAAATGATCCTGCTCGCTCTGTGCGGAGGTTTGCTCGGCGTCCTGTTCATGATTCCGTTGCGCGAACTCCTGATCGTGCGCGAGCACGGCAGGCTGCCCTATCCCGAGGGAACTGCCTGCGCCGAAGTCCTGAAAGCGAGCCAGGGCGGCGGTGTGCAGGCGAGCCACGTGTTCCTCGGCCTCGGCCTGGGGGCCGCCTTCAAGGCATTGACTTCGTGGCTCAAGGTCGTGCCGGACCACGTGTCGCTGGCTTTGCCCTGGCCGCGAAAGGCCGAGGTCAGCATGGATTTCTCCGCCGCATTGTTCGGAGTCGGCTACATCCTCGGGCCACGGGTTGCCACCATCATGGTCGGCGGTGGGCTACTTTCGGCGGTGGTGATCATTCCCGCCATCGCCTGGTGGGGCGAGAGACTGCCGGAGCCGCTCTTTCCGGAGACCATCAAGACGGTAGCGCAGATGTCGTCGGCCGAGTTGTGGAGTCGCTATGTGCGCTATATCGGTGCCGGCGCAGTCGCCGCAGCTGGCATCCTCACCCTGATCCGTTCCATTCCGCTGATGCTGGAGAGTTTTCGGGCAGGTGCCGCACAGTTCGGCAGGTCCAGCGCCGCCAGGCAGGCGGCGCCGGCACGAACTGCCAGGGATCTGCCGCTTTCGGTACTCGCGGGTGGCGCTGTCATTGTCGTACTGGTCATGGCTCTGGTACCCCAGGTATTCAGCGTCATCCATGGCGTGCCGCGCCAGCTGCTTGCGGCGCTGTGCGTCGTCATATTTGCCTTCTTTTTCGTCACGGTCGCGGCACGGATCGTGGGCCTGGTGGGTGTGACGAGCAATCCAACATCGGGCATGACCATCGCCGCTCTGCTCGGAACTGCCGCGGTGTTCCTGGCGATCGGATGGACGGACGCGACCGGCAAGGCTGCCGCCCTGATGGTTGGCTGTGTGGTTGCCATTGCCGCCTCGATCTCAGGCGACACCTCACAGGACCTGAAGACCGGGTTCCTGCTCGGAGCGACGCCGCGTTACCAACAGCTGGCGCAGCTGGTGGGCGTACTCACCTCAGCGACCTTCGTCTGCCTGTCGGTGCTGCTGCTGGCCGAGACCTTCGGTTTCGGAGGCAAGGACCTGCCGGCCCCGCAGGCCACCCTGATGAAGCTCGTCATCGATGGTGTGATCGATCAGTCCCTGCCCTGGGAACTGGTAGGCTTCGGGGCCGGCATCGCACTGCTCGCCGAGCTGCTGCGAGTCCCGTCACTGCCGTTCGCGGTCGGCGTCTACCTGCCACTCTCCACCATGACTCCAATCTTCCTCGGCGGCTTCCTGCGGTGGCTGATGACACGGAATCAACCCGCAACCACGGCAGAATCACGTATCGACCGCGGCGTACTGCTGGGGTCCGGATTCGTGGGCGGCGAGGGTCTGCTCGGCGTCGCGCTGGCGGGCGCGGCCTTTGCGCTCGGCCGCAAGCCGGAGGGCCTGGGCTACGCCTGGGCCGGCGACGCCAGCGGGAGGTTGCTCGGGGCGACGGCCTTCGCGTTGCTGGTCGGATGGTTCGTACGACGCGCTATGCTGCGCACCTGATAGCGCCCGGAATCCGCTTTGCACACCACCCCCATCACCGCCGCATTCGTGACCGCCCTGCCCAAGACCGACCTGCACGTCCACCTGGATGGCTCGCTGCGGCTGCCGACGCTGATCGAGCTTGCCCGCGAGGCAGCCGTTGTGTTGCCGAGCAAAACCGAAGGCGGACTACGCGAAACCGTCTTCAAGGAGCGCTACGCGGGCCTGGGCGAATACCTTAGGGGCTTTCAGTACACCGTCGCGGCGCTTCAGACCAAGGAAGCCCTGGAGCGTGCCGCGCTGGAACTCGCCGAGGACAATCAACTCGAGGGCGTTCGCTACCTCGAGGTTCGCTTCGCACCGCAGCTGCACGTACACCCTGGACTCGACGCGGTCCAGGCGATCGCCGCGGTCGACCGCGGGCTGCGGCGGGCCCGCGATGCCTGGAACCACCGGCCGACAGTGGTCTCGGGGGAGGAACCGCCCTTCGAGTTCGGGATCATCTGCTGTGCCATGCGAATGTTCACCGGAGCATTCAGCCAGTACTACGCCACGCTATTTGCCGCACATCCTTATGCTCGCACCAAGGAGTTGTACTCCATGGCCTCCATCGAGCTCGCCCGGGCTGCCGTGACCGCGCGCGACCAGCATGGCCTGCAGGTCGTGGGCTTCGATCTTGCCGGTGAGGAAGCAGGCTATCCGGCCGGCGACCACAAACCAGCGTACGACTACGCGCACCGTCACTTCCTCAAGAAGACGGTACACGCCGGTGAGGCCTACGGACCCGAGTCGATCTTCCAGGCAATTACCGACCTGCACGCGGACCGAATCGGCCACGGCACCTACCTTCTAGAGCCGGATGCCATCCGCGACGCGGCCATAGAAGACCGCGAGCATTACGTCGAGAGGCTTGGTAATTACATCGCCGACCGGCGCATCACGCTCGAGGTCTGCCTGACCAGCAACCTGCAAACGAATCCTCATCCGCGCCGGCTCGAGGAGCACACATTCAGCAAACTGCGGGCGGAGCGCCTGTCCACGACCATCTGCACCGACAACAGGCTCGTCAGCAACACCACCGTGACCGATGAGCTGTTGCTCGCCTGTACACACCTGGGGCTGGACCGGCACGATCTGAAGTCCATCATCATCTACGGCTTCAAGCGCAGCTTCTTTCCCGGCAGCTACCTGCGCAAGCGCCAGTACGTGCGCCAGATCATCGACTACTACGACAAGGTCGAGGCGCGGCACCTCGGGCCAGGCTAGCGCAGCGTCGGCAATATCAGCGGTCCGCGCTGGTGATGACCTGCCGGAGTTGCACCGTTACGCGCGGGACCTCGCCAACCCTGGCCTGGCTGCTGACCTGGTCGATTTCGACGCTGAAAGTCGCGTCGCTGGTTTCCGTGGTGGTGCGGAGCAATGGCACGAACAGGGTGCTCAAGGTCTGCCGGTCGGCGAACACCAGGCGTCCCGCGGTTGGCCCGGCAAAGTCCCGGCCTGCCCGGGCCGTCCCGTCG
>JAHEAZ010000006.1 GCA_024642505.1 Gammaproteobacteria bacterium
CGTCGAAGGGTACCGAACGCAACAATCCCAGGCTGGTGCTCAGCTTGCCGCGGATCCTGTAGTCGATCGAATCCATCTGCTTGCCGCGACCCGAATTGGCGATGCTCAGGATCGCGGTCGCGGCGTTGGCAGTGACGATCATGTCGAATTCCGCCTCGCCGAGTGCCGGCACCTCGAAGGCCCGCGCGCTGACGCCCTTGGCAAAGTCCTCGCCGGCCAACTCGAAATTCACGTCAATGCCCCTGACAGGCAGGACCAGGTCATTCGGATTCTGGACCCGCAGTCGCACTATCAGCCGCTGTTCGAAGAAGGTCATCTCCTGCACCTTGACGCCGACCAGCGACAACTGCGGCGCCTCGAGCTTCGGCAGCATCGACGCGCAACCGGCGCAGACGAGCACCACTGCGAGCCACCACCATGCCGGGCGTCTTCGGTTGCGACCGTTCGCCGGGTTCATGTGCATCTCCATCCCGTGTCCATGCCCCAGTATAGGGTCATCACCGTTGCCATCCCGGACATCAGCTGACGATCAGTCGCCCGGCGCAGATCTGCGGACGGCGGAACGCCGTCAACCAAAGAAGCGCCAACGCCGCGCTCGATTCCTTGCTGCAGGCCCATCAACCTGTGCCGACACGGCAGCACCTTGAATCGTCGACCAGGCTCGCCGCTCAAGACTGGCTGCGGAACATGTCTGCAGTCACCAGCGCCACGCCGCGCTTGGTGATGTAGAAGCGACGCGCGTCCTGCTCGGCGTCGTAGCCGATGACACAGCCATCAGGAATCTCGCAGTCCTCGTCGATGACTGCCTTGCGAATGCGGCAGTCGTAACCGATCCGCACGTTCGGCAGCACTACGGAACCCTCGACCCGGGATCTTTCCTCCACCCTGACGTTGGAGAACAACAGCGACTCACGTACCTCGGCGCCCGAGATGATGCATCCGCCGGCCACCATGGAATTGATCGCATGACCCCGGCGGCCATCATCGTCGAGCACGAACTTGGCTGGTGGCTGCTGTACTTGGTAGGTCCAGATCGGCCACTGGGCGTCGTACAGGTTCAGCTCCGGAGCCACGTGGACCAGTTCCATGTTGGCCTCGTAGAAGGCGTCGACGTTGCCCACGTCGCGCCAGTAGCTTTGCGCGCGGGTCCTGACATCCTGGAACGGATAGGCGAATACCGCCCGCTTGTGGATCGCCGCCGGGATGATATTACGGCCAAAGTCGTGTCCGGATTCAGGATTGAAGGCATCCTCCTCCAGCAGCCGTTCCAGCAGGCGCGTCTTGAAGACGTATATGCCCATCGAGGCGAGCGCAACGCCTTCACGTCCCGGGATGGAGTCTGGATTGGCCGGCTTCTCGGAGAACTTCAGCACCTTGTTTTCCGGAGAGACCGTCAGCACGCCGAATTCGCGGGCCTCGTCCAGCGACACCTCGACGACGCCGACGGTGATGTCGGCGCCCTTCTCCACGTGATGCGCCACCATCGGACCGTAGTCCATCTTGTAGACGTGGTCGCCGGCGAGGACCAGAACGTGCATTGGCCGGTGCTCGCGGATGTAGCCGAGGTTCTGGAACACCGCGTCGGCCGTGCCGCGGTACCAGTGCTCGCCCACCTGCTGCTGCGCTGGGATGACTTCGATGAACTCGCCGAACTCGCCACGCAGGTAGGACCAGCCACGCTGCACATGCTGGATCAGCGAGTGCGCCTTGTACTGGGTCAGGATCGCAATCTGGCGGATGCCGGAATTGACGCAGTTGGACAGCACGAAATCGATGATGCGGAACTTGCCCCCAAAGGGCGTAGCCGGCTTGCAGCGATGCTCCGTCAGGTGCTTGAGTCGCTCGCCCCGTCCGCCAGCCATGATTACCGCCAGCGTGCCCCGGGTCAGGCGACTGACGAATCTTCCCGAGTGCCGACGGCCCGCCATACCACTCTCCATGCCGTCCTCCGCCTGTTTACGCCCCCGTATGGTAGCCACAGCCCCCGAGCTAGCAAGCGGATAGATTCGCGGGACTTCAAGCTCCGCCCCAAACCCCTCTGCTCGCCGACTGGCTGGGAAACCCTGTGGCGACGTCGACCTGGTTGACAAACGGACTGGACTGGGGCTTGACTAGTATTAAGTTAGTAGTATTATTTACTCAACAGTGCAAGGGACTGCCTTATGGATCCAACCGCGCAAAACCAAGGCGAGACCTTGGATACCGACATGCCAGCGCAGGACCCGCTCTCGCGCAAGTTTCAGAAGGAACTAAACGCCGGCCTGGTCGCGCTCGTGCTGCTGGCCATCCTCGACCAGGCCGAGGAAGATCTCTATGGGTACCAGATTGCCAAGCGGCTCCAGCGCCAAGGCGGCTCGGGCACCCTGGTCAAACAGGGAGCGCTTTATCCGGTACTGCGAACGCTGTCTGCAGCGGGCCTGCTGGCCAGCCGTGTAGTGCCGTCCTATTCCGGCCCGCCGCGCCGTTACTACCGGATTACAGCGATGGGCCGCGAGACTCTCCAGAACTGGCGTGCGATCTGGCACGACACGCGCGATTTCGTCAACGATTTCACCGACCCAATGGGGGACAGGCCATGAACACTTCTGGCGCGCCGCGCTCGATCGAGCATTACCTCAAGGCGCTTAGAGAAACCCTGACGGGCGAAGACCCGGCGCTGATCCAGGACGCGCTGTACGACGCCGAGGAGTATCTCCGCGCGGAGATCAATGCGAACCCCGGTAAAAGCGAGGCGGACGTGCTGGAGCTGATCGCCAGCACCTACGGCGCACCGGATGAGGTCGCGGAGGCCTACCGCACGACTGAAAGGCAGGTCCGCGAAGCACTTGCTCCACCTAAGCCGAAGCAGCATCGCACCGTGCTCGGGCGATTCTTCGGTGTGTACGCGGAGTCGCGGACCTGGACCGCCTTGTTCTATTCGCTGCTCGCGCTAGGCACCGGCATCGTCTACTTCACGGTGACCGTCACCGGCCTGTCGATGTCCCTGGGGTTCGCGATCCTGATCGTCGGCATCCCGTTCTTCCTGCTTTTCGTCGGTTTCACGCGGGTGCTCGCCCTGGCCGAGGGCAGACTGGTAGAAGGCCTGCTGGGCCAGCGCATGCCACGGCGGCCGCGCTACCCGCAGAAGGACCGGCCGGTGATGGAGCGGATCAAGGAGATGCTTGCCGACAGGCGGACCTGGACGACGATGCTGTACTTCCTGCTGATGTTGCCCCTCGGCATCGTTTACTTCACGGTTGCCGTGACCGGCCTGGCCGCAGGGCTGTCCCTGATCCTGGGCCCGCTGAGCGCGTTCCTGTTCCACGGCGAAGGCCTCAATATCGACGGGGTCTACGTCACCGCCGAACCGATGATTGGACTGATCGCCGTGCCGCTCGGCATCGTGCTCCTCACGCTGGTGCTGCATTTGATCCGCGGCATTGGCACCATGCACGGCGGACTCGCCAAGAACCTGCTGGTGGCGCAATCCCGCGCCGACTGAGCGGAACCGGTTCACGCGGCACAGTCCAGCGGAGGACCCGAGAGTCATGCATGGACTGGTCGCGACGCTCATTCTTTACGGAATGCTTGCTGGAGCTGAGCCGGTGGCCGCGGCCCCACCGGCTTGCCTGCACGATGGCAGCGGGTTCCTGACCGCCAGGCTGCGGGGCGACGTCGAGGTTGAGCTCGAGTGGCGCGAGCCCGGGCTGGCGTGCACGGGGATGCCGCGGCCGGATGGGCTCGGAATGCGCCTGCGCTTTTCGGGCAAGCTGCCGGACGGCAGCGACCTGGCGATCGTCTTTGCCCCACCGGTGCTGCAGGAAGGCGCAAGCGCCAGGGCGGTTCCCGTGAACGTCACCGTTCTTCACGAGGCGAGCGGTATGATCTACGGCACTCGCGGCGAACAGCGCTGTATGCTGGATGAAGTCACACAACAACGCCTGCCGGATGCCGCCGCGAACCAACGGACCTGGCAAGTCGAGGCGCGAGGCTTCTGCACCGAGCCGGCCAGGGCGCTGGACGACAGCGGGGTCATCCTGATGACGCGCTTCGATTTTCGTGGGCAGGTGATCCTGCGGCGCGAAGAAGCTCGTGACAGTACCGCTCCCGACTCATGAGGGATGTCGCCATGCCGCTGAGAATGGCCGGCCTGTGCCTGCTGGCGCTGCTGGCAGGGAGCGCCTGCGCTGCATCTCCCGACGGCGCGGAGCCGCTGGACAATTTTCCGCGCTCCAGCGTGCAGGTTTCCGGCGGCGGCGCCATGCACAGCTTCGAGGTCTGGGTCGCGGACACGCCGCTGCGCCGCTCTCAGGGGCTGATGTTCGTGCGCAAACTGGCACCTGACCAGGGCATGTTATTCGTGTTCGACCCGATCCAGTACGCGTCCTTCTGGATGCAGAACACGTATGTATCGCTCGACCTGATTTTCATTGCGCCGGACGGACGGATCGTCAACGTCATCGCGGGCGCGACGCCGCTGTCCACCGATCCGCTGGTGAGCGTGGCGCCGGTCAGCGGCGTGCTCGAGGTTGTGGCGGGAACCACCGAGCGGCTGGGAATACACGCAGGGGATCGCGTCGTGCACCCGGCTTTCAGGTTGCCCGCGGCGAAGTAACTGGCCGCGATGTGCGTCGCCGTCTTCGCGGGGATCTGCACGCTGCAACGTTCACTTCCAGTCCGTAACTTCGGAAACCCCGTGGCGATCGATGTCCGGCACCCGTGCGTCGTCGGCCGGATAGCCGACAACCAGTAAGAGGAAGGGCCGCTCCATGTCCTTTGGCCGCCCGAGGATTTCATTCAGGAACCCCATCGGGCTCGGCGTGTGGGTGAGCGTGGCCAGTCCGGCCCGCTGACAGGCTGCCAGGAACAGCCCGGTGGCCAGCCCGACAGATTCGTCGGTGTAGTAATGCTTGACCTTGCTGCCGTCGGCGCGCCGGTCGAAGCGCCGGATGAAGATCGCGACCAGCCACGGCGCAGTTTCCAGGAACGGCTTGTCAGCGTTCGTGCCAAGCGGCGCGATAGCCTCGAGCCAACCCTCCGGTGCGCGGTGGGCGTAGAACTCGCGCTCCTCGGCTTCCGCGCCTGCGCGAATGCGCCGCTTTATGGCAGGGTCCGACACCGCGACGAACCTCCAGGGCTGCTGGTTCGCGCCCGAAGGCGCCGCGGTCGCCGCCCGCAGGCACTCCTCGATGATCCCGCGTGGCACACCGCGAGAAGAAAAGTCCCGCACGCTGCGTCGGCGCTGCATGTCGTCGGCGAACTCCCGGGCTCGCGCCAGCATCGCCTGGGGCGGGTACTCGACATATCCCGGCAGCGGGATCATCGGCGGGGTTGTCTTGCCTTCATGCTTACTCATCGAGCCATTGTGAATAATCACGCCGTCAGGGTCACTGCATGTCCGGTCGCTGCCACCCGAATCAGCCTTGACCAGGACCGACGCGTCAAAGTGACATTGTATGCACCGCAACATGAACGAGCCTGTCCACCCGGATCCTGTACTGCAGTGCAGCAGCTCATAGACCAAGGTCTAGGACCTGCGTCCGCGTACAGATCCTTCGACCAAAGTCGGGACGTGGCGGTTGCAGCCGGTTGCTAGATTGCCCACTGACCAAAACTCGGACCCTAGGGGGATTACGCCGTGAGCAAAGAAAGAGAAGGCGCCTACTGGAAAGAGAACCTGCGGCTGGTCGCCGCGCTTCTCGCCATCTGGTTCATCGTGTCCTATGGATGCGGCATCCTGCTCGTGGACTGGCTCGACCAGTTCCATATCGCGGGATTCCCGCTCGGCTTCTGGTTCGCCCAGCAGGGCTCGATGTACGTATTCGTTGTGCTCATTTGGGTCTACGTGTTCCGCATGAACACCATGGACCGCAAGCACGACGTCCACGAAGACTGATCGGGAGGATCACAACATGTCAGTCATGACCTGGACCTACCTGATCGTAGGCCTTAGCTTCTCTCTCTACATCGGCATCGCCATATGGAGCCGGGTGTCTACCACGCAGGGCTACTACGTCGCCGGCGGCGGTGTCAGCCCGCTTGCCAATGGCATGGCGACCGCCGCGGACTGGATGTCGGCTGCATCGTTCATCTCGATGGCCGGCCTCATTTCCTTCATGGGCCGCGACGGCACGGTCTACCTGATGGGCTGGACCGGCGGCTACGTGCTGCTGGCGATGCTGCTTGCGCCATACCTGCGCAAATTCGGCAAGTACACGGTTCCCGACTTCATCGGTGACCGCTACTACTCGGATACCGCGCGCCTGGTGGCGGTGATCTGTGCCGTGTTCGTGTCCTTTACCTACGTTGCCGGCCAGATGCGCGGCGTCGGCATCGTGTTCTCGCGCTTCCTGGAAGTACCGATCAACACCGGCGTCATCATCGGCATGGCGATCGTGTTCTTTTACGCGGTGCTCGGCGGCATGAAGGGCATTACCTATACCCAGGTGGCGCAGTACTGCGTGCTGATCTTTGCCTACCTGGTACCGGCGGTCTTCATCTCCATGCTGCTGACCGGGCACGTCATCCCGCAGTTCGGCTTCGGCGCCGAAATGCAGGATGGCGGCCACCTGCTCGACAAGCTCAACGGACTGAGCACCGAACTCGGTTTCTCGCCTTACACCAGCGGCACAAAGAGTACGATCGACGTGTTCGCCATTACCTTCGCGCTGATGGTCGGTACCGCCGGTCTGCCACACGTGATCGTCCGCTTCTTCACCGTCCCGAAGGTCTCCGACGCGCGCAAGTCAGCTGGCTGGGCGCTGTTCTTCATCGCGCTGCTGTACACGACCGCGCCGGCGGTAGCCGCCTTCGCGCGCGTCAACATGATCACGACGATCAACGGCGCCGACGGCCAGGGCGTGCTGGCCACCGAGGCTCCGGCGTGGATCGCCAACTGGCAGAAGACTGGCCTGATCAAGTGGGAAGACAAGAACGGCGACGGCCGTATGTTCTACGCCAAGGATGATCGCAACGAGATGACCATCGACCGCGACATCATGGTGCTGGCCAATCCCGAGATCGCCAAGCTACCCAACTGGGTCATCGCGCTGGTGGCGGCCGGCGGCCTGGCTGCAGCGCTGTCCACGGCGGCGGGCCTGCTGCTGGTGATCTCCTCGTCGATCTCGCATGACCTGCTCAAGAAGATGATCATGAAGGACATTACGGAGAAGCAGGAACTGCTGTACGCGCGCGTCGCGGCGTTCTTCGCGGTGGTCATCGCAGGCCTGCTGGGCATTTTCCCGCCGGCCTTCGTCGCCCAGGTGGTGGCCTTCGCGTTCGGACTGGCGGCAGCGTCGTTCTTCCCCGCGATCATCCTGGGGATCTTCGACAAGCGCGCCAACATGCAGGGTGCAATTTCCGGCATGGTGGTCGGCATCGTGTTTACGGCCGGGTACATCATCTACTTCAAGTTCGTGAACCCGGCGGGCAACAATGCCAGCAACTGGCTGTGGGGCATATCGCCGGAAGGCATCGGCTCCATCGGCATGTTGCTGAACATCGTGGTGACCTACACCATCAGTCACCTGACCGCGCCACCGCCGGCGCACATCCAGGAGCTGGTGGACCATATCCGCGTCCCGCGCGGTGCGGGTGCTGCGACGCATCACTGAGAATTGGTGACAACCTCAACGGGGGCGACCGCAAGGTCGTCCCCGTTTTTTTGCACCAATTCGGCGATATTCCCGCTTTCCATTCCCACCGCCGGCCATGCCTTGCGGACGGGTCAGGTCGAAAATGAAAATGGCGATATCCCCTTCTGACTAGAATATGGCCATGGAGACGGCCCTCAGGGAATTCGACTTCACAATTCCCCCGTTCAACCTGCTCACGCGGGAGCAGACCGTTGCGCTGGGGCGGCGCATCGATATCGGCTTCGAGTCCGAGGGGTCCTGCGTGCTCGAGTCAGGGACCCCGTCGAACTTCCTGTACATGATCCTGAAGGGACACGTCGCGGCGGTGGACCAGCGCGAAGGTGATGCCCAGCCGCTAACTTTCGCGGAATACGGCCCGGGGGACCTGTTCGGCTCCATGGCCTGCCTGACCGGCCAGTCGCGACACAGCTACATGGCACTGGAGGACGTGCTGCTGTGGACCATCCCAGCTGACGCATTCCGTGAAACGGTGGAGGCCAACGGGCGTTTCGCTGCCTATTTTCTCGATTCCCTGTCCCGCAAGGCGGCCATGGTCGAGACTGGCGCCGCGCAGAGCGACCTCGGCGAGTTGATGCTGACGCGTGTCGGTGAGGCCGAGCTGGCCGAGGCAGTGATTGTCCCGGCCGACCTGTCGATCGCCGACGCGACGCGACGCATGCGCGACCGGCGGGTCAACTGCGTCTTCGTTGATACTCCGGAGGGCCTTGGTATATCGACCCGCACCGACGTACTGGATGCGATCGCACTGTCCGGCCGCCCACTGACCGACGCGGTCGGCTCGATCACCACAGTGCCGATCGTGACCTGCGATTCTCAGGCGCCGCTGTTCCAGGCGCTGGTATCCATGACCCGTCACCGGATAGAACGGGTAGCGGTGACCCGGAAGGGCCATCTGGTCGGGACCCTGGGACTGGCCGAGGTGCTCAGCCATTACTCGAGCCACTCCCACATCGTTGGCCTGCGCGTCGCCCGGGCACGCTCCCGCGAGGAACTTGCGGAAGCGGCTACCGGCCTGACGCCGCTGGTGCGCACGCTGAACGCGACCGGCGCCAAGATGCGGCACCTGGGAGAGCTTGTCAGTGCGCTGAACGCGCGCATCCTGGCGCGACTGTATGCGCTCACCATGCCGCCCGACCTGCAGGACCGCTGCTGCATGATGGTGCTCGGTAGCGAAGGCCGCAGCGAGCAGATCCTGAAGACTGACCAGGACAACGCCCTGATCCTGGGAGAAGGCGTCACTGACGCCGAGGTTGCACCCTACGCCGTCGCACTGTCGGAGGGCCTGGTCGCGCTGGGCTATCCGCCCTGCCCCGGTGGCGTGATGGTCTCGAATCCGGAATGGCGCGGCTCGGTACCGCAGTGGCAGGCGCACGTGGAGCAACTGGTGGGCAGCACCGCTCCCCAATCCCAGCTCGATACCGCGATCCTGATCGACGCCCAGCCGGTTGCCGGTGACCCGGTGCTGTTCCATCCCCTGCGCGAGGCGCTCTCGAAGCTCGGCCAGAACCAGATCTGGCTGCACCATTTCGTCCGCCCTGCCATCGAGTTCCACGCGCCACTGACCCTGCGCAACCCGTTCGGGCGGGACGCCGCGGTTGACATCAAGTACGGCGGAATCTTCCCGGTGGTTCATGGCCTGCGCTCGCTGGCGGTCGAGCACGGGCTGGCGGTGACCAATTCCTTCGAGCGCGCGGTTCAGCTCGGCGAGCGTGGGGTTCTCAGCGCCGAACTGACCGCAGACCTTCAGCAGGCGCTCGCGGTCATGCTGAGGCTGCGACTGGGCCAACAGCTCGAGTCCACGCAGGAAGGCGTGGTGCCCGACAACCGGATCGACCTCGGCAAGCTGCGCCGTCTCGACCGTGACCTGCTGCGCGACGCCCTGCGGGTGGTCAAGGAATTCCAGGCCTTCCTCGGGTCGCATTACGGCCACGGAATCTGAGGTGTTCGAGAAGCTGCTGCGCCGGATGATTCCAGCGGGCCTCAGGGGCTGGCCCCCCGAGGACGCCGAGATCGTCGCTGTGGATGTTGAAACCACGGGCCTCGACCCGGCCAGCGCCGAGCTGCTGTCAATCGGTGCGGTGCCGATCCGCAATCGCCGGGTGGTGCTGAGCGATCGATTCGAGGCGGTGGTCAGGCACGATGCGCCGACCCATGAGGGATCGGTTCGCATTCACCGCCTGCGCGCCATGGACCTCGTGCACGGGCTGCCGCCTGCCGAGGCCATGTCGAGATTTCGCGAGTGGCTCGGTGACCGGCCGATCCTCGGTTACTGCGTGGATTTCGACCGCGCCGCGCTCAATCGCGCCTTGCGACAGGGCGGGTTGCCACCACTCGATGTGCTGGCCTACGACATCCGACGACTGTACCGGCTGAAGCCAGGCGGGCAGGTCGAGGACCATCTACCGCTGCAGGACTTCGATGCGATCCTGCAGGCTGCGGGAATTCCCCCGCTGGCCCGACACACCGCCATCGGCGACGCCGCAGCAACGGGACTCGCCTATCTCGCCATACGTTACGGCCGCGCCGGCGAATCCCGCTGAACCGTGCAAGCGGTAAGGCGACTCGACTGCACTGAACGCCGAAGGTTTACACTGCCGATCTCCTTGCAAGGGTCGCCCCGATGGACGAAAGACTCGCCAAGCCCCTACAGGCCCTGCCCGACTGGCTGACCCAGCCTTTCCTGACCGTCGGCCAGACGCAGATCAGCGCGGCGCGCCTGCTGGCGCTGGGCATCATCATCGTGCTGGCCTGGTGGGTCGCCAAGCAGGCGGAGCATGGCCTGCAGCACCTGGCAGACCGCCTTGCCGACGAGAACGAGCCCGGCTCCGGGGCGGGCGCCTACGCCTTCAGCCGCGTGGCCCGCTACCTGATCTGGGTGCTGGCCACCGTCATCGGACTGACCTGGCTCGGCTTCGACCTGACGAGCCTCGCGCTCCTCGGCGGCGCCATCGGCGTCGGCCTCGGCATCGGCCTGCAGGGTTTCTTCAGCAACCTGCTGTCCGGACTCGTGATCCTGTTCGAACGCTCAGTCAAGGTGGGCGACTTCGTGGACCTGCAGTCGGGCGTCATGGGTCGGGTCAGCGAGATCAGCATGCGCTACACGCGCATCACGACCAATGACTCGGTCGACATGTTCGTGCCCAACTCCGAGCTTACCGGCGGACGGGTCATCAACTGGAGCTACGGCCACAGCTTCCGCCGGATTCACGTGCCCTTCGGCGTGGCCTATGGCTCGGACAAGGAGAAAGTCCGCGCAGCGGGGATCGCCGCCGCCCATACCGTTGAGGGCACCATTTTCGGGCCCGGCCGCGACCCCGAGGTCTGGCTGGTTGCATTCGGCGACAGCAGCCTCGACTTCGAGCTGATCGTATGGGTGTCCCGCAACCTGATGATTTCGCCGAGCCGCACCCAGGCGAAGTACCTCTGGGCGCTGGAGACCGAGCTGGCCGCGCGCGGGCTGGAGATTCCCTTCCCGCAGCGCGACCTGCACCTCAAGTCGGGGGCGATCAGAATCGAAGGAACTGAATCGGCGCGCTCGGTGCAGGTCAAGGACTGAGAGGCAGCCGGTTCAGGGCTGTCTCTCCGGAGGCGTCGGCGACTGCCTCTCCAGCCGGTCGTCGACCACGCCGATGCTCGCGGCGAGTGAGTTGGCCACAGCTTCCAGCTCCTCGCGCAGGCGCCGTTCCGAGTCCAGCTGGGATTGCCTGGCCGATCCCAGTTCCTGCTCCAGGTATTGCCGTAGCTCAGTAAATCTCGATGCCTCGGCCTGGTCCGCGAGTTCGCGTTGCCTGCGCAACTCCTCGGACTGCCTGCGGCTGTCTGACAGTGCATTGATCTGCACCTTGAGCGCGTAGCCGAGCAGTACTGCGGCAAGCACCGCGGTGAAGCCCAGCATGACCAGGCCGAGCGGCGCTTCCACGCTCGTTACCACCAGCGACAGGTGGGTGGGAGCAATGAACGTGCTCCAGTTGACCATCGCGAAGATCGCGAGCAGCCCCAGGACGATGATCACCAGCAAGGTGCGGACACTCATGACGACAGCCTCCGTATCACGGCGCCTATGCTAGCGCGCGGCGCGTGGCCGGTCATCGTGGCGAGTTGCGCAGCCAGGGAATCGGGCAGCTACTCCCAGCCGACCTGTTTTTTTCGGGGCGGGTTGTCGTTCTCAAAAAAGAATCGCTTGGCTCGGAAGGCGGGCTGGAGTTCGTCGAGCCAGCGCGCGCGCGGGTCGAACTTGGCGAAGAATGGCTTACCAACCCATTCCCGTTTACGCGCTCGCAAGAAGCTGAGCACGAACAGCCTCTCGCCGTGGATTTCCTGCGTCCCGAGCACCACGACCTTGCCCGGCGTGGCCGACATGGATGGGCCGCGCACGGTCCGGGCCAGGCCGGACACCCGCCGGAAGGCCCGGCGGAAAATGTCGTGGGCCTCGATCAGGGGTACCCCGAAGTAATCCCTGGGCCCGGTGTCGCGCTCGACGAACATGTAGTAGGGAATGCAGCCCAGTGCAACCTGCTTCTTCCACATGTCGGCCCAGGCGGTGGCAGAGTCGTTTATGTGGCGAATCAGCGGCGCCTGTGTGCGGATCACCGCACCCGTCGAGCGGATGCGCTCGATCGCCTGTCGGACGATGGGGGTCTCGAGCTCGCGCGGATGCGTGAAATGCGCCATCAGCGCGAGGTGCCGGCCACTGGCCACCACCTCCTCGAACAACCTGAGCAGGGTGCCGGAGTCGGGGTCGGACACGAACTTGCGGGGCCAGAAGGCCAGCGCCTTGGTGCCGATGCGGATGTGCCGGATGTGCTCGAAGCCCTTCTGCAGCAGCGGCTCGACGTATGCGCGCAGGTGCCCGGCGCGCATGATCATCGGATCGCCGCCGGTCAACAGCACGTCGCTCACTTCGTCATGACGTCGCAGATATGCATGCAACGTCTCGGTTTCACGCTGTGCAAACTTCATATCCTCCATGCCGACGAACTGGGCCCAGCGGAAGCAGTAGGTACAGTATGCGTGACAGGTCTGGCCACGGCTGGGGAAAAACAGCACTGTCTCGCGGTACTTGTGCTGGAGACCGGGCAGAGGCACGCCATCTAGTCTCGGTACGTTGTGTTCGAGCTGCCCCGCCGGATGGGGATTGAGTTTGCGGCGGATTTCGTTGGCGACGGGACGGATCTGCCGCGAGCTGGCCCCCTCCCGCAGCATGGCCATGATGCGAGCAAGCTCCTCGGGCTCGAGCATGCCGGGCTGCGGGAAAGTCAGCTGGAAGATCGGGTCATCCGGAATGTTGTCCCAGTCGATCAACTCGTCTGTCACGTAGCGGTTCGAGCGGAACGGCAACACATGCGCAACCGCCTTCATCGCCAGCCGCCGCCGCTCGGACAACCCTGCAATCTGCGGGATGCGATCCATGCTGGACAGCGTGTAAGGCGTATAGCGCGTCGACGACTCGGGTCGCACAAATCCTCTCTGTGAGTGTCAGCGCCGTATCCGGGAAACGGCAATGCTGAAAGCCGCTGCCCGTCAGTTACCACGCAGCGGACAACAGGGTGGCGCCATGGAAAAAATTCCGGCGCGCTCAGGCGCGCTCAGTGGCGGCGCGGCGCTTCAGGACCGTAACAGACCGACTCCGCCTTGGCCACCCTTCGTGACTCACGGGACATGTTCACGATATGGTGTCCATGGCGCCGATGTTCAACGCCATCCGGCAGATCATGTGCCAGCGGGAGAACGGTCATGCGGTACACACAGAGAATCTCGGCCAAGCTCGACAAGTTCCGTCCTTCGCTGACACTCGGTCTGAAGGCGCTCGTCCAGGAGCGCGCCGCTCGCGGCCTGCCGGTATACGACTTCGGCCTCGGGGAGACCAAGGGACACCTGAATCCGGAGATCCGCGCTGCAGGCGAACAGGCCTTCCGTGAGGAAGAGACAATGTATGCGGACCCCGGCGGCCTGCCGGAACTGCGTGCATCAGTATTGCGCTGGCTCGGCCTCGAACACGTCTACGGACCCGAAGACGTCGTCATCACCACGGGCGCCAAGCAGGCGCTGCTCAACACCTTCATGGCGATCGCGAACCCGGCTGACGTGTTCCTGTTCGACGCTGCGCCCTGGGTGTCCTACCAGCCACTCGCGGTGATGTCCTACGCCACGCCGATCATGGTCCTGCCGCGGTCGAATGACCGTATGCTCGTCGGACCCGACGACCTCGAGCGCAACATCCGCATGCGGCCGCATGCCCGCATGTTCCTGCTGAACAACCCAGTCAATCCGACGGCGCAGATGTACGACGGGGACACCGTCGCGGCACTTGCCCGGGTCTGTGCCAGGCACGGCCTGTACTTCGTCCTGGATAGGCTCTACTGGAAACTGGTGTTCGACGGCGGCGCGTTCCCGGAGCCGCCGCTGGACGACGAGGTGCTTCCCTGGCTGGTGCAGATCGACGGCATGTCCAAGAACTTCCGTCGCGCCGGCGGGCTCCGGATCGGCTGGTCGGTTGGCCCGAGGGACCTGACCGACGCAATGGTCAACCTGCAGAGTCACTATACCAGTGGCCCCTCGGTGCCGAGCCAGCGTGCGGCGCTGGCTGCGCTGGAATCGAGCTACGACTACACGCTGGTAGCCGACCTGCAGCGCAAGCGGGACTTGCTCATTGCAGCCGCTCGGAGCATCCCCCACGTCGAAGTCTGGGACACTCCGGCGAGTTTCTACTCGTTCTGGGATGTCACGCGCGTCTTCGGCAAGCGCACGCCGTCAGGCGAGGTGCTGGCAGACTCCGACGACGTGGCGGCATACCTGTGCGAGACGGCAGGCGTCGTAACCGCATCGGGTTGCGGATTCATGCAGGACGGTTACCTCAGGCTCGCCTTCGACATTCCCGACCAGGAGATCACGGCCGGCATGACCGAGGCACGCACCGCCTTCGCCGCGCTTTCATGAAGTGGTCGCCGGTCAAATCTGGTCATGTACAGCCGATTGCCGCAAGATGATCCGGAACATAGACAGAGGGGCGCTCATGAATTTCACCTCCACCCGGACGTCGCTCGTGGTAGTCGCCTGTACAGCTGCGGTAATCGTTGCGTGTTCCAGCGCGCTCGGGCCGCCTCGCGCCGCCAACGTCGACGGCCTGCGGCTTGGCGCCGCCGAGAAGGACGGCCGCAACTGGATGTCCCACGGACGCACCTACTCCGAACAGCGCTACTCGCCGCTCACGCAACTGCACAAGGGCAACATCGCCAAGCTCGGCCTGGGCTGGTCGCTGGAGCTCGACACCTCGCGCGGGCAGGAGGGCACACCGCTCGTCATCGACGGTGTGCTGTACACGACTACCGCCTGGAGCAAGGTCGTGGCCATCGATGCGGCCAGCGGTGCAAAGCTCTGGCAATACGATCCCGAGGTGCCGCGTGAAGCGGCCTTCAAGGCCTGTTGTGACGTCGTCAATCGTGGCCTGGCGGCGTGGAAAGGGCGCCTGTTTCTCGGCACCCTGGACGGCCGCCTGGTAGCACTCGATGCAGCCACGGGCAAGCCGGCCTGGATGGTGCAGACGACGGATCCTGCCGCGCCCTACACCATTACCGGCGCGCCACGTGTGGTGAAGGGCAAAGTCATCATCGGTAATGGCGGCGCCGAATACGGCGTCCGCGGCTATGTCACCGCCTACGATGCCGCGACCGGCCAGCAGGCCTGGCGGTTCTACACCGTGCCGGGCAATCCGTCCGAACCGTTCGAATCCGCGGCGTTGAGACGAGCCGCGGAAACCTGGGCCGGTGAATGGTGGAAGCTGGGCGGTGGCGGCACTGTCTGGGACGCAATCGTCTACGATCCGGAGTTCGACCTGCTCTACATCGGCGTGGGCAACGGCTCGCCCTGGAACCACCGGCTGCGCTCGGAGGGCAAGGGCGACAACCTGTTCCTGTCATCGATCGTGGCGCTCAGGCCCGAAACAGGCGAATACGTCTGGCACTACCAGACGACGCCCGCCGAAACCTGGGACTACACGGCGACCCAGCCCATCATCCTGGCGGAGCTGAATCTCGACGGGCAGCCCCGCAAGGTACTGATGCAGGCACCCAAGAATGGCTTCTTCTACGTCCTCGACCGCGCCACCGGTGAACTGATCTCTGCCAACAACTTCGTGCCGGTCAACTGGGCCAGTCACATCGACCTGGCCACCGGCCGACCGGTGGAGGACCCGCAGGCTCGCTACACGGAGGCGCCGGCCGTGGTGATACCTTCGGGCTACGGCGGCCACAGCTGGCATCCAATGTCATTCAGCCCCCGGACCGGGATGGTCTACATCCCGGCGATGGAAATCCCGTTTGTCTATGCGAACCCGGCTGCCGACACGTCACCCAACACTGGGTGGCAGAACGGCATCGATGCGCTGATCGCCACGACGCTGCCCGACGATGCGGCAGAACGCAAGGCGTTGGCAGCCATGCTGAAGGGCCGCCTGGTCGCCTGGGATCCGGTAAGACAGCGGGAAGCCTGGCACGTCGATCATCCGTACATGCTGAACGGCGGTACGCTAGCCACTGCCGGCGACCTCGTCTTCCAGGGCACCATCGACGGCAAGTTCATTGCCTATGATGCGACCAGTGGCAAGCAGCTCTGGTCGTTCGACGCGGGCAACGGCATTCTGGCGGGTCCCATCGCCTACCAAGCAGGTGGCGTCGAGTACGTCGCGGTGATGGTCGGCAAGGGCGGCGCCGCGCCCCTGATCTCCGGATTTGCCATGCCCGAGGACCGGCCCGGAAAGATGGGCCGTGTACTGGCTTTCCGCCTGGGCGGCTCGGCCCAGTTGCCGCCGGTGCCATTGCCCGAACCCCGGCCCGTCCCGGACCTCGCTGGCACCAGCACGACCGGCACGGCAGCCGCCGGCGCCAGGCTTTATGCGGACCACTGCATGGTCTGCCACGGAGCCGGGGCGATCTCCGGCGGCGTGCTGCCCGACCTGCGTTACTCGGCGGCACTTACCGATGCGGCCCTGTGGAAAACCATCGTGCTGGAGGGTGCGTTGGCGGCCAACGGCATGGTCGCCTTCGAGAGCCGCTTCGGCGCGCCGCAAGCGGAAGACATCCGTGCCTGGGTGATCAACGAGTCGCGGAGAATGGCAGGAGAGCCGTGAACTGCTGACGGCTCAGCCGTCGCAACTCACGAGTCCGGCATGCCCTCCAGCACCATGACGTAGAAACT
Source organism: Gammaproteobacteria bacterium (assembly GCA_024642505.1). GTDB lineage: Bacteria > Pseudomonadota > Gammaproteobacteria > Steroidobacterales > Steroidobacteraceae > SG8-30. Next base: position 16,827 of record JAHEAZ010000006.1, read on the forward strand.
GCCCTTGCCCTCGCGCAGTTTCTTGGCTTCCGCATACTCGGGCGAATTCCAGAATTTCCATGCGGCTTCCGTGGAGGCAAACCGCGCGATGACGACGCTGCGCTGCTCCGCGTCGCCCTCCGCGACCTCTACCAGCGGCGCCGGAACCATGGCCAGGTACCGACCACCATACTTGGCATAGATTGGCGGAAGGGCCGCACTATAAGCCTTGAATCCGTCACGATCGGTTACGACGCCCTGTACGACGAGATATCCCGGGCGCGCCGATTTTCCTTGTTCACTCATGCCGCGATCCTTGAACTTGCTGGTGGGAACCGACATTCTCGCGCAATCGTGGCCGCCAGCGGTGTCGGAATTCGACCCCGCGCCGGCACCGGCCCGCTTGCGGCGCACTGCGCGAGGTTCATGCCATGTTCGATGCGATCGAAGGGCTCGTGTGCTGGAAGTGCGGGGCCTCACTGGCGGCGTTGTCGCTGCCGCTTCGCCGTCAGGATGAGTGCGCCACCTGTGGAGCGGAGCTGCACGCCTGCCGCCTGTGTGAGTTCTACGACACCGCCGTCGCGAAGAGCTGCCGGGAGCCCGTGGCGGAGGAGGTCAAGGACAAGACCCGCGCCAATTTCTGTGACTACTTCCGTCCACGTGCCCACGCATTCACGGCTGTCGCTGACACGGCAACGCGAGCCCGCTCCGAGCTCGAATTGCTGTTCGGGGGAGGGTCCGGCCAGGGGACTGGATCATCGTCGCCCGGGGACGAGGCCAGGGCCCGGCTTGAGGAACTCTTTGGTCAGCCGAAACCTTCAGGGACCCGGGATTAGACCGGCCAGGACAGGGGCATGGCGGACGGGTATCTGTATTGTCCGGTTCCCCCAATTTGACGGTTTTTGCTAGGGTCTACCTATGCTTCCTTGCCGTTTCACGTTGCTGTTGATCGCCGGGGCACTGACCGCATGTGGCGGCGGCTCAGGTGGCGGCGGTGGCATGGTTCCGAGCCCCTGTTCGGTCAGCACGGAGAAGAACTTCGTCAGGGATGCGACCTACGAGTGGTACCTGTTTCCCGACCTGTTGCCCGCGCAGGTGAACGCCAGCCAGTTCGCTACCACCCAGGAACTGCTGGATTTCATGACGGCAGAGGCACGTGCCCAGGGCAAGGACCGGCACTTCAGCTACGTGACCACCCAGGCGGAGGACAGCTCGTTCCTGCAGGAGGGCGAATTCATCGGATTCGGCTTCCGGGTCCGGATTGACGGCAACCGCGTCTACTTCATGGAGGCGTTCGAATCGAGTCCAGCCTCCGAAGCGGGCATTTCCCGCGGCGCGGAGTTGCTGGCGATCGACTCCGGCTCTGGTTTTGTCGGGGTCGCCAATATCCTGCCAAGCGACCCCAACCTGTCGAACGCGTTCGGCCCGGCGGAGGAAGGCGTCGTGCGCGGTTTCCGCTACTCGACGGGCGGGATAGTCATTGATCGCAGCCTGACCAAGCGGGTGGTGACAATCCAGCCGATTCCGGATGATGGCGTTGCGGTACTTACGCTGCCTTCGAATCCAGCGGTGAAGGTCGGCTACGTAAACCTACGGACCTATATCACTACCGCCAATGCACCACTCAGGAACGCCTTCGACCAGTTCAGTGCGCAGGAAATCGACCACTTTATCGTGGACCTGCGCTACAACGGCGGCGGCCTGATCTCGGTCTCGGAGTTTCTCGGCGACCTGTTCGGACAGGGGCGCCGGGCCGACGATGTCTATTCAAACCTGCGCTTCCGCTCGAGCAAGTCCGCCGAGGACAGGACGCATTTCTTCGAGCCGCAGCCCGAGTCGGTCGGCCCGGTCGCGATTGCCTTCATCGGCACCGGCGCCACCGCTTCCGCGAGCGAAATGACCATGAATTCCATGAAATCCTGGGTCACCGCCGCAAGCCTGATCGGTGCCAACACCTATGGCAAGCCGGTTGGCCAGTCCCCCTTCGACCTGACGGGCTGCGAAACACGGCTCAGGCTGGTCACGTTCCGCAGCACCAACCGGGATGAAGAGGGCGACTACTACGACGGCCTCGCCGGCACCCTGCCGTTCTGTGGTGCTGCGGATGACCTCGACCATCCGATGAACGACCCAATGGAAGCGTCCACAGCGGCCGCACTCTACTGGCTCCAGACAGGCAGTTGTCCGCCCACGGGCGCCGCCCCGCTGGTTGCCGGCAAGCCAGCGGCAGCGATCGACACCCGCTACCCGGTGCCCGACCAGCCGACGCCTGCCCAGATCCACCTGCCCGGCTTATACTGAGCAGCGTTGACAACTGCGCCGGCTGGCCGCACGGCCGCCCTGCCCCTAGGTGGAGAATTTTGCATGCCCATGCCCAATCGGCTGCTGGCGGAATTCGTCGGCACCTTCTGGCTCGTCCTCGGTGGATGCGGTAGCGCCGTGCTGGCAGCCGCCTTTCCCGACGTCGGCATCGGCCTGATCGGCGTATCGCTTGCCTTCGGACTCACGGTGCTGACGATGGCTTATGCCGTCGGCCATATTTCCGGTGCCCACTTCAACCCGGCGGTGACGATCGGCCTCTGGGCCGGCGGCCGCTTCCCCACCGCGGAGATTCTGCCCTACGTAATCAGCCAGGTCCTTGGCGGCGTGGCGGGCGCGGGCGTCTTGTATGTGATCGCTTCGGGGGCAGCCGGCTTCGACCTCGCGGGTGGTTTTGCATCAAACGGCTACGGCATGCACTCGCCTGGCGGTTATGGACTCGTCTCGGCGCTTGTCTGCGAGGTGGTGATGACCCTCATGTTCCTGGTCATCATCCTTGGCGCAACAGACAAACGCGCTCCAGCTGGCTTCGCCCCGATCGCGATCGGGCTGGGGCTGACCCTGATCCACCTGATCAGTATCCCGGTCACCAATACCTCGGTGAACCCGGCCCGCAGTACCGGGCCGGCCTTGTTTGTGGGCGACTGGGCGCTGGGCCAGTTGTGGCTGTTCTGGGTTGCGCCGATCGTCGGCGCCGTGCTGGCGGGACTGCTCTACAGGCGCCTCGGGCGCGAGTGAATAGCCGCCGGCGTGACGCCCAACTCCGCCACTCAAAACACCAGGCGGACGCTCGTAACCTATTGTAATATAATAAATATATTTCCTGGCGCAATACGTGCCCCGGGGCTGTCCTTTTCGTCCACAATACCCCGCCGTTTTTCACCCCCGCGAGGACCACTACGAGATGACCGATAGCGCCGCAACCAGGTTACCGCCCATCAACTGGGTAACGACCCTCCTGTTCGCCACGACCTTCCTGGCCGCGGTAACCGTTGTTCCGTGGTACGGCTTCACCCATGGCTACAGCGCGGCGGCCTGGATCTGGTGCTTCCTGCTGCTGGGTGCCAACGGCATGTCCATCACCGGCGGCTACCACCGCCTGTGGGCACACCGCACCTATCAGGCTCACTGGTCGCTGCGGCTGGTCTACATGATTTTTGGCGGCATGGCGCTGCAGAACAGCATCCTGATCTGGGCGACCGACCACCGCCGCCACCACCAGTTCGTGGACCGGAACGACGCCGATCCTTACTCGGCCGGTCGCGGTTTCTGGTTCTCGCACATTGGCTGGATGCTCCGCTACTGGGAATCCGGGAGGAACGACTTCAGCAACGGTCGTGACCTCGAACAGGATCCGCTGGTCCGCTGGCAGCACCGCTACTATGCGCCGTTGGTGCTCGCAACCAACGTCGGACTACCGCTGGTCCTCGGCTGGCTGGCTGGCGACTTGTGGGGCGTGTTCCTGCTGGCGGGGGTGCTGCGCCTGGTGCTGATCCATCACACCACCTTCTTCATCAATTCGCTGGCCCACATGTGGGGCAGCCGGCCCTATACGGATGAGAACTCCGCCCGCGACAATCCAGTTCTCGCCTTCCTGACCTACGGCGAGGGCTATCACAACTTTCATCACATCTTCGATCGCGACTATCGCAACGGCATCCGCTGGTGGCAGTGGGACCCGTCGAAATGGATGATCTACGCCCTGTCGCTGGTCGGCCTCACCACCAACCTCAAGCGCGTCCCGGACGTGACCATCCAGCGCGCCCGGCTGGCCATGCAGTTCAAGCGCGCCCAGGCGGCGCTTGAAAGCAGCCGCAAGGGCCTGCATCTGCCCGACCTGGAGCCGATCCGCGAACGCATGGCGCGCGAGTACGAAACCTTCCAGGCAACGCTCAGCGAATGGTCGAGACTGCGCGACGAGTGGTACGCAGCGACGCGGCAGCGTATCGCCGCCCGCTGGGAGGAAGCCAGCTTTCGTACCCGCGTGCGCGAGATCGAATACCGGCTCAAGATGCAGCGCCGGCGCATGCGCCTGCTGACGGAACAGATTCTCGTGCGGCAGCCTCCAGCGGCGGCTTGAACGGGTCTGGGCCGCACGCCGGTCGTGTCAGTCCCACTGCGGGGAGCCTAGTGCATGTCCTGGGATAACCTCGAAGTCGAGTCCGCTGACGGCGTGTCCTTTCTCTGGCTAAACCGGCCGGAGAAGCTCAACGCACTCCATCGACCGTTGTGGGACCACATTCCGGCGGCAGTGGCCGAACTCGACGCCGACGAAGCCACGCGGGTGATCGTGCTCGCTGGCCGCGGCAAGGCCTTCTGCTCCGGCATCGACCTCGTGGACCATGCGCCGGCGCTTGCCGGCGGCGGGTCGATCTCGGGCCGGGGGGACTCCCCGGTTTCCAGGCGGCGGGCGCTCTACGAGGACATCCAGCGCTACCAGCGCACCGCGAGCTGCTTCGAGAGGACCAGCAAGCCGGTGATCGCCGCGGTGCATGGCGCCTGCCTCGGCGCCGGCATGGACCTGATTACCGCCTGCGACATCCGCATCGCGAGCATCGATGCGGTTTTTTCGGTGCGCGAGACCCGCGTCGCGATGGTCGCCGACGTAGGCGTGCTGCAACGCCTGCCGCGCATCGTCGGCGAGGGTGTCGCAAGGGACCTCATACTGACCGCGCGTGATGTTGACGCCGGCCGCGCACTGCAGGTTGGCCTGCTGACCGAGGTGCTGCCTGACCCGCAGGCGCTGTTCGCCAGGGCCCGTGAGCTGGCTACTGGTATCGCGTCACACTCACCGCTGGCGGTCCAGGGAGCGAAGCACGTGCTCAACGCATCCACTCGCGCCGCGAACCGCGAGGGCCTCGACTATGTCGCCCTGTGGAATTCGGCCTTCCTGCACTCCGACGACCTCGAGGAGGCGGTTCGCGCCTTCGCTGAACGCCGCAAGCCGCGTTTCACCGGCAAGTAGTCTGGCCGGCGCCCTTCCCCGCGCCGCTGCCGGCCTGTCGCCGAATACAGACAACCGCGATGTGCGCCAGTTCGCTGGCCCCGGCAGGCTCGACTGGCTAATCTAGGCAGCAGACTACCCGGAGGAACATGCCATGGCGCTTTGGAAAGACACCGCTGCGAAGGAACCTGGACCGGTCGAGACGCCGGCATCGGCTGGACCTGCGGCACGTCCCCGGCCCGAGCCGGTAGCGACGACGGCGGAAACGCCGCCCCGGACCAAGCAGGAACTGAAGGAATCCGTGATCGCGGCGGGGCTGACCTTCGAGGGCAAGATCGAAGGTTCGGGTCATGTGCGGATCTCCGGCCGCTTCAAGGGCGACGTGCACGTGGACGGTACGCTGACCATCGAGCCGGGGGCCCATCTCGGCGGCTCGGTGCGAGCGGGTTCGGTCATGGTCAGCGGCGAACTCGAAGGCAACATCGAAGCGGCCCAGCGGGTCGAACTGCAACAGACCGGCGTCATCAACGGCGACGTGGCGGCAGGTTCGCTTTCGGTTGCGGCGGGAGCCCGGATGCGTGGCCGTGCCGAGTTCGGCTGGAACGAGACCGGCAATCCCCGCCCCGTCGAGCGCAAGTAGCGCTGCGGCGCACGCGCGATGAGCGTGCGATCCGCAATGGCAGGAAAGACTCGTTCCTGCCCACATTGCCGGGCTACGATCCTGGAGAGTGCGGCCGTCTGCCCGGCGTGCCGCCATCATCTGCGATTCGACTCACGCAAGGCGGCGGGCCGCGTCGAGCCGGGCGAGGTTGCGCTTGGCATCGAGGGTTCATTCAGCCATTCCTCAACTGGTGAGCCGTGGGAATATTCCGTCGTGGTCGTCATTCGCGACGGCCGCGGCGAGGAGATTGCCCGCAATGTAGTCGGCGTCGGCTCCTTGGCGCCGGGCGAGCAACGCTCGGTCAGCCTCTCGGTCGAGGTGTTCAAGCACGGCGAATGACCTGCCAGCCACCACCTGGACAACGAGTCGACATTTGATTTTGTCCGGGCCTGAGAACCACGACACATTCCTTGCGCATCAGTGATTTACCCGCCTGGGCAGCCACCGGCATCTAAGGCTTTCCCACGATGATGCAGCGCAGGAAAATTCGGTACAAAGATTCCCGAACTCGGAACCCGCGAGCCGCCCGGTGCGGCCCGGGACGCGAGTGTGTAACGCAGGGACTTTGACGGGTTGGTAAGGTTTTGGCTGACCACGGGCGCCCGGACGATCCCCTCGGCCCCTCGCCCGCGCCTGCTGCCCCGTACCAGGGAGAGCATCGTGAACAGCAACTCGATCTGTCGGCCTCGCGCAAGCGAAGTCGGGCGTCGTGTCGTCAACGGCCGTCTGGCCTTCCTCGCATGGGCGGCACTGCTGCTGCCGCTGGCCTCCATTCCGCCATCGCTCGCCCAGGACGCGGCTCGCGCCATTCCGAACGAACGCTGCCTGAGCTGTCACGACGACGAAGCACTGACGGCCGAAGACGGCCGTTCAATGCTCGTCCACGAGAGCGGGTTCTCCGCTTCCAAGCACCGCCGGCTCGACTGCACCACCTGCCACGCCGATGCCCTGAGCACCCGTCATCCGCGCAACAAACTGGGCGCGGTGCCGGTGGCCAACTGCGAACAATGCCATGCCGAGGAACTGGCGCCCCTGCGCGAGAGTGTCCACGCGAAGAAAGCGACACCGGAAGCCAGCGCAGCGTCCTGCGCCAGATGTCACGGCGATCTGCACACCCTGCCGCGGCGCCCCGGACTCGAGGCCCCGCTGTCACCGGTCAACCAGATGCAGACCTGCGGGCAATGTCACGGCGACATGATGGAGGGTTACCTGCACAGCTCGCACGCCAAGGCGCGGCTGGTCAAGGGCCTGAACTCCTCGCCAGCCTGCACCGATTGCCACGGCACGCACGACATCCTGCCGAAGAGCAACCCGGACTCGCGAACTTCGCATGCGAAGAGCCCAGAGACCTGCGGCGGCTGCCATGAATTCATCCTGTCCAAGTGGACCGAGAGCACGCATGGCCAGCTCTGGCAGGAAGGCAAGCCTGGGCCACTGTGCATCGATTGCCACGACGCGCACGACGTCGTGGACCCAACTTCGATCCAGGCGCGCCAGGACTTCCCGCATGAGTGCGGAAACTGCCACCAGAAGGAGGGCGCGACCTTCCATACGAGCTTCCACGGCAAGGCGACAGACATCGGCCGCGCGGCCGCAGCCATGTGCTCGGATTGCCACACGCCGCACCACAACCTGCCGGCGAGCGATCCGGGCTCGACCATCCACCCGGATAACCTGGCGGCAATGTGCGGCCAGTGCCACAAGGGCAAAGTCACCCCGGCCTTCCTGACTTTCGATCCACACAACGATCCGACTGACCCAAATGACAATATTTACGTCTACTGGGTCTACGTGTTCATGGTATCGCTGCTGATCGGCGTGTTCGCCTTCTTCGGTATCCACGATCTGCTATGGCTGCAGCGCGCACTGGTCGGCAAGCTGCGTGGAGAGTTCCAAAGCTCGCACGGCGGGCCCGGCAAGTACGTCAAGCGCTTCTCGCGCGGGCAGATCGCTCTCCACATCAGCATCGTCCTGAGCTTCCTGCTGCTGGCCGCTACCGGCCTGCCACTGAAGTTTGCTGCAGCACCCTGGGCCCAGCCGATGGCCAACGTGCTCGGCGGCGCCCAGGTCGTCTCCTGGCTGCACCGCTTTGCGGCCATCGTGACCTTCGGCTATTTCGCCGCGCACCTGCTCATGGTGTTCTGGGGCATGTTCATCAGGAAGGAGAAAGGCTATCTGTGGGGACCGCGCTCAATGGTGCCACAGTGGAGCGACGTCACCGACTTTCTCGGCAACATGAAGTACTTCCTGTACCTCGGACCGCGGCCAAAGATGGACCGCTGGGCCTATTGGGAGAAGTTCGACTACCTGGCGGTATTCTGGGGCGTGGCCATTATCGGTTTCTCGGGCCTGTTCCTCTGGTTCCCGAACTTCTTCACCTCGTTCCTGCCGGGCTGGGTGCTGAACGCCGCCTACGTGGTGCACAGCGATGAGGCGCTGCTGGCCACCGGCTTCATCTTCCTGTTCCACTTCTTCCACACCCACCTGCGGCCGGAGAGCTTCCCGATGGATCCGGTCATCTTCACCGGCAAGATGCCGCTGGAGAAATTCAAGGAAGAACGGCCGAAGGAGTACCAGAGGCTCGTCGACAGCGGCCAGCTGGAATCGGTCCTGGCCGACCCGCCGATGCGTGAGCACCTCGTGGAAGCCTATGTATTCGGCTTCTTGGCGGTTACCATTGGCATCGGGCTGGCGGTGGCCATTTTCGTCGGTCTGCTGACGAGTCTGCATTGATGTAATCCACCGCCAGCGGCAGCGAGCTGCGGAAATTCCGTATGCGCAGGGCTTGAAGGCCGCCGTATAGGCGGCCTTCAATCGGGTAGAACTTCAAACCGGATACCGTTTTCAGCAAGGGATCGACATGGCCAAGCACTATTTCGCCGCGATGACACGCAACAAGACCAGCCTGGCAGGTACCGGCCTGGTCATCGGCAGCCTGACCCTGATCCTGTCGCTGATCGCGATCCAGATGATCGGCCTGCGCGGCGGCGCCTATATCGGCATCATCACCTTCGTCCTGCTGCCGATGGTCCTGGCGACGGGACTGGTGTTGATCTACGTCGGCATTCGTCGCCAGCGGAGGCTGGGCGAATCCATCGGTATGAAGGACGCTGGCGCATTTCCGATTGTCGACCTGAACCAGGAACGAACCCGCAAGGCCATACTGGGCGTGGTGGGGGTCGGCACTGTCAGCGCGGTGGTGCTGGCGGCCGCAACCTATAAGGGCGTCGAGGTCATGGACTCGACCCCGTTCTGCGGCACGGTCTGTCACACGGTCATGCAGCCCGAATTCACGGCTCACCAGCGCTCGCCTCATGCCCGCGTGGCCTGTGCCGACTGCCACATCGGCCCGGGCGCGGACTGGTTCGTCAAGGCCAAGATTTCGGGCGCCTGGCAGCTGGTCGCCGTCGCCTTCAACCTCTATCCGACGCCGATCCCGACGCCGGTCCACAATCTGCGCCCGGCGCGCGACACCTGCGAGCAATGCCACTGGCCGACGACCCATGTCGGCGACCTGCTCAAGGTAAAGTCCGTCTATACCGACGACGAGGCCAACACTGAACTGAAGACCGCCGTGTTGCTGAAGGTGGGTGGCCTGGCCGGGCGTGAAGCTTCCGGCATCCATTGGCACGTCAATCCTGACGTACAGATCCGTTACCGCTCGAGCGAGGATCGGCAGACCATTTACGACGTCGAGCTGACCCAGCCGGATGGCACGGTGAAGCTGTTCAAGCCCGCGGACGAAACACCGGAGGAAGCGAGCGAGTGGCGTACCATGGATTGCATCGACTGCCACAACCGCCCGACTCACCAGTACCACCTGCCCATGGACGAGGTGGACAACGCCATGGCCAAGGGCTACATGGACAAGTCGCTGCCGTTCCTGAAGCGCGAGTCCATGAAGGCGCTGGAGGCGCAGTACAACAACCACGAGGAGGCCCGGGCGGGTATTTCCCGGCAGATGCACGCCTTCTACCAGGAGAACTACCCCGAGATCGCGGATGAGAAAAACGCCGCCATCGAGCAGGTCATCCGCGAACTGCAGGTCATCTACACGTCCAACGTGTTCCCGGAGATGAAGGTGACCTGGGGCACCTACCCGGACAACACCCAGCACTTCGACTCGCCGGGCTGCTGGCGCTGCCACGACCGCAAGCACAAGACCGATGACGGCGAGAAGATCTCCCGTGACTGCGGGATGTGCCACACGATCCTGGCCCAGGAAGAGGAAAGCCCGGAGATCCTCGAGACGCTCAATCCGTGACGGCCGGAGCCGACGCATGACATGCCACTTGACGGAGTAACTCGACATGAACGACACAACAAAGATACTGGCGTCGTGGATCGGGGGCCTGTGCCTGGCGGCCGGCGCGGCGAGCGCGGGCGCAGTCGACGCGGAACTGCTCCAGAAATGCACCATCTGCCACGGTGACCGGGGCATCAGCGACGAGCCGGCCTACCCGAGCATCGCCGGCCTGCCGTTCCAGCTCCAGGTCGACGCCATGCAAGCCTACCGCAACGGCCACCGGGACTGCGGCCCGGTACCCCGCATGTGCAAGATCTCCCAGGAATTGACGGACGATCAGATCCGGGAACTGTCCGCTCACTTCGCCGAGTTCGAGTTCAAGCCGGCGGAGCAACCATTCGACGCCTCGCTGGTCGAGAAGGGCAGCGTCCTGCACGAGGACTACTGCGAGGTTTGCCACGGTGACGGGCCGGAGGACGCCGAGAAGAGCATCCTCCACGGCCAGTGGGCGGAGTACCTTCGCTACTCGCTCAGTCAGTATCGGGGCGGGCATCGCGACCAGCCGCCCAGCATGCGGCGGCAGACGGACAAGTTGACCGACGAGGACCTCGAGGCCCTGGTCAATTTCTACGCCAGCTATCGCTGAGGCAGGAACCCGATGCCCCTGGTCCGCAGGGCGCCCGGCAGACCGGGGCGGACCACGTACATCTGCGTAGTTGAAATTACCGACGTCCCCTGCCCGTCCTAGTCAATAGGATCGCAGCGTGTATGCGTACCGTCCGTGCTGCCGGGGTGGCAGGCGGTAGCCAGCGGGCCTTGAGAGCGACACGCGGCACGAGGCGCGGCCTCCATTGGGCCCAAGGGGGGTTAAGTCGTGAAGATTCCTGAGCAGATCACGCGTCTGGGCATGCTGCTGGCCGGAGTGCTGGCGGCGGTACTGCTGCTGCGTTTCGTGATCCTGCCTGCGGACATGTTCTCGGCGGCACCCCACCAGGCCGCCAAGGCCGTCCGGGAAATGGCCAAGCCGGTCCACTACGCCGGGATGCCCGCCTGCCGCGAGTGCCACGCCGACATCTATGACACCAAGAGTGCCGGCGGTCACCGCTACATGGGCTGCGAGAACTGCCACGGGGCGGCCGCCGCTCATGCCAGCGATCCGGCGACCGGCAATCCTCCGCTGCCGAGCGAGCGCGAGTTCTGCTATGCCTGCCACGCCTTCGACCCGTCGCGGCCCAACGGCTTCCCGCAGATCGAGCCGACCGAGCACCGGGCGGGCAAGAAGTGCATCCGCTGCCACGACCCACACGACCCGGTGCCGCCATCCGCCCCCAGCGATTGCTCGGGTTGTCACGGCGTGATCGCCAAGACCAAGGCTACTTCCAGCCATGCGACAGTCGAGTGTGCGGCCTGCCACGAGGTGCCGGAGCAGCACTTCACCAGCCCCCGGGCCGCACTGCCCACCAAGCCCGCGGGACGCGAATCCTGCGGCCAGTGCCACGGCAGTGACGCGACGGATTCCGGCGCGCCAAGAGTCGACCTCGCGTCGCATGGAGATTCTTACCAGTGCTGGCAGTGCCACTATCCGCATGCGCCGGAGATGACACGATGAACAAGCGCGACTTCCTCAAGCAAAGCATCCTGTTCATTCCGGCCGCGGGACTGATGCAGACACTGGCGCGGGTCGCGGCGGGTGAGGACATGGCGACCGCAGCCGCGACCAGCGGCGACTACGACGCTTCCCAGCATTGGTACGGGATGGGCATCGACGTCGACAAGTGCATCGGCTGCAATCGTTGCGTCGAGGCCTGCAAGACCGAGAACAACGTCCCCCAGGAGCCGTTCTTCTTCCGCACCTGGATTGAACGCTACTCGATCCATGCCGACGGCGAGGTGACCGTCGAATGCGTCAGCACCCAGCCGCCGCGCGGCGAGGAAACCCCGCAGGTCGACCCCGATGTCGTCCGCAGCTTCTTCGTTCCGAAGCTCTGCAACCAGTGCGCCAACCCGCCCTGCGTCCAGGTTTGCCCGGTCGGCGCCACCTTCCAGACGAAGGACGGCGTGGTGCTGGTGGACGAGAAGCGCTGCATCGGCTGCCGCTACTGCATCCAGGCCTGCCCCTATGGCGCCCGCTATCTCAATCCCGAGACCAAGACCGCCGACAAGTGTACGTTCTGCTATCACCGCGTCACCGAAGGCCTGCAGCCGGCCTGCGTCGAGGTCTGCCCGACCCAGGCGCGCATCTTTGGCGACTTCAAGAGCGAGGCCAGCCGCCTGGTGCGATTCGAGCGGGTGAACGAGATCAGCGTCCTGAAGCCGGACATGAACACCGCGCCCAAGGTCCGCTACGCCAAACTTGACGGGGAAGTGCGATGAACATCGACACCAACCAGGCACTGTTCGAGCAGTTGGCCCACCAGCTGGGCCAGGTGGCCGGCTTCATCTATCCCAATGAAGTCGAGATCCAGTGGGCGATCCTGATCGTCGTCTACCCCTACATCACGGGCATCGTGGCCGGCGCCTTCATCCTCGCCTCGCTGGTCAAGGTGTTCAACGTCGTCGAGGTGCAGCCCATATACCGGCTGGCGCTGCTGACCGCGCTGGCGTTCATGCTGATCGCCGGCATGCCGCTGAACCTGCACCTGGGGCATCCGGAGCGTTCCTATGAGATCTTCCTGACGCCCCAGCCTACCTCGGCGATGGCCATGTTCGGCTTCGTCTACCTCTGGTACCTGATGGCGGTCCTGTTGCTGGAGGTCTGGTTCGAATACCGTGCCCAGTTCATCCTGATGGCGCAGCAGACGCGCGGATTCATGGGCAAGCTATACAGGGTCCTGTCGCTGTTTTCCAACGACGTCAGCCCGCAGGCGCTCGCATTCGACAAGAAAGCCAGCAAGCTCATCACCATCATCGGCATTCCCTCGGCATTCCTGCTGCACGGCTACGTCGGCTTCATCTTCGGCTCGATCAAGGCCAATCCCTGGTGGAGCAGCGTGCTGATGCCCATCGTCTTCCTGATGTCGGCAATCGTGTCCGGCATCGCGATGGTGATCATCGTCTATACGATCATCAGCCTGGTGCGCAATGAAAAGGTCGATATGCGCTGCCTGGACAAGGTGGGGTTGTTCCTGCTCGTCGCGATCATCGTCGACTTCGCGCTGGAAGCGCTGGACTACATTCACCGCATGTACCAGGCCGAGGAATCGATCGAGATCCTGGGCGAACTGATCTCCAACAAGCTGTTCACCAGCCTGGTGATCCTGCAGGTGCTGGTCGGCATGTTCGTGCCGCTCGCCATCCTGGCATTTGCCCGGATCCGGCACCTCAATGACGACCTGCGCAAGCTGATGTACTTCGTCTCCGCGCTGCTGCTCCAGGTCGGTATCTTCGGCATGCGCTGGAACGTGGTGATCGGTGGTCAGCTGTACTCCAAGAGTTACCGTGGGCTGATGGCCTACAAGATGGAGCTGACCGGCATCGAGAGCCTGGGAATGGCGCTCGTGCTGCTGGCGCTACCCTTCATCATCCTTGCCGTACTGGTCCGGTTGCTGCCGACCCAGCCCATGGCTGGACAGCCCCCGGCGGCGCACTAGGGGATTTTCGGCCTCCCGGTTTCCTAGCAGCTGTCGAGATCCTGATCCTGCCGGGCTAGACTTCGGCTGGGCCGCAGCTGTGCCCTTGCCGCCGGAGGCCGCCATGGACGAACAAATTGCCAATATGGGGCAGACCAGCTCCACCGTCATCGATCTCGCCGTCAGCTATGGCCCACGGGTGCTCGCCGCGGCGCTGATCCTGCTGGCAGGCTACTACGTGGGTCGTTGGGCTGGCCGTGCACTGGATCGCCTGCTGCAGAAGCTGGACCTCGATGCCACGGTCAGGATTCTCCTGACCAGGATCGCGAGCACGCTGGTAGTCCTGGTATTCGCAATCATGGCGCTGCAGAACCTTGGCGTGGAGCTGCTGCCGCTTATCGCCGGCCTCGGTATCGCCGGGGCGGGCATTGCGCTGGCCCTGCAGGGCGTCCTTGGCAACCTGGCGGCCGGTCTGACCATCATCTTCACGCGACCGTTCAAGGTCGGAGAGTACATCTCGATCGTCGGCGAGGAGGGCCTGATCGAGTACGTCTCACTGTTCACCACTACCTTGAGCCACCCGGACCGCTCGCGCGTAATCATCCCCAACCGCAAGATCGTCGGCGAGATCCTGCACAACTACGGCACGATCCGGCAGCTTGGCCTGACGGTCGGCATCGCCTACGACTCCGACGTCGGCGCGGCTCTGGCTGCGATCGAGGACGTGCTGCGGCGCAATCCGCGGGTCCTGCAGGATCCTTCCCCGGTCATCCGGGTCTCCGCCCTGGCCGACTCGTCGGTCAATGTCGACGTCCGGCCCTGGGTCAGCGTCCCCGACTACGGCGCCGCCGGGAGCGAGCTGAATCGCGCGATTCTCCAGTCACTCCGCGAGCGGCAGATTGTCATTCCCTTTCCGCAGCGCGAGGTGCGAATACTCGGGCGCGAGTCCTGACGCGGCGATCACCGCCGGGAGAATCATCCATGGCACTCAAGCGTCCCGTCCGCAGTCCCGGCACCGTCGTGGTGCTGGAGCATACGTCGAAGGTCCTGGCGGGCAACGCCCTGGGCGATCCGCACGTGCGGCAGCTGGCGGTCTGGCTGCCATCGCAATACGACACGGGTCGCCCCGGCCGCGGCAGGCGCTTTCCGGTGCTCTATGACCTGGTCGGATTCACCGGTTCAGGGACTGCGCACCTCAACTGGAAGCCCTTCAGCGAAAACCTGGCTGAGCGCGCGGCGCGGCTGATCCACGAAGGCAAGATGGGGCCGGCGATACTGGTCTTCCCGGACTGCTTCACCCGCCTCGGTGGCAACCAATACGTGAATTCGACGGCGATCGGCCGCTACGCGGACTACCTGACCCGGGAAATCATCCCCTTCGTCGACCGCGAATTCCGCACGCTCGCCTCCCGCGATCACCGCGGCTGTTTCGGCAAGTCTTCCGGCGGCTATGGCGCGATCATCCACGGCATGAAGTACGCGAAGTACTGGGGTGCCATCGCCGATCACTCCGGCGATGCGTACTTCGACTTCGTCTATGGTGGCGACTGGCCGAACACGCTCAACGAACTCGGCAAGTACCGCAAGCCGAAGCGGCGGGAGGGTGCCTATGACGCCGTACTGGCCTCGGCGGGCCTTGGCGATGGTCGGGACGACGGCCGGGTACGGCGCTTCCTGGAATCGGTTTGGAAGAAGCCCAAGCTCTCGGACGCCGAGGTGCACGCCATCATGAACATCTGCATGGCGGCCACTTACGACCCGGATCCAAAGGCGCCGCTTGGATTCCGCGTGCCGTTCAATCTGGAAACGGGAGAGTTGATCGAATCACGCTGGAAGCGCTGGCTGCGACATGACCCGGTCAACCTGGTCAAGGCCCATGCGCGCGAGCTCAGGACGCTCAAGGGCATATACATCGATTGTGGCTGGAAGGACCAGTACCACATCCACTACGGCGCCCGAGTCCTTTCGAAGCGCCTGAGTGAGGCCGGCATCCGGCACCGCTACGAGGAGTTCGACGACAATCATTCCGACATCGACTACCGGATGGATGTCAGCCTGCCATTCCTGTACCGGGCGCTGAAGCCGTGATTCCCTGACGGTATTCAGCGCAGCAGAGCGCTGCGGATCGTGGCAATCCAGCGGGTCGAGACTCTCTTGCGGGGTCATAATTTCCGCAGGTTTTCTGCCCCGCGTGTTGCAGCCGTCTGCTGCCCGGTGGCGGCGGCAGACGGGTGCCGGAGACCCCGCGATGCGCCATACTCTCGCCCTCGTCATGCTGGCCGCGACGATCGCCGGCGCCGGCTGCGTCACCACCAGGATCGACCCCGATATGCATGTTGTGGAACAGAATGAAAATCCCTTGCTCGGGCCCTGGCCCGGCCCCTTCGGCGGCGTCCCGCCCTTTGACCAGGCCAGTGTCGCGCTGCTGAAGCCCGCGCTCGAAGCCGCGATGGCCGCGCAGCTGGCGGAGACTGACGCCATCGCGGCCGATCCCGCACCGCCCGACTTCGACAACACCGTCGCGGCGCTCGAGCGCTCGGGTCGCGCCTTCAACCGCGTCGCCACGATCTACGGCATCTACAGCGGCAGCCTGAGCACGCCGGAAGTGCAGGCCGTCGAGCGCGAGATGGCGCCGAAACTGGCTGCATTCCGCGACCAGATAGTCCAGAACGAGGCCTTGTTCCACAGGATTGAGGTGGTGTACCAGAGGCGCGAAGCACTGCCGCTGAGCGGCGAGCAGCAACGCCTGCTCTGGAACCGCTACACCAACCTGGTGCTTGCCGGCGCCGGCCTCGATGCTGCAGGCAAGCGGGAAGTCGCCTCGATCAACCAGCGGCTCGCCGCGCTGTTTACCACCTTCAGCCAGAACATCCTTGCCGAAGAGGACCATCGGATGCTGGTCATCGACGACGAACGGGATCTTGCCGGGCTGCCGGACACCTTCATCGCCTCTGCGGCCGCGACCGCGACGGAGCGGAAGCTGGATGGCAAGTGGGTGGTGGCCAATACCCGCTCCAGCGTCGAGCCGTTCCTGACCTATTCGTCACGGCGTGAACTGCGGGAGCAGGTCTGGCGGACCTTCGTCAACCGTGGCGACGAAGGCGACGCGCATGACAACAACGCAGTCATCACCGAGATTCTCGCCCTGCGGGCGCGCCGGGCCAGGCTGCTGGGTTTCGCCACGCACGCACACTGGCGGCTGCAGAAAACCATGGCCAGGACCCCGGAGCGCACGCTCGAGCTGATGGAGGCCGTGTGGTCGCCGGCGGTGGCCCGCGTGCGCGAGGAAGTCGCCGACATGCAGGCGATCGCCGATGCCGAGGGCGCCGGCATCGCGATCGAGGCCTGGGACTACCGCTACTACGCTGAGAAGGTCCGCAAGGCAAAGTACGATCTGGATGAAAACGAGGTCAAGCCCTACCTGCAGCTCGACCGGCTGCGCGAGGCGATGTTCTGGACGGCCAAACAGCTCTATGGCCTTGAGTTCACGTCGGTGGAACCCGGTGCCGTCCCGGTCTATCACCCCGACGTGCGCGTCTGGCAGGTCAGCGACCGGACCGGTCAGCACGTGGGCCTTTACTATCTGGATCCGTTCGCGCGGGTCGGCAAGCGCTCCGGCGCATGGATGAACGCGTATCGGGCCCAGGAACGCTTTGAGAAAGCGATCACTCCCATCGTCTCGAACAATTCGAATTTCGTTGAGGGCGCTCCGGGCGAGCCAATTCTGATCGGCTGGCACGACGCCAGGACGCTGTTTCACGAGTTTGGCCACGCCCTGCATGGGCTGTTGTCGAACGTGTCCTATCCCTCGCTGGCCGGCACCTCGGTGGTGCGCGACTATGTTGAGCTACCCTCGCAGCTGACCGAACACTGGCTTGCTACGCGCGAGGTCCTGGACCGATTCGCGATTCACTACCGTACCGGCGAGCCGATGCCGGAAGCGTTGGCGGCGAGACTGCGCGAGACCGAGACCTTCAATCAGGGGTTTTCCACGATCGAGTACCTGTCCGCGGCGCTGCTCGACATGAAGTTGCACCTGGCCGGCGACACACCCATCGACCCGGATAGCTTCGAGCGACAGACGCTCGCCGAGATCGGCATGCCACGCGAAATCGTCATGCGTCATCGCACCCCGCAATTCAGCCACATCTTCTCCAGCGACAGCTACTCGGCCGGTTACTACAGCTACCTGTGGGCCGACAAGCTCGTGGCGGACACCTGGGAGGCGTTCCTCGAGGCCGGCGGTCCCTGGGACCAGGCCGTTGCCCTGAGGCTGCGTGACGAGGTGCTGTCGGTCGGGAATACGGTCGATCCGGATGCGGGCTATCGAAGCTTCCGTGGCCGCGACGCCGATGTCGGACCACTGCTGCGCATGCGGGGGTTTCCGGTGCCGGCGCGCGATGCGACGACGACGCCCGGGGGCTGAATCACATTGCGCAGGGCGCAGACGACGCCGGGACGGGACGGCCCGCATCCACGTCGTCGTGATCGGGTCAGTTGTTCTGGGCGCCCTGGGCAACCCAGTCGTGGATGAGTTTCTGCTCTTCGGCCGGCAAGGCGGTGCCGCCGTGCGGCATGCGGATCGACGGATCCGCCCTCCCCTCGATGAGCATGGTCAGCGCACTGGACAGTGCATCCCCGGGGATGACCACCGGACCGAACTTGGTGCCCTTCATCAGGGCATCGTAGCTCTCCAGGTTCAGGCCGCTCGCTTCCTGACCGGGCTGGCCGGGCAGGTGGCAGGCGCCGCAACGCGCGTTCAACACTGGCTGCACGTCGCCGGCAAAGCTCACCGGCGGCTCGGCCTTCGAACACGCACCCAGCAGCAGGGTGCCCGCAGTCATCAGCAGGACGGGCAGGCGGATCATGGCAAGTTCTCCAATTCCCACTCGAATGCACTTTCTCGCGGCGCAGGCCGGCTCGAATTGGGGCAATTACGTAGAATCGGGCCCAAGCAGGGTCGCGTCGCGGTAAAGTGCCGAATCAACGTTTCGCTGCGCGGGCGTCGCCGTCCGTAGCGCCGCCGGGTGGCCAGCTGGAGCCTGAATCAATGCCGATCAAGATAGTGGACCTGCATCACCACGCCATCCGTGTTGCTGCGACCCAGCAGGCCGCCGACCGCGCACGTGAATTCTACGAGCAGGTACTCGGACTCAACGCGGATACCGGCCGTCCCGAGATCAAGGGCGTGCCCGGACACTGGATCAACGCCGGTCCGCATGCGCAGGTGCACCTGATGGGCGCCGAGGGCGCGCTGATGGACCTCGGTCTCGGGATCGACCCGTCTGCCCCGCACGTCGCGTTCGCGGTCGAGGATATCGCCGAGGCGCGCGCCGAGCTCGAGCGTCTCGGGATCGACTACCGGATCCTTCACGGCGTCGTCGGACCCGGCTCGGAACAGGTGTTCCTCAGGGACCCCGCCGGCAACCTGGTCGAGCTGCACCAGGCCGGCTCGTGTCGCTGCACAGCCGCCTCACGGGCGGGTGAGCAACCCGGCTATACCCGGGTGTGGAGCGCGGTGATGTTCGCCGACATGCGCGGTTTCACCAGCATCTCGGAGCAGCTCAGCCCGACCGACGTGGTCCCGCTGCTCAACGAGTACTTTGCGCTGCTCACCGACATCACGGTTGGCCATGGCGGAACAGTGTTCAACATGGCCGGCGACGGCCTGATGGTGGCTTTCGGCGTTCCCAAGGAGCAGCTCGACGCGCCGGAACGCGCCGTGGACACGGCGCAGGAAATGCTGGCCGGTTTCAGCGACCTGGCGGAGTCCTGGCGGCGGCGCCTTGGCATAGAGACCGGTCTCGGCATCGGTATAAACGCGGGCGAAGTGATTGCCGGTAATGTCGGCTCGCGGGCCTACATGAATTACACCATCATCGGCGACACGGTGAATGTCGCGTCCCGACTCAGTCAGCGCGCACGCGCCGGGGAAGCCCTGTTCTCCAGCGTGGTGAAGCGCTCCCTCGAAGAGTGCGGCAGTTCGCATCGGGTCATCGAGTTGCCGGCGCTGCAGCTGCGCGGGCGGTCCTCGCCAGTGGAGATCTACTGCATTCCTGCAGAGCAGCGCGTGGATTTCCGTCCGGCGTCCTGAGCCAGCTTTACCCGGTGGTGCCTACCAGTCCTTGCGTCCGGGCAGCAGTCCCTGCAGTTCGTGACGGCGCAGGTTGCGCCACTGGCCGACAGGCAGTCCCTCGAGCGTCAGGTTGATGATGCGCACGCGCCTGAGCTTGCGGACCGTGTAGCCAAAGTGCTCGCACATGCGGCGGATCTGCCGGTTCAACCCCTGTGTCAACACGATACTGAAGCTGTTCCTGCCGAGACGTTGCGTCTGGCAGGGCTTGGTCACGGTGTCGAGGATTGGTACGCCGGCAGCCATCGACTTCAGGAATCCTTGTGTGACCGGCCGATCCACCTCGACGACGTATTCCTTCTCGTGCTCGTTCTCGGATCGCAGGATCTCGTTGACGATGTCGCCATTGTTGGTCAGCAGGATCAGCCCCTCCGAGTCCTTGTCGAGCCTCCCGATCGGGAAGATACGTTCCTTGTGTCGGACGAAATCGACGATGTTGCCGCGTACCTGACGTTCCGTAGTGCAGGTTATGCCGACCGGCTTATTGAGCGCGAGATAGACATGGCGCTTCGGTGCCCCGACCGGCCGACCATCGACGCAGACCTCGTCGCCCTCCCCCACCTTGGTGCCGAGTTCCGCCTCACGCCCGTTCACGGTAACGCGTCCTGCGGCAATCCACGCGTCGGCCTCGCGCCTCGAGCAGGCACCGGTCTCGCTGATGAACTTGTTGAGGCGCATGACCGGACGCAACGATCGGCTTAGCGCATCAGTCGATGGACGGCCCGAGCCAGGGCTCAGCCCTGCGTCGAGGAACTTGGGAAGGCAAACTGGGCCGTCTCCGCCGCGTTGCCTGGCCAGCGCTGGCTGATCGTCTTGCGCTGCGTGTAGAAACGCACTGCGTCCGGACCGTAGGCGGCCAGTGGTCCAAAAAGCGACCGCTTCCAGCCGCCGAAGCTGTGGTAGGCCACTGGGACCGGCAAGGCTACGTTCACGCCGACCATCCCGACCCGGATGTTGTCGCTGAACCAGCGCGCGGTACCGCCGTCGCGTGTGAAGATGCAGGTGCCGTTGCCATACTCGTGCGCGTCCACGAGTGCCATCGCCTCGGCCAGGGAATCGGCCCGCACCACGCACAGCACCGGTCCGAAGATCTCCTCCTGGTAGATGCGCATCGCCGGCCTGACGCGGTCGAAGAGACAGCCGCCCAGGAAGAAGCCCCGTTCGCTGCCCTTGACCACCAGGCTGCGGCCATCGCAGACGAGTTCCGCACCCTCGGCCACGCCCAGGTCGACGTAGCCGCGGACCTTTTCGAAGTGTTCTTGCGTGACCAGCGGCCCCATTTCCGCGCCCGGCATCGTGCCGGGACCGACCTTGAGCACCTTCAACCGCGCCGCCAGCTTGGCGACCAGTTCATCAGCGGTCCGTTCGCCCACACAGACGGCGACCGAGATCGCCATGCAGCGCTCGCCGCAGGAACCATAGGCCGCGCCCATCAGGGCCGCGACTGCATTGTCGAGGTCGGCGTCCGGCATGACTATGGCGTGATTCTTTGCGCCGCCGAGTGCCTGTACGCGCTTGCCGTTAGCGCTGCCTGTACGGTAGATATGCTCCGCTACCGGCGTCGAGCCGACGAAGCTGACGGCCTGCACGCGCGGATCCTCGAGCAGCGCGTCGACTGCCTCGCGGTCGCCGTTGACCACGTTGAAAACGCCGTCGGGCAGCCCGGCTTCCTGGAGCAACTCGGCCAGCACCATCGCCGTGCTGGGATCTTTCTCTGAGGGCTTCAGCACGAACGTGTTGCCGCAGGCCAGCGCCATGGGAAACATCCACATCGGCACCATCGCCGGAAAATTGAACGGCGTGATGCCAGCGACCACGCCGAGCGGCTGGAACTCCGACCAGCTGTCGATCGAGGGGCCAATGTCCTTGCTGTGCTCGCCCTTCAGCAGCTCCGGCGCGCCGCAGGCGTATTCGACGACCTCGATGCCGCGCATGAGCTCGCCACGTGCATCGTCGAGTACCTTGCCGTGTTCTTCGGTGATCAGCGCCACGATGCGATCGGCATTCCGCTCCAGCAGATCCTTGTAGCGGAA
The DNA here is from genome assembly GCA_024642505.1 of Gammaproteobacteria bacterium. Classification (GTDB taxonomy): domain Bacteria; phylum Pseudomonadota; class Gammaproteobacteria; order Steroidobacterales; family Steroidobacteraceae; genus SG8-30. The sequence goes on from JAHEAZ010000006.1 coordinate 38,711, forward strand.
CATGACCCGGGCCCGCTTTAGCGGCGTGGTGGCGCGCCAGCCGGCAAAGGCCGCTGATGCGGCGGTGACCGCGGCAGACACGTCCTCGCGGGAAGCGGTGGCGACCTCCCGAACGATCTGGCCGGTCGCCGGGTTCGATACCGGAAGCATCCGACCGGTCGCCGCAACAGCCTTGCCGCCAATGAAATGACCTACGCCGGGGAGGGAGGAAACAGCTGAAATCGAGGCATTTCGGGTCATCTTCTGGCACCAGGCTGGGAACGGATGGCGGGAGGAGCATGATACCCGACTGGGAACACGGTGCCGGGGAACACAGTGCCGGGTCGGGGGGTTTCAGAGGCTGCGCTGGCGAGTCTCAGTTGCGCAAACCCACGAAACCCTGACCCGACACCTTTCGATACCGTTCGATATAGTATCGGTCCTGCCAACCGGAGCCTCGCATTGCGGCGCAGCCAGACGCCCGGCATCGTCTACACCACGGGCCTTGGGACTATCTGCCCGGGCTGTCGGCGCCCGGTCGCTGATTGCGTCTGCCGCAGGCAGGGTGGCCAGCCGGCCCGTGACAGGACGGTGCGAGTGTCGCGGGAGGTCGCTGGCCGCAAGGGCAAGGGAGTGTCGGTCGTGTCGGGCCTGCCGCTGGGTCCGACTGAACTCGCGGCTCTGGCGGGCGAACTCAAGCGCCGCTGCGGCTCCGGAGGAACTGTCCGCGACGGGCGCATCGAGATCCAGGGCGATCATCGCGACCTGCTGGTCGCGGAACTTGCCAGGCGAGGCTACGAAGTCAAGCGGGCCGGTGGCTGAACCGGGAAACTGACGAGGGATGAATGCAATGGGAATCTTGTACCTGCTGGCTGGCATGGCCATCTTTCTTGGCATCCATTCGACCGCTATCGTCGCGCCGGCCTGGCGTGACCAGATGGCCGCGCGCCTCGGCGAGCAGCCCTGGAAGGGACTGTACGGTGTCATCTCGATCGCCGGCTTCATCCTCATGGTCTGGGGCTATGGCCAGGCGAAACTCGAGCCGATGCTGGTCTATTCGCCTCCCAACTGGCTGAGGCACATCGCCGCGATCCTGATGGTTCCAGTATTTCCCCTGCTGCTCTCGACCTATTTTCCGGGACGCATCAAGGCTGCAGCCCAGCATCCGATGCTCACCGCCACCAAACTATGGGCGGTGGCCCACCTGCTGGCAAACGGCATGTTGCCCGACATCCTGCTGTTCGGCGGGTTCCTGGCCTGGGCGGTCGCGGACCGCATCTCGCTCAAGCGTCGCCCCATCCGTCTGGTGAAGGCGTTGCCCGAGCGGCGTTTCAACGACTTGATCGTGGTGGTGGCCGGATTCGCGCTCTACGTCTGGTTCGTGGCCTGGGCCCACTACCGCCTGTTCGGCGTATCTCCGGTAACTGGCTGACGCGGAGCCGGCACCCGTGAGCCACATCCAGGCGACTCGATCGTAGATCTTTCCATCATGAATCACCGCAACATCGTCTCGATCATCGAATCGGCGCCAGCCTCGGACGGCGCGGGGGTCAAACTGCGACGCAGCCTCGGCCGCGCCCAGGACCTGCGGCATGATCCCTTCCTGATGCTGGATGAATTTTTCTCGGACAATCCGGACGACTACCTTGCGGGCTTTCCCGCACATCCCCACCGCGGCTTTGAGACGGTCACCTACATGCTCGACGGCCACATGCGCCACGAGGACAGCGAAGGGAACCGCGGCGACCTCGGCCCTGGCGACGTCCAGTGGATGACAGCCGCGCGCGGCATCATTCATTCGGAGATGCCGCAGCAGACCGAGGGCCGCATGCGCGGCTTCCAGTTGTGGCTCAACCTGCCGGCCGCCGAGAAAATGCAGCCGGCCACCTATCGGGACATCCCGGCAAGTGAAATCCCCATCGTCGAGCTTGCCGGCGTCGGTACTGTCAGGATCATCGCTGGCGCCTTCGCCCACGGGACTGAACGGACGACGGGGCCGGTTGGAACCCGGACGACCGAACCGGTGTTCCTGGACCTCAGGCTGGATCCCGCTGCCGGGGTACAGCTGCCGCTGCCGGCTGGCCACAACGCGTTCCTTTATGCCTACGAAGGTCAGGTGAGTGTCGGCGAGGACCGGCAGTTGCTACCACGCCGCGTGGCGGGGCTGCTGTCGGATGGCGACGTAGTTTCCCTGGCCGCGGGCCCTGACGGGGCCAGTCTTCTGCTGCTCGCCGGCAGGCCGTTGCGCGAGCCAGTGGTGCAGTACGGCCCTTTCGTCATGAATACCCGTGAGGAGATCGAGCGCGCTGTGCTGGACTACCAGCGCGGCCAGCTCGTGGCCGCACGGCCAGCCTGAGCGGCGCGAATCTCTGGGCTGGCGCTCGGCCCCGGTGATCCGGGACAATTCCCTGTTTGGTGGCAATCGGGCCGAAACGAGGACTTGCGGCGGGCGGCGGCCGGCCACAACGCGAGAGCAACACTCATGGGACGCATATTCGAAGTCAGAAAGCACACGATGTTCGCGCGCTGGAACCGCATGGCGAAGCAGTTCGCGCGCATCGGCAAGGACATCACGATCGCTGTTCGCTCGGGCGGCACCGATCCCGCCAACAATCCGACGCTGCGGCGTGTGATCCAGAACGCGCGCGCGATCAACATGCCGAAAGACAAGATCGAGAGCGCGATCCGGCGCGCTTCCGGTCAGGAAGCCGCGGATTACCAGGAGATCGTATACGAGGGATACGCGCCGCACGGCATCGCGGTGCTGGTCGAGACGGCGACCGATAACCCGACCCGAACCGTCGCCGGCGTGCGCAACATCTTCAACAAGTTTGGTGGCAACCTCGGCAGCAATGGCAGCGTCAGTTTCCTGTTCAGAAAGATGGGTGTGTTTCGGCTCGACCCGGAGGGGATCGACCAGGACGATCTCGAGCTGTACCTGATCGACCATGGCCTGGAGGAGATGGGCGAGTCCACTGGGGAGAAAGGCGAACCGCAGATCGTGGTGCGGTGCGCCTTCGACGACTTCGGCACGGTCCAGAAGGCCCTCGAGGACCGCGGCATCCAGCCGCTCTCAGCCGAGCACGAGTACATCTGCACGGTGCCGACAGAGCTTCCCGAGGAACAGGCTACCGAGGCGCTGACGCTGATCGACAAGCTGGAGCAGGACGACGACGTCCAACGCGTCTTCCACACGCTGGTGTGAGAAGGCCGGGAAATGCGGGGACAGTTTACTTATATGCCTTCGAAAAAGCGGGCAGGCCCACTGTCGCGCTACGGCATATAAGTAAACTGTCCCCGCACTTCCTGTTTCCGGTCAGTAGAACAGCGTAATCAGCGCAACGCTGACTGCACCAACTACTACCGCCGAGAACAAGCCGACGCCCAGTGGCTTCAGCCCGATGCTCCTGAGGCCCGCGACGCTGGTCCCGAGGCCGACAGCGGCCATAGCCACCGCCAGGCAGTACTCGGCGATCGCCTTCACGTTGCCGACCAATGCCTTCCACTGCTCATGGCTCAGGAACCCCAGCACCTTCTCGTCCGCGCCGGCCGTGTCGCCGATCGTGCGGACCAGGCTCATCAGTGCGAAGCCGATGACGAACAACGGCACCATCGTGTACCAGGGCGGTGGCGCCGCGCCGGCCGAGGTACGGCGGTGGTAGTAAATGGACATCAGCGGGATCACCGCCAGCATGCCCAGGTTTCGCACCAGCTTGGTCACCGTGGCGACGTCGAGCGGCTTGGCATCGCCAAAATATTCCTGGTAGACGAGGCCGGACCCGGCGACCTGGGACGTCTCGTGCACGGCGGTGCCAAGGAACAGGCCCGCCTTGAACGGATCCGCGTCGAAGAACCAGTGCGCCGCGAACGGATAGACCAGCATGGCGACCACGCCGAACAGCGTGATGCAGGCCACCGCGTAGCTGGTCTCGTCATCCTTGGCGCCGATGGTCGGCGCCGTCGCCACGATGGCCGTGGCGCCGCAGATAGCCGTACCGACGCCGATCAGCGTCCCCAGTCGATCGGTCAGCCCCACGCGCTTGGCCACATACGAGACCAGCACGATCGCCGTCAGTACACAGCCAATGATCACCGGCAACGCCTTCATGCCGATCTCACCGGCCTCCGCCAGGCTGAGGCGGATACCCAGCAGCACGATGCCGAGGCGCAGGATACGTACCACGCTGAACTTGATGCCCGGCTGGGTGATCGCCGGCAGCTTGATGAGGTTGCTGACGGCGATGCCGATGAGGATAGCCATCATGATGCCGCTGATCGGGCTCTTTGGCAGGCCCATCAGCGTCGTGCCGATGAACTCTGCCGACCAGCCGCCCGCTACGGCAATGGCCAACGCCAACAGGATACCCGGAAGAATGTTCATGAAAAATTTCCTTGGGAAGGACCGGTCAGTGGGGGCGTCTCATAGCCGCCGCGACTGGCCAACGCGCTGCGCCCCGCAAAGGCGGGGCGCAGTAGTCTGACGGTGGATTACCTGCCCCAGGCGTAACTGAACTCCAGGTCCCACTGGTCCATCTTGAACTGCACCGTCTGGGTCGGATCGAAGTTCTGTGGTCCGCTGACCTTGACCTTCGGCGCATACATGAAGGCAACATTGAACTCGTTCCCGCCACCCATCTTGCGGGTCAAGCCTACCGTGTAGTGCTCCTCCATGACGCCCGGCGCAAGGATATTGAACGTCATCTGGTCCTCCGGGATGGGTTGGTCAGTCGTGCTGGCGCCGACCCGGAAGGTCCAGTCCTGCCCGTAATCCCATGCCGCACCGACGCTGTAGACGGTCATGTCCTGCCAGCCGAAACCGCCACCCCGCTTGCCGCCGAGGCAACTCTCCAGGTCGGTGCCGCCCGCGCCGGCCGTCGGGCAGGCAAACAGGTACTGGATCGGGTTGCTGACCGAGGCGATACCCTCGTAGAAGATTTCCTGGACGCCGGCGGTGAGCGAGACCCCAGGCGTCGGCTTGAAGGCAACGCCGAAGTCGAGGTGTGCCGGCACGTCGAAGCCGCCTTTCTGGGCAAACAGGTCCCGGTACTTGTCGAACTCGGTCATCATGATCTCGGACGTGTAGCCGAGCGCCACGCTGAACCTGCTGGTCGGGTTCCACTGAAAGCCCAGCGAGCCGCCGATGCCGTAGCCCCAGTTATAGCCGTTGTTGGAGAGGTGCTGCGGGAAGGCTGCGCCACCACTTTCGGCAAAGGTCTTGGTGTAGGGAGCGAATGCCGACACGCCGATCGCGCGGAAGCGCTGGATACCGACGATGGCAGCCGCGCCGAGCGAGACGGTCTTCGTCGGATTATTCCAGGCATAGGCAGTATTCAGGAAACCCTGCATCAGGTCCACGCCGGCAGTTCCTGCATTGCCTGTGAAGGAACCGCCGTAGGTGCCCGCGAAAGTCAACGTCGGTGCCGGCCCCGGGCCGTCCGGATCAAAGGTCGCGTTGCCGCCCTGCCACTCGGTGTTCATGCCGCCGCGCGCATAGAAGGACAGTGCAATCGTGCCCTGCTCGCCGTGCTTCCAGCTCTTGGCCACGTAGGGAATGAAGAACAACTCGTTCTCGCTCGAGATGGAGTTGCCGGTCCGCGGGTCGCTGGTCGCGTCACCGACCGTGAAGGCCCCCATGGAATAAGCAACGTCCGGCAACTGGCTGGGCGTCGTCTTGTAGTCACGCATCGGACTGAACATCGAAATGCCGAGCTCGAGCCGCTCGCCGACGAATGCGATCCCCGCCGGATTGGAGGCCACCACCGCGACTTCCTGCGGGTCCGCGACGTTGGAGCCGGCCAGCGCCTTGCTCTTGGTGCCTACGCCGTGGGTGAGATAGCCGTTGGTAGCGTTGGCGCTGCCCGCCACCGCCATCGCCAACACGGAGGCCACCACTGCCAGAATCTTCTCGGAACGGACTGTCATGCATTCTCTCCCTCGGGCCGCCAGCAACTGATGGCGCCCGCTCAGTGCCCCATGATTGATACTTTCATGCTCGCAGCAGAGCGCCAGGCTCGCGCCGGTGACACCCGCTCAAGCTCGACTGGTGCAGTCCGCAATCAGCTTTTCTTCCTGATCACGAATCTGAAAATCTTTCCGTCATTGTCCGACTCGACCAGCTCGTGCCCGGTCGTGCGGCAGAAGGCCTGGAAATCCTTGATGCTGCCCGGATCGGTCGCAAGGATCTCGAGGGTCTGGCCAGCGGCCATCGGCTGCAGCGCCTTCTTGGCCTTGAGAATGGGCAAGGGGCAGTTGAGCCCCTTGGCGTCGAGTAACTGATCTGCCATGTCGTCTTCCTGCCTCGTTGTTGCCTGCGCCGGCGGGCGCTCAGATAAACAAGTTGATGTCGGACTGGGTCGCGACTTCGATGTAGGTCGCTGCGCCGCCCAGTTCGATGCCTCCGATCATGTCGTCGAGCGAATATTCGAACAGGTCCATGGTCATCTGGCATGCGATCAGCCGCACCTCGGACTCGACCGCCAGCGAGCGCAGCTCCTCGATCGAAGCCACGCCCTTCTTCTTCATCATGTTCTTCATCATGGCCGTGGCGCCGGAGTCCACGAACGGGATCATGGACATGATGTTCGGCATGCCCATGTGCATTCCCGCCATCGGCATCTTCATCGCGGGGTTACCCAGCGGCGACATCTCGAGGCTGAGGTTCTTGAGCAGCAGCGGCAGCCCGTAGAACGTGAAGAACATGGTCACGTTCAGGCCGAGCGCAGCCGCGGTGGTGGAAAGAATGAAGGGCGGATACGCCCAGTCGAGCGTGCCCTTGGTGACGATGATGGACATGCTCTTGGTGCCGTCTTCAGACATAGTCTCCCCCTGCTGCAGGCCGTCTTGCCGCACATATAACAGGCTTTGCTTAATTAGCAAAGCATAATAAGGTTGCCGCGCCTGACCGTCATCGGGGTCAGTTGCAGGATTGATGGTGGAGTTTACGACGTGAATTCAGGTGCAGAATCCGTGGCTGCCGCAGCGCAGCATGACCCGGCGGTGACGGGCACAGCCGGGCGCGGCCGCGCCAGGTTCCTGGGCAGCCAGCTCGGCCCGCGGCCAGCGCTGGCCGGCCGCAACCACCCGCTCGCCATCGCGCGCGTGGCGACGGTCATGGAGCTGAGCCGGCTGCTCGGCTGGCTGGATGCGGCCGACTTTCAGGCCAGCCCGCAGGCTACTGCCAGGCAACTCGCCAGCTTTCACACGCGCTCCTACATTGCCGCGCTGCGACAGGCCGACGCGGCGCAGCAGGTCGAGAATTCGGTCCGCCAGCGTTATCACATCGGCAACTTCGAGAACCCGGTGTTTCCGGGAGTTTTTCGTCAGGCGGCGCTTGCCGTGGGCGGATCGATTCTCGCCGCCGAGCTGGCACTGGATGGCTACCTGCCCTTTCATCCCGCTGGCGGCACCCATCACGGGCGACCCGACCGGGCGAGCGGCTTCTGTTTCTTCAACGATCCGGTCTTTGCCATCCTGACGTTGCTCGAGCGCGGTCTGGCGCGGGTCGCCTACGTCGATCTCGATGCACACCATGGCGACGGGGTCGAGGCGGCCTTTGCCGCCGAGCCGCGGGTCCGGGCAATCTCACTGCACGAAGCGGGCCGCTGGCCGCACTCCGGGCTGGCGGCCGGTCGCGGGGCCGGCGGCGCGTTCAACCTGCCGGTGCCGCGTGGCCTGAACGACAGCGAGTTCGGCTGGCTGCTCGACGAGGCCATCCTGCCGCTGATCGCCGGCTTCGTTCCCGAGGCCTTGGTGATAACCTGCGGAGCCGACGCCCTCGCCGGCGATCCGCTGGCGAGCATGAATCTCAGCAACGTGGCGCTGTGGGATGCGGTGGACCGGCTCCGGGGCATGGCGCCCGCGACCGTGGTCCTCGGCGGCGGCGGCTATAACCCCTGGACGGTTGCGCGCTGCTGGACCGGACTGTGGGGCCGGCTGCGCGGCCGGGACATTCCCGCGGCGCTCCCGCAGGACGCCCGCTCACTGCTTGCGACACTCAGTTGCGACCTGGTCGATGACGAGGATATCCGGCCCGAGTGGACGGCGACGCTTGCGGATCAGCCACGACATGGCAGGATTCGGCAGGAGATCCGTGAGCTGGCCGCCGCCGTGTCGCGTGCACAATGAATGGCGGGCACGCGATGGTGCTGGATTGTCAGGAGGCAAGATGAGCTGGCTGAATGCAATGCAGGGTCTTGAGGAGCTGGAGGACGCGACGCTGGACGGGGCGTTGGTCGCGGAATTCGAGGCCGCTTCGACCCTGGCTGTGGCGCGTCCCATACGCTTTTCGACACCGACGTTTCGCGACTACACCAGTACCGAGCTGCAGGGCTGCTCGAAGAACAGCTTCCCGTCGTTCTCGATCACCGGCGGGGCCTGTGGGCTCAACTGCGATCACTGCCAGGCCAAGATCCTGGAGCCGATGATTCCCGCGACCTCGCCCGAGATCCTCGACATGAAGGTCAGGCACCTGGTGCACACGCAGAACCTGCAGGGTTTTCTGCTCTCCGGTGGGTCGAGCCGCAGGAACGAGATCCGCTACGAGCGCTACTACCCGGTAGTCGAGCGCCTGAAGCGCGACTTTCCGCAGATGCGCATCGCCATCCATACGGCGCTGACCGATGAGATCGGCGCGCGTGCCATGGAAGCAGCCGGCGTCGACACGGCCATGATGGACGTCATCGGCGCCGCCGAGACTATCCGCGACGTCTACCATCTCAACCGGCCGGTCGAAGACTTCGAGGCGACTCTTGCGGCACTGTGCACGACGTCGATGGAGATCACGCCGCACATCGTCATCGGCCTGCATTACGGGCGGCTGCTCGGTGAGACCAATGCACTCGACATAGTCGGGCGCCATCCGGTCAACGCGCTGGTGCTGGTGGTGATCATGCCGTTCTACGCAGCGCCGGGCATGTTCGCGACGCCGGAGACCAGCGATGTTGGCCGGATCTTCCTGGAAGCGCGCCGCCGCCTCCCCGACAGGCAGGTGCTGCTCGGCTGTGCCCGGCCACCCGGCATGCACAAGCGAGTGACCGACGCCTACGCGGTGATGGCTGGACTCGACGGCATCGCGTTCCCGGCCGACGGAACCGTCGCGGTCGCCGCGGCGGTGGGCCGGCCGTTCACGCAGGAACACGCCTGTTGCGCCATCAAGCTCGGACCCACCCGTGCCGCTGCGGCCACCAGCCCCTGCGCCGCCTGAGCCGATCCACGCCGGAAAGTCTACTGGAGTCAAGCAAGCATGAGCTGCATCAAGAACACCAACGGCATCACTACCGACGGCACTTCCGACGGCCTGGGTTTCAACGCCTTTTCGGCCATGCAGCCGCGCGCCCCGGCCCGCACGCCGCAGGGACTGCGCAACGGACGCCGGGTCAAGGATGCGGACCTGCCGGCCGCGGGCGTGTACCTGCCGAACAACAACGTGCTGACGCCGCACATGCGCTCGCCTGAGTACGTGCAGATGTCGACGGCCGCAGCCATGACACTCGGGCTCATGCCCGGCAAGATGCACCGCTGCGACTGCACGCGCTGCCTGAACCTGTTGCTGACCTACCCGGAGGGCTGCCGCGCCAACTGCGCATACTGCGGCCTCGCACGGCACCGCGAAGCCGAGCGTGACTACGCCGACCGCAACTTCATCCGGGTCGACTGGCCGGCGGTGCCGATGGAGCAGGTTGTCGACATCGTCGCCCGGGACGTCGCCGGCAGTGCCTTCCATCGCATGTGCATTTCCATGATCACCCACCCGCGCTCGGACCAGGACACCGTGTCGGTGCTCCGGGCGTGGACCTCGCGTATCGACCCTGAGGCCATCCCGGTGTCGATCCTGTCCAACCCGACGACCATGACCGTTGAGGACGTGCGCCGGCTGAAGGACCTCGGTGCGGACATCTTTACCGTCGCTCTCGACGCAGCGACGCCGGGGCTGTTCGACCGCACCCGCGGCAAGGGTGTGCAATCGCCGCACAAGTGGGACAAGTACTGGGAAATCCTGCTCGCCGCGCGCGACGTATTTGGTCCACAGAAATTCGGCGCGCACATCATCATAGGCATGGGCGAGACGGAATATGAGGCACTGCAACTGGTGCAGCGGCTGGTAGACCTTGGCGGTCACAGCCACATGTTCTGCTTCTTCCCCGAGCAGGGAAGCTTGATGGACCACCTGCCGGCGACACCGCGGGACCAGTGGCGCAGGGTCCAGCTGGCGCGCTATCTGATCGACTATGCCGGCGTGCGGCTCGGGCAGATGACTTTCGACGAGCAGGGCCGGGTCAGCGACTACGGGCTGCCCGCCGCGGAGCTCGACGCGATCATCAACGACGGCGTGGCGTTTCGCACCTCGGGATGTCCGGGCAAGTTCCGTGAGGACGTCTCGGCCTGTGACCGGCCCTACGGCGACTCGCCGCCCAGCAACATTGCAAGCTTTCCGTTCCAGCCCAACAGGACCGACCTGCGCAAGATCCGCCGGCAGCTGGGCATCCCGGTCGTACGCGGCTGACAGCCGGAATGAAGAACGCCTTTCGTGTAGTCGACGCTGCCCTTCGCAACGGACGTTTCAACATCGCGCTCGACCAGGCCATGATCGAGCTGCACCAGTCGGCGCGGATTCCCGACACGATCCGCTTCATCCACTTTCCCCCGACCGCCCTGGTTGGCCGGCACCAGGTGCTAAGCCGCGAGATTGACCTCGGTTTTTGCGCAGCCCACGGCATCAGCGTCGGACGGCGCATCACGGGTGGCGGGGCGATATACCTGGACGAGGGCCAGCTCGGCTGGGCCCTGGTCTTCAACCGCGCGACCCTTGGCCTGGGCGCGCTCGGCGACGTGGCCAGGGCGATCTGCGAGGCCGTGGCCGCCGGCCTTTCCCGTTTCGGACTCGACGCCCGCTACCGGCCACGCAATGACGTCGAGGTCGACGGCCGCAAGATCAGCGGCACCGGAGGCTTCTTTGATGGCAACTCGCTCATCTACCAGGGCACGGTTCTGGTAGACATGGATCCAGGCCGCATGATGTCGGCCCTGCAGGTGCCGGCCGCCAAGCTCGCACGTCACGGCGCGAGCAGCGCCGCTCAGCGCGTCGTCACCATGAGGGAACTGCTCGGCGCCGCTACGCCGACCATCACGGAGGTGCAGGCGGCGCTGCTCGACGGCTTCCGGGAGCGGCTCAGGCTCGACTGGTATCACGCCGAACTGACCGCCGAGGAGGAGTCGCTGGCACAGCGCCTGCATGACGAGGAAATCGGCACGGACGCCTTCGTTACCGAGATCGACGAACCGGCAGACAGCACGTTGCTTGCGACGGGAACACACGTCTGTCCCGGCGGCACAGTTACGGCGTTCGTCCGGCTCGAGGGGCAGGCCAGCGACCGCGTGGGGCAGGTGTTGTTTACGGGTGATTTCTTTGTCGCGCCCCCGCGCATTGTGTTTGACCTGGAGGCATCGCTGCAGGGCCTCGACAAGGCAGCCGCTGGCGAGGCCGTGGAACAGTTCTTCACGGATCGTGAACTGACGGCACTGACGGTAACCCCTGTCGACTTCCGCCACGCAATCGAGGCGGCACTCCGGCATCGGCCCGACGGCCGGCGGGAAGGCAGGCCGTGAGAACCATCGCCGTCGTTCAGCACACCTCAGCGGAATTCCTTGGGTTGATCGAAGACCACCTCGAGGGCCGGCGTATTCGCTTCCGTTACTACCGCCCCTTCACGTCCGGCGGCAAGCTGCCGGTGGCCGCCGACATGGCCGGCGGTCTGGTACTGCTGGGTGGCGGCCCCTGGGGCAGTGCTGGCGAACGAGACGTGCCGACCCTGGCGTCCGAAGTGGAGCTGGCGCGTCATGCCCTGGCCAGCGGTATACCGCTGCTGGGTATCGGCCTGGGCGCGCAGGTCCTCAGCATCGCGGCGGGCGGCGGATCGGTCGCCGCGCCGCTGGTGTTCGACGTAGGGGAAGCCTTGCGCCAGCGCGAAGACGCGCTGCAGGGATTCCTGCCGGAATGTTTTCCGTTGGTCCGCTACATGCGCGACAGGCCCGTACTGCCCACGACTGCCGAGGTACTCGCCACCGACGTTGACGGCGAGCCCGCGGTGTTCCAGGTCGGCGGCCGTGCACTGGGCTTCACCGGACACCCGGGCATGAAGACGGCGATGGTCGAAGACCTGATCATGGAGTTCGCTGAGGGGCCGGTGGAGCCCGGTCCTGCACTCGACTCCCTGCGCGAGCGCCGACCGGCTATCGAGGATGCCCTGGTGCCGCTCATGACCGGCATTGTAAAGGTGCTGGGCCTGATGGAACCCTGACGCCGGTTCCTCGTTGCCACGCCAGCCCTACAGGTGTTGGCAAAGGCCGCGGATTTATATTAGTGTCACCTAATGCGTAACGCGGCGCACCCTATGCTGCGCTGCGGCATGGTTTACGCCCAGCCCTGGAGACATCTGCATGGCATCCAAGCTCGTCATCGTCATGGCCAACACCGATCCACGCAACGGCGAGGAACTCGGCGCTCCGATCTTCCAGGCGACCGTCGCCGCTGCGATGGAGTACGAGGTCGAGGTCATCTGCACTGCGACCGCGGGCCGATTGATGAAGAAGGGTGTCGCCGACAGGCTCTTCGTGAAGGAAGGCTCGCCCAAGAGCGTGTACGACTTCATCAAGGACGCGCACGAGGCCGGCGCGAAATTCTACTGCTGCTCGCCCAACCTCGACTTGCACGAGATGACCCAGGAAGACCTGATCCCGGAATGCAGCGGCATCGTCGGTGGCGCGCACCTGATCGAGCAGATCATGGAGGACGACGACGTCCGGGTGATGACGTATTGAAGACCGAGGGGTAACCGCATGTCTCATGCGCACGGAACACGCATCCAGGAATTCATCGGCGACCCGGTCTCCGAAGCGCCCGTAGTCGGTCGCGAGAAGCTGGAGGAAATCTTCCAGGACATCCAGGCCGACATGCGTTTCGACCACGAGCTCAATGGCTGCCTGAACTGCGGCATATGCACAGCCACCTGCCCGTCCGCCCATTACTACGACTATAGCCCGCGCGAAATCGTGCAGCTGTTGTGGACCGAGAATCTCGAGGGTATCTACGACGCCATGCAGGAGAAGATCTGGGCCTGCGCCCAGTGCTACACCTGTGCGGCGCGTTGCCCCTTTGGCAATTCGCCGGGCGGGCTGGTCATGCTGATGCGCGAGGTAGCGATCAAGCACGGCATGGAGTCGGCCCGCAACGTACTGCGTCCCTTCAGCCGCGTGATGCTGAAGCTGATCTCCACGGGCAACCAGCTGGCGCCCGACATGATCAGCAAGGACGCCTTCCCCGACTGGGGTCCGAACATTTCCAAGGTGGATGCGCCGCTCGCGACGCTGCGCAGGGCGATTCCGGTCCCGACCCTGCACACCACCAAGACTGCCTGGGAAGTGAACCTGAAGACCTCGGTCGAGCTCTACACCATCTGGGAAGAGACCGGCGTGCTCGACAGCCTGAAGACGATCGACACGAACCTGTTCGATGTCATCAGCGACATCATGGACGAGAAACGCGACGACTGGCAGGACTTCCTGGACGACCAGGAAGACGAGGATGATGAGTAGCAGGCCCCGGGGCCGGTACCGTAGTAATTTTGCACTTTGAGGGGTAGAAGCAAGTGACGACGCCATACGACAAGAAGCCCGGTGAAGGTTTCGCGGGCCACAAGCCCGGTGAACGCTTCACCGGTCATGGTGAGGAATGGAAGGACGCCAGCCTCAGCAAGAGCGACGCCGTGACCGCCACCGTCTGGGTCGAGCAGATCATCAACAAGCGCTCGATGCAGACCAACAAGGACCGCGTCGAGGACGTCCGCGACGCCATGTGGCAGCTCGAGAAGGAAGGCGAGATCATCGTCCACCGCGTCACCGACGAGCACAAGCCGGTGATGACCAAGACGCTGTATGGCTGGGACAAGAAGATCCCAACCACGCGGCTGTGGCACCACAAGTCCTGCGGCCAGTGCGGCAACATCCCGGGCTACCCCGCCTCGTTGCTGTGGCTCATGAACAGGATGGACGTCGAGTACCTCGACGAGACCGACCAGACCTCCTGCACGGCCTGGAATTACCATGGTTCCGGCATAGGCAACATCGAGAGCCTGTCGGCGGTATTCCTGAGGAATTTCCACCAGGCCTACGTGGCTGCCAAGGCCCAGGGTCTGCCCGAGGGCTATTACTACCCGCTGGTGCACTGCGGCACTTCCTTCGGCAACTACAAGGAAGTGCGCGGCTACCTGATCCGCTCTGCCAAGCTGCGCGAACGGGTGAAGACCATTCTCGGCAAGCTCGGCCGCCTGGTCGACGGCAAGCTGCTGATCCCGGAGGAGGTCGTGCACTACTCCGAGTGGCTGCACGTGATGCGCAAGCAGGTGGCCAACCTGCAGGAAATCGACTGCAGCCACGTCAGGGCTACCATTCACCCGGCCTGCCACGTCTACAAGATGGTCCCCGAGGACGTCATCTACGACCAGGACGTGCTCGACGGCAATCGCGTCGCGGTGTCCACGGGCATCATCCAGGCGCTTGGCGCCCAGGTCATCGACTACTCGACCTGGTATGACTGCTGCGGATTCGGCTTCCGCCACATCATCTCGGAGCGCGAGTTCACCCGCTCTTTCGCCATCGACCGGAAGATCCGCGTCGCCGTCGAGGAAGCGCATGCCGACGTCATGATCGGCCATGACACCGGCTGCATCACCACGCTCGACAAGAACCAGTGGATCAGCAAGGCGGCCGGCAAGCAGGTGCAGCTGCCGGTGCTGGCGGACTGCCAGTTCGCCGCCCTGGTCTGCGGCGCGCACCCCTACAAGATCGTGCAGTCGCACTGGCACGCCTCCTCGACCGAGACGCTCATGGAGAAGCTCGGCATCGACTGGCAGGCGAAGAAGGCGGAGTTCGAAGCCTATTTGAAGGATGTCGCGGAAGGCCGCGGCGAAAACCTCTATGACCCGCGGCGCATGATCACCTCGGGTCCCGGCTACAAGAGAATCAGCAGGCAAGCATGAACCAGCCCATCCTCATCGTCGGCGCGGGCCCTGCGGGCCTCGCGGCCGCCCACGCACTGGCCCGCGTCGGCCAGAGGTCCGTACTGGTGGAGAAGGAAGACCGCCTCGGTGGCGCCCCGATCCTCTCCGGCTACGCCAAGCTCGTGCCCTCCGGCGAATGGGCCAGGGACGCGATCGGCGGCATGGTCCAGCGCGTCGAATCGGAAACGCTGGTGGAGGTCCGCAAGGGAGTTAAGGTCGCCGCGTTTGATGGCGCGCCCGGAAACTTCACGGCGACGCTGTCGGACGGCACCTCGGTGCGGGCTGGTGCGGCGATCCTTACCACGGGGTTTACGCATTTCGACTCGCTCAACAAGCCCGAGTGGGGTTTCGGCACCTTCCCGGACGTCGTGACCACGACCCAGGTCGAGCAGATGATCTCCTCCGGCCAGGGCGTGCGCTGCCCGTCGGATGGCCGCAAGCCCAAGCGGGTCGCCATCCTGCTCTGCGTCGGCTCGCGCGACCGCCAGATAGGCCGCGAGTGGTGCTCGAAAATCTGCTGCACGGTCTCCGCCAACATGGCGATGGAGATCCGCGAGGAATTGCCAGACTGCCACGTTTACATCTACTACATGGACATCCGTACCTTCGGCCTGTACGAGACCAAGTACTACTGGAAGAGCCAGGAAGAGTTCAAGGTCAAGTACATCAAGGCCCGCATCGCAGAGGTCACCTCGGATGGCGACAAGTTGATCGTCAAGGGCGAAGACACCCTGGTGAAGCGCCCGATCACCATCCCCTTCGACCTGGTCGTGCACGCCATCGGCATGGACCCCAATGTCGACAACAAGTCGATTTCCTCGGTCTTCGGCGTCGACCTCGAGCCGCACGGCTACCTCGGCCGCGGCAACTTTTACGGCAACACGGCCGAAACATCGCGCGCGGGTGTGTTCGTCGCCGGCGCGGCGACCGGGCCCGAGACGATCGACGACTCGATCGCCCAGGGCAGTGCGGCGGCGCTGGCGGCGCTTGGTGCATTGCAGCCGGCGCGCGCGAGCGCCTGAGGCCGCGCGGTGGGCTTTCTTTCCAGGCGCGTGAACCCGGCCGAAGCGCCCAGGCCGCACCTCGACCTGAGCGGCCCGCGGCTGGAGTCGACGCTGGCGCGGCTCGCTGCCGGCTGCGAACCGCAGGGTGGCCTCGAGCGCTACGTCGAGGCGCTCAAGCTCAAGTCGGCGCTGTTCAAGCAGGCGCTCGAGGACGACCCGGCCGGCCTGGAGGCGTCAACCTTCAAGCAGCTGTGCGCCTTCATGTCCACTGTCCGGCGCCGCATAGGACCCTGGCTGGAGGAACCTGGCTTCAACGAGGTCCGTGGTGCCCTGGTCGAACTGCTGGCGGCACGGACGGAGACCCACGCAACGGACGAGCGGATAAAGTCCTTCTGCGGCAGCTTCGCCGACCGGACGAAGCACCGCTGGGTGCGCGACCTCGCCGCCGAAGTGCTGCATAACGTGGACCCGGAACGTTTCCCGCTGATGAACCGCTGGGTCTGGGACGCCGGGACCAACACCGGGGTCATTCGCGAGATATGGCATGCGGCGGACCTCGACCACATCCGCATCGCCGTGCCCGATCGCTACGACACCTTCCTGGTGTTACGCGAGGAGTTGTCGCAGTACCTGGCCGGCAAGGGCTTCTTCCGCGACGTGACCTGGTACGTGGACCTGCTCTGCGCCCAGGTCTACGCCGAGTACATCGGCGAACAGGGTGGCAGCTACCTGCGGACTGATTTCGCCGCCGAGGAGGACCCGATGCAGCACACCCGCCGGCTGCTGGGCCTCGACGGCGTGCAGGCGGGCTCGGGCCGCACGCGGCTCAAGACCATCGATGGAGCGGCGTTCGTCCTGGTGGACGACGCCCGGACAGAGCAACTGGACTGACGACCCGCTCAGCAAGGACAACTGCATGCCAATTCACGAGCAATCGCTCATCCGGCCCGAAAACCTGAAGACCCATGACGAGCTGGTCATGGACGGCGTGGACGTCTCCGGCCACTGGAGCACCTTCATCGAGTCGCGGGTGGTCACCGACTACAACGAGGCGATGCAGGACGAGATCGCCGCGCTGCCGGGCGGGGAGCATATCCACCGCTGCTGGCAGTGCGGCTCCTGCACCAATTCCTGCACGGTGAATGCGATCAACCCGGACTTCAACCCGCGTTACTGGATCTATCTCGCGCGGATGGGCATGGAGTCCGAATTGCTGCGCGACAAGGACATCATCTGGCAGTGCGTCTCGTGCAACAAATGCACTTACGCCTGCCCGCGCGATGTGGTGCCGGAGGGCGTCATGAAGGCCATGAGCCACTGGCTCGAGCTCAAGGGCCATACGCCGATGTCGCCCTCGATGCACTTCGACGAGGTGTTTGCCGATCAGGTCATCGAGCGCGGCAAGATCGAGGAAAGCCGGGTCATGCAGCGTTTCTTCAAGCGCACCGGCCAGCCGTTGTTCCAGGACTGGTTCGTCGAGATGGTGAAGCAGATGCTCCGCCACCTGCCGGTGGGGATGCTGGCCCGGATGGGGCTGGCCAGCGTGCTGGCACCCAGCACCAGCGGCTGGTCGCGCGCCCGCGACGCAATCCGCGAATACGCGGACGAGCAGCACGGCAAGCACAGGCGCGCGCTGGGCCTCGACAATCTGATCGAAACGGCCAAACAGGACGCGGGCGCGCCCGCCCGGAGCTGACGATGGCAACCAACCCGGACAAGTACAAGCGGGTCGCCTACTACCCCGGCTGCGCGCTGGAAGGCACGGGACATGCCTACAACCGCTCGACCAAGGTCGTCGGCAAGGCGCTCGGGCTCGACCTCGTCGAGGTCAAGAACTGGAACTGCTGCGGCGCGATGGAAGTCAAGAACATCGACCCGAAGATCCAGACCTACCTGTCCTCGCGCGTCATGTCCATCGCTGCCAACGAGATGGGCTTCGACACGGTGATGGCACCCTGCAATGGCTGCTACCACAACCTGAAGAAGGCCGAGTACGACCTGACGAACGACGCCAAGAGCGCCGAGGTCGTGGACCGGCTGTCGAAGAAGGCCGGCCACGAGACCTACCAGGCCGGGCAGGTCGAGACCATCCACGCGCTGGACTGGATCAAGGACTCGATCGGCGAGGAAGGGCTGCGTGAGCGCGTGCAGAACTCGCTCAAGGGACTGAAGATTGCGAATTACTACGGCTGCATGTACACGCGGCCGCGGCACATTTTTCCGGAGAAGGACCAGGGGCCAGGCAGCGAGTCGACCTCGAAGCCCCATTTCATGGACGACCTGCTGGCCGCCGCGGGTGCCGAGAACGTGGACTTTCCGCTGAAGACGGCCTGCTGTGGCGGCGCGCACACCCTCTCCGACAGCGACACATCCACCAAGCTGGTGCTCAACATTTTGAATGCCGCGGAGGCCTCCGGAGCCGAGGTGATCGCGACCGAATGCCCGACCTGTCATTCCGGGCTGGAGATGCACCAGATCCGCGCCGAGAAGCGGCTCGGCCGCAAGACTTCGGTGAAGATCGTCTACTTCACACAGCTGATCGGGCTGGCGCTTGGCCTGTCGCCACGGCAGGTTGGCCTGCACGAGAACATCTCGGATTCGATTGGCTTCATGAAGTCGAAGGGCATCGCCTGATGACCCTTGCCGAAATCGGGGCCAGGCTCGAGCTGCTCGAGGCTTGCGGCGGGGCGCCGGGTGATGCCCCCGAGCTGCTGGCGCTGTCCGAGGAAGTGCTCGAGCACTGGATCGCGGCGCGGGGCGGCTCCCCGACGCAGGAGCAGCGCGAAGGATTCCGGCTGCTGGCGCTGCACCGCCAGGGAAGTCGCGACCTGCCGAGCTTCAATGCCTGCCGTGAGACCTGCCGCGAGCTGGTTTATCATTACAATCTGCTGACCCTGCAGCCGGACGATGAGAACGCGGCACAGCGGGCACGGATGATGGTCCTGGTGGCCAATCATCTCTTTCTGTTCGTGTCCGGCAAGATGCAGGTCGAACAACTCGGAGAATTCTGCTGCTCGTCCCGGCCGCTGCGCCAGGAAGCGGGCTGAAGCGGGTCCACTGGTAAGGAGATTGAAGATGGCCAACGTACGCGGATGCAACCTGCCCGACGAACTGCTCTACGACGTCGCCAATCACATCTGGTTCCAGGAAACCGGCGACGGCAACGTCAAGGTCGGCATGACCGCCGTGGCCACCGCGATGGCCGGCCGCCTGGTTGCCTTTACGCCGAAAGGTGTCGGCAAGACCGTCAAGCCGGGCAAGTCCTGCGCGACGGTCGAGTCCGGCAAGTGGGTCGGGCCCGCCAAGGTCGCTGCCGGTGGCGAGGTGGTGGCCGTGAACGAGGCCATGGCGGCCAATCCGAGCCTCGCCAATGCAGATCCCTATGGCGAGGGCTGGCTGGTCGTCCTGAAGCCGGAGGAATGGGATGCCGTCAAGCCGACTCTGGTCCCCGGTGCGGCCGTAGCCGGGCCATACGAGGAAAAGATGGCTGCAGACGGCTTTGCCGGCTGCGGCGGCTGATGCTTCACCTGGATTCCCGCAAGGATCGTGGCCCATGACGGTTCCCGCCAGCGAGCTCGATTTCAGCGAAATGCAGGAAAGCGCGGGCAAGGCTTGTGGCCTGCTCAAGGCCATGGCCAACGAGGCGCGGCTGATGGTCCTGTGCCAGCTGATCGAGGGTGAGAAATCTGTCAGCGAGTTGCAGGACACGGTCGGGCTCAGCCAGTCGGCAATGTCTCAGCACCTCGCCGTGCTGCGCGACCAGGACATCGTGGCCACCCGCCGCGATGGCCAGTCCGTCTACTACCGGATCTCCAATCAGGACGCCACCGCGCTGATGGAGACCCTGCACCGGCGGTTCTGCGAGACGCCCGGCAAGTAATGAGGGACGGTCCCCTTCTAAAGCGGGGACAGTTTACTTATATGCCATATAAGTAAACTGTCCCCGCTTTAGAAGACCGCAATGTCCCCAATATTGGTTCTTGGTGTGGGCAACACGCTGATGTCCGACGACGGCGTCGGCGTGCGGCTCCTGGAACACCTCCAGGCGCTGCAGCCACCGCTGGCAGGCGTCGAGTACATCGACGCCGGCACGCTGAGTTTCGTGCTCCTGCCAGATATCCAGGCGTGTCGCGCGCTGCTCGTGCTCGATGCGGCACAACTGGGTGAAGCTCCCGGTACCATCCGGTCGCTGGCTGGCGTCGAAATGGACGATTTCCTGCGAACCGCCCGCTGCAGCGTCCACGAGGTCGGCATCCGCGACCTGCTCGACCTGGCACGTCTCACCGACGCGCTACCCGATCGGCGCGCGTTCATCGGCGTGCAGCCAGCCGAAACCGGCTGGGGCGAAGCGCTCAGCCCTGAGGTCACCACCTCCCTGCCAGCCGCAGTGGCCGAGGCGCGGAGGCTGCTCAACGACTGGTCCACCTGACGGCACCGAGCTGGACTGCGGGATCTACCTAGAGGACCGCGCCCAACGATTATTGCGGCTTCATCACCAAACGCTAATGTAACCGTGCAGCCGGCCCTGACAGGGCCACGGTATCTGACGGGGGATTTACATGGCGACATCGACACTCGGCGAATACCTGCGCGCGCGCGGCGTCTCCCGCAGGCAATTTCTCAGGTTCTGCGCGACCAGCGCATCGCTCATGGCACTGCCGCCGTCCATGGTGCCGCGCATCGCCGCGGCGCTGGAAGTGGCGCGCCGCCCCTCGGTGATCTGGCTGCCCTTCCAGGAATGCACGGGCTGCACCGAGTCCATCACCCGCGCTCACGGTGCGACGATCGAGAGCCTGATCTTCGAGGCCATCTCGCTCGATTACCAGCACACCCTGCAGGCCGCCGCGGGCGAGGCGGCCGAGCACGCCCGCGAGAAGGCGATGAAGGACAACTGGGGCAAGTACCTGCTCATCGTCGACGGATCGATCCCGACCGCCAATCCGGGCTACGGCACCATTGCAGGGGTCAGCAACCTCGAGATGCTCAAGGAGGCTGCAAGCGGTTGCGCCGCGGTGGTCGCGGTCGGCAGCTGCGCGGCATTCGGCGGTATTCCGCAGGCCAACCCGAACCCGACCGGCGCCGTGTCGGTCTCCGACGTGGTGAAGGACAAGCCGATCATCAACATCTCGGGCTGCCCCCCCATTCCGGTCGTGATCACCGGAACCCTGGTGCAATACCTGACCTTCGGAAAGATTCCCGAACTCGACGCGCTTGGCCGACCGAAAGCCTTCTACGGCCAGAACATTCACGACCGCTGCTACCGGCGGCCCTTCTATGAGCGCGGCCAGTTCGCCGAAAGCTTCGACGACGAGGGCGCCAAGAAGGGCTGGTGCCTGTTCAAGCTCGGCTGCAAGGGCCCGGTTACCTACAACGCCTGCGCAACTACGAAGTGGAACAACGGCACCAGTTTCCCGATCGAGGCCGGCCACGGATGCATCGGTTGCTCGGAACCGAAGTTCTGGGACAAAGGCGGCTTCTATCAGCCGCTGTCGGCCGGTGACTGGGGATCCGGCAGGACCATCGCTGCCGCCGCCGGCGCCGGCGTGGTGCTCGGTGCGGCGGCCGCGGCGCTGGGCCGCAAGCGGCAGAAGGACGTGGAGGCCAAGCAATCATGACGCTACTCGACTTTGCGCGCGGCCCTGGACTGCAGTGGTCGGTGGCCATCTTCGTATTCGGCCTGCTGTGGCGGCTGGTCGGGATTTTCTTCCTCAGAACCAAGCCAGACCTGTCTGAGCCGAGGAATCCGGCCAAATGGAAAGGCCTGCGGCTGATCGCACTGCGGTCCTGGCCGCGCAAGGAATTCCTGGAGGGCACCGCCTTTGGTGAGGTGATGGGCTACACCTTCCACCTGGGCTTCCTGGTGGCACTGTTTTTCTACGTGCCTCACCTGCTGTTCTTCGAGAGCGTGTTCGAGGGTCTCCTCGGCACCGACTTCGAGGGAATCTTCGGCTTCCGCTGGCCGGTGCTGCCGACCGCGGCGATCACCTTCCTGAGCGCAGTTTCCGTCGCTGCGCTGGTGGCCGTGCTGATCCATCGCATCACCAATCCGGTCAAGCGGCTGATCTCGAACTTCGACGACTACTTCAGCTGGCTGCTGACAGTTGCGCCGCTTGCCACCGGCCTGCTCGCCTATGCGCACGCCGGTGGCATCCGCTACGAAACCCTGCTCGGCACGCACATCCTGTCGGCCGAGGTCCTGCTGGTGTGGTTTCCGTTCAGCAAGCTGATTCACGCCTTTACGATCTTCGCCGCACGAGGCGCGACAGGCATGATCTTCGAGCGCAAGGGAGCTTCGCTATGAGCGCTCCCAACCAGGACATCGACCAGAAGTTTCCACTGGAGCTCAATGAGCCCCGCTTTTCCGTCAAGGACCCGAAGGTCCGTTTCGACATGCAGGGCGACATGTCCGACGAGCAGCGCGTCGAAACCGCCATGCGCAACTTCGTCAAGGACTTCGGCCGGACTGCCGCGATCTACATGGAATCATGCATCCATTGCGGCATGTGTGCGGAGGCCTGCCACTTCCACGAAGTGACCAAGGACCCGCGATACACGCCGATCTGGAAGCTCGAGCCCTTCAAGCAGGCCTACAAACGCGAGTATGGCCCCTTTGCGCTGTTCTTCCGGCTGTTCAACCTGAAGCCCAAGGTGACTCACGCCCAGCTCGCCGAGTGGCAGCACCTGCTGTACGACTCCTGCACGGTCTGCGGCCGTTGCTCGCTCATGTGCCCGATGGGAATCGACATTGCCACCCTCATCTCGCAGGCCCGGCACGGCATGTTCCACGCCGGGCTCGTTCCCCACGAACTCTACGCAGTCGCCGAGCGGGCCAAGCGCGAGGGCAGTCCGCTGGGTGCGACACCAAAGGTATTCGCGGACCGCGTCGACTGGCTGGCCGACGACCACGAGGTCGACATTCCGATTGACAGGGACAAGGCCGAGGTGCTCTGCACCATGTCCTCTATCGAGATCATGAAGTACCCCGACTCGGTAGTCGCCACCGCAAGGGTGATGAACCACCTGGGCGTGGACTGGACTTTCCGCACAGACGGCTACGAGGCCACCAACTTCGGGCTGCTGTCGGGCAACGCTGCCTGGCAGAAGCAGATGACGATGAAGCTGGTCGACGCCGCAATCGCCTGCGGGGCGAAGACGCTGATCCTCCCGGAATGCGGGCACGCCTACCAGGCGCTGCGCTGGATGGGCGCCAACATGAATGGCAAGCCGCTGCCGTTCCGCGTCCTGCATATGGCGGAGTTCCTCGCGGAGAACGTCCGCGAGGGTCGGCTGCGGCTGAAGAAGGTCGGCAAGAGCGTCACATTCCACGATCCCTGCCAGGTGGCGCGGCGCGGCGGCGCGATCGAGGCGCCACGCGAGGTGCTGGCAGCACTTGGTGTGGAGCTCCGGGAAATGTTTCCGACCAAGGGTACCAACTGGTGCTGTGGCGGCGGTGGCGGCGTCGTGGCCATACACCGGGCGGACAAGCTGCGGCACAAGGTATTCCAGATCAAGATGGACCAGATAGAGAAGACCGGAGCCGAAATTCCTGTGACCAGCTGCGCCAACTGTCGCCAGACCTTCGATGACGGGCAGGCGCACTTCAAGTGGGACAAGACCATGCACAGCCTGCTGGAGATGGTGGCCGACAACCTGATCGAGGACGACGCATGAGCACCGAGGCACGCCGGGTCGTCGTCGACCCAATCACCCGCATCGAGGGCCACCTCCGAATCGAGGCCGAAACCGACGCGAATGGCGTCATTCAGCAGGCCTACAGTGCGGGAACGATGGTCCGCGGCATCGAGATCATCCTGCGCGGCCGGGATCCGCGTGACGCATGGGCCTTTGCACAGCGCATCTGCGGGGTCTGCACGCTGGTTCACGGCATCGCCTCGGTTCGCGCCGTCGAGGATGCGCTGGGCTACCAGGTCCCGGCAAACGCCAACCTGGTCCGCAACCTGATGATCGGCTCCCAGTACGTGCACGACCACGTCATGCACTTCTACCACCTGCATGCGCTCGACTGGGTGGACGTGGTCTCGGCGCTTTCCGCTGATCCGGCGGCGACTTCAACGCTGGCGCAGAGCCTGAGCAGCTACCCCCGGTCCTCACCGGGCCACTTCGCCGACGTACAGCGCAGGATCAAGGCACTGGTAGAGAGCGGTCAGCTGGGCATCTTCGCCAACGCATACTGGGGTCACCCCGCCTACAAGCTGCCGCCCGAGGCCAACCTGATGGCGGTGGCGCACTATCTCGATGCGCTGGCCTGGCAGCGCGACGTCGCTGCGCTGCACGCAATCTTCGGCGGCAAGAACCCGCACCCCCACTTCCTGGTGGGCGGCGTTCCGAACCCGATCGACCTCAACTCTGACTCCGCAATCAACTCCAAGCGACTGTCACAGGTGCAGGAAATCATCACCCGAATGCGCGAGTTCGTCGACCAGGTCTATGTCCCCGACACGCTGGCCATCGCCGGCTTCTACAAGGACTGGGCCGCCCAGGGGGAGGGCCTCGGCAATTTCATGTGCTATGGCGACTTCCCGGCGACCTCGATCAACGACCCGGCGAAGTTCATGGTGCCGCGCGGCGTCATCCTGGATCGCAACCTGTCGGATATCCAGGAGGTCGATCTGCACGACCCGGCGCAGATCCAGGAATTCGTATCCCATGCCTGGTACGACTACGCCGACGGAAAGCAGACCGGGTTGCATCCCTACGACGGCGAAACCACGCTCAACTACACGGGTCCGAAGCCGCCCTACCAGCAGCTCGACGTGAACGATGGCTATTCCTGGCTGAAGTCGCCGCGTTGGCGTGGCAAGGCGGTCGAGGTAGGACCGCTAGCACGCATGCTGATGATGTACGCAACCGGCCACGACCAGGCACGCGAACTCGTCGACATGACGCTGTCGCGGCTGGAAGTCCCCATCGACGCATTGTTTTCCACGCTCGGCCGGACCGCCGCACGCACGCTGGAGACCAAGATCTTCGCTGATGCGATGCAGGGCTGGTACGACCAGCTGATCTACAACATCAAGGCAGGCGACACGAAGACCTTCAACCCGACGCTCTGGGACCCGACCAGTTGGCCGAAGAAGGCCCGAGGCGCCGGGTTCATGGAAGCTCCGCGCGGCGCGCTAGGCCACTGGATCGTCATCGAGAACGGCAAGATTGCCAACTACCAGGCGGTAGTACCCAGCACCTGGAACGCGGGACCACGCGACGCCGGCGGTCAGCCGGGCGCCTATGAAGCAGCGCTTGCCGGCCATCGGCTGCACGATCCGAAACAGCCAATCGAGATTCTGCGCACGATCCACAGCTTCGACCCATGCATCGCCTGCGCAGTTCACGTGATGGACCCGGATGGGCAGCAGCTGATCGAGGTGAAGGTCGTCTAGCGGCGCCAGCGCCGGAGTTTCCGTCCCGCCGGGGCGGGACGCGGATGCGCACGGCCAGGGCGGGCAGTGGAGTCCGTGTCATCCACCTCGGGGTCGTACTCGATCGCCCAGCGCTCGCGGAAAGCCTGCAGCGCCTCGCTGTTGATGCCTGAATGCCGATTGGACAGCAACAGCTGCGATGGCGGACAGACGCGCGCCCGGATCAGGCCCAGGTCCTCGGCCGCGTCGAATACGCTGGGGTACCAGCGCTCCCAGCCGGGCATGACATGATCGAGTTGATCGCGAAGGCTCACGCGGCATGACTTCCGTGGTGTCCAGATGCCGACCGTATACTGCGGGGATGCGACAGGCAACGCACTGGCTTCACGTTTTCGCGGCCGCTTGCGCTGCGCCCGGTTTCCAGTGATAGTCTTCGGGATTGAGTCGGCGCGTCTTCAGCCAGTATTCAAAAGTGAACCCCGGCCAGATCACCGGATTGCGGCCGTCCTTCAGGTACCAGCTGCTACAACCTGAATTCCAGACCGACCGTTCAAGCCGCTGCTGCAGGCCGGCTTGGTAGCGCCGCTGCACGTCTGCCCTGACGTCCATCGCGACGCCGTCGCGCGCGACGAGTTTCTCGATACCCTGGCGCGCGTACCGGGCCTGGGCCTCGATCATGAAGACCATCGAGTTGTGGCCGAGGCCCGTGTTCGGTCCCATCAGCAGGAACAGGTTGGGAAACCCACGGGCAGTGATGCCCAGGTAAGCCGACGGCATGCCGCCGTCGCCCTCGTCCAGCCGCTGCCCCTCCTGGTTCCGCACGTCGATCGTCGACAGATATTCGGTAGCCGCAAATCCGGTGGCCAGCACGATTGTGTCCACCCGGTACTCGATGTCATCGCGGACCCGGATGCCGTGCTCGGTGACACGCTCAATCGGCGTGGTCACCAGCTCAACGTTCCCGCGCTGCAGCGCGGGGTAGTAATCGTCGGAAAGCAGCACGCGCTTGCAGCCGATCGCGTAGTCCGGCGTCAGGCGACGCCGCAACGCAGGATCCCTGACCTGTCGCCGGAGATGCTGGAGCGCCATCCAGCGGCCCGGCGCGAGCAGGCTCTTGTGCACCGTGAATCCGAGCGCGCGCGACTCGTACCGCCAGTAGATCGACGCCCGATACAGTCGGTGCAGGTTCGGATATCCGGCCAGCAACGACCGCAGGTACGGGCCTATCGCCGCGTCGTGCCGGGGCAGGATCCAGGAGGGCGTCCGCTGGAAGACGTACAGATTGGCGGCACTGGCCGCGAGTTCCGGCACGATCTGGATGGCACTCGCGCCCGTCCCGATCACTGCGACTCGGCGATCCGCGGCAACCCAGTCCTGCTCCCAGCGTGCCGAGTGGAAGATGCGTCCTGCAAAATTCTCGAGACCCGGTATCTCCGGCCTGGCCGGATTGCTCAGCGGTCCATTACCAAGCACGAGCGCCCGCGCCAGCCAGGCTTCCCCCGAGCCTGTCGTCACCCGCCAGCGGCGCCGTCCGGCGTCGAACCGCGCGGCGGTGACCTGCCGGCGGTAGCGGACCTTTTCTGCCAGCCCGTACTTGTCCAGGCAATGGCGCAGGTAGTCGCGGATTTCCTGCTGTGGTGCGTAGAAGCGTGACCAGTCGGCCTTCGGCTCGAAGGAATAGGAGTACAGGTGTGATGGCACGTCGCAGGCGGCCCCCGGATAGTGATTGTCACGCCACGTGCCCCCCGGCGCAGCGGCGCGCTCGAGGATGACAAAGGACTCGACGCCGGCTCGCCTGAGTTCGACGCCCATCGCGATGCCGGAGAACCCGGACCCGACGATGATGACATCGCATTCGAGGGCAGGCGCCGCCCCGCTTTGGCGGGAGTGCTCAGGCACCCTACCCTGCTGCGGCATTTGCGGCTGGTGGTTGTCGCTCACGAACCCGAGAATAGCCTTGGCCCTTGCAGACAGTCGAGGCGATGCCTCCGGGGCACGCGCAGCCGATGAGCCACAAGCACGACAACCTGCTTCGCTCGATATTTCACGACCCGGTCAGTGGCAACATTCACTGGCGGGAAGTCGAGTCGCTGCTCAGGCACCTCGGCGCCGAGATCGAGCAGCTTTCCGGCGCCCGGCTGCGCGTCAGGCTCAATGGCGCCGAAGGCATACTGCACCGGCCCCACCACAGCAACGTGCTCGACAAGTCGGGCATCAAGCACCTGCGCGAATACCTGGCCCATGCGCGCATGACGCCCTCGCAGTACGAGCAGCAGTCGGCTGCGCGGAGCTGATCGGCCTCGGCGAACCCCGGCCACGGGCAAGCAGGTATCATTGGCGACCCTTAGCCGCCGCGGGAACCGCGGCGATCGCCAATGGACCAAGGACCTGACATGAGCCCCACCCCCGCCCCTGCCCTCCCGAGCCCGGCCGGCATGCTCCGCGCACTGATCGTTGCGTGTGGCCTGACAGCCATTGCCCTGGCGGGCTGCGGCGGATCTGCGATTCACCAGGCGCCCTCCCGTCCGGTAGCCGAGGGCGGCGACGGCGAAGTCGAGATCAGCTGGAATGCGGTACCCGACGCCAAGAAATACACCATCCGGTGGGAGGACAGCACCGCCGGAGAAACCAAATTCCCAAATACGATCAAGGACTTGAAAGATACTACCTATGTCCATACGGGGCTGGTCAATTTTCACACCTACCGCTACCAGATCTATGCAAACGGTAGTGGCGGCGATGGCCCAGGCAGTGTGATCGTCTCGGCAGAGACGGGAACGGTTCCGGAAACGGTCGAATGGGCAGCGGTAGTGACCGAGGGCACTACCCAAAAGGTCTATTTCGATCCGGCCGCAGGTGCCGAGGAGTATCGCGTCTACATTGCAAACTCCGCGGAGGCCCTCGCCGGCCGCCGGCCCGACGCGGGTTTCGTTACCACCGCCACATCGCCCTATGTGCGCGAGAACGTCTCATCGGGCGTAGCCAATTACTACCGGGTCATCGCTACGGCGGGTGCCCGCATCGGGTTCGACGGCCCGGTTGTCGTTACCTCGGCCTTTGGGATCAGCAAATTCGAACTGCCGGACGTGGCGCCGGCGCTGGCCGACAGCAACGATGACGACTGCCTCGACCTGGTTGGTGCACAGGGCGATTGCGCCGGGGCGTTCGAGGCGAGTGACCTCGCCACTGCGGGCCTCGACAGCCTGTTCGCGGCGGGCCGGGTCAACGGCGATTCACGTTTCGCGGACGTCAATGCCGACGGCAAGCCGGATATCTTTTCGGATGTACGATCGGCCGCCAGCCAGGCGGGCTCGCGCGCCATCCTGCACATCAACCAGGGCAACGGAACTTTTCTGGCAGACGCGAGCGTGGCGGCGCTCAACATCGGCGGCCAGGGCGGCACGATTCTGGCGGCCGATTTCGATAACGACGGCGATGTCGACATCTTCGCGCCGCACGACTGGTCCGGCACGGACGGCGGACGCAACTGGCTGCTGGTAAATGACGGTGCAGGAAGCTTCATCGACAATGCCGCCGCTGCAGGGCTGCAGACGGGACCGGCCGGGGCGGCGTATGTTCCGGGTGGCGGGCAGGCGGTGGACTTCAACGAGGATGGCCACGTCGACCTGTTGTTCGGCTCACGGCTGATGCTCAACGGGGGCGATGGCAGCTTCAGCGATGCCAGTGCGACGGCGGGGCTTGCGGCGGTGGCCGACCAGGGCCTGGCCCTGGCGGACATCGACCTCGACGGCGATCTCGACCTGGTGCGCCTGGACGGCACCTTTACCCGACTCTACCTCAACGATGGCGGCGTATTCGGCGCCGGTATCGTGGTCAACGGCGACGCCACGGCGCAGGGTGCCGGACTGACTGTCTGCGACGTGAACGGCGACGGATTCCAGGACGTATGGGTCGCGAGCAATGCCCTGGCGACCGGGACCGGCACGCCGCAGCTGCTGCTGAACGTAAATGGCCAACTGATGCGCTCGGATGTGCCTGATGAACTGGCCGCTGACACCGGTGACCTGCTTGCTGCGAACGACCTGCTGGGCTGTGCGGACGTCGACGGCAGCGGCATCGCCGACATCGTCGCGCGCTGGGGCGAGTACCGGATCCTGCGATCAGCACTTCCGCTAGGCGCCGTGCTGCGGATCCGGGTGCTCGGCGCCGGCGGCGAATACAACCAGCAGGGGCGCATCGTGAAGATCGTGCCCAGCGGTGTTGCCGGGCGCACGATCACCCGTGTCGTCGAGTCGGGGTCGGGATTGCGCTCGCAGGGCGCCTACGACCTGCTGGTCGGCGCGCCCTGGCCGGGCGAATACGAGATTTCGGTCCGCTTCAAGGACGGCTGGTACGCCACTACTGCCGAGCCCGGAGCCGAGCTGACCATCTATGAGGACGGCCGCGTCGCCGACGGGCTCCAGTAGCATTACGGGGACAGTTTACTTAATTCAATTGGGTAAACTGTCCCCGACTGGCACCGCCCACTCATGACCCTCGTCGCCCTGGCTGACGCCGCGCTCGCTTACGGGCTGCACCCGCTGCTCGATGGCGCCGGGCTAGCCGTCGAGGACGGCGACCGCATCGGCCTGATTGGCCGCAACGGCTCGGGCAAGTCGTCGCTACTGGGCGTGATTGCAGGAACCGCGACACTGGATGGCGGCGAAATCCGGCGCCGTGACGGCCTCAGGACGACGCTTGTCGAGCAAGAGCCGTCACTGCCTGCAGCGGTGTCACTGCGCGAGAGCCTCTCCGCCCGCGGTCGCCTCGACGCGGTCGCCGACGAGCGTGAGCGGTGGCGTCGCGGGGCCCGCCTGATCGAGTACCTGGATCGCTTCGGACTGGATCCGGCTGCCGCGCCGGCCGATGCGTCGGGGGGCGAGTGCAAACGGGCGGCGCTCGCCCTGGCCCTGGCCCTCGAGCCCGATCTTCTGCTCCTGGACGAGCCGACCAACCATCTCGACATCGACGGCATCCTGTTGCTCGAGGAGTTGCTCCTGAAGGGGCCCGCGGCGATCGTCATCAGCCATGACAGGTCGTTCCTGGATCGAGTAGCGACGCGGATCGTCGAACTCGATCGCGGCCTGCTCCGTTCATATCCGGGTAACTACGCGACCTACGAGAGGCGCAAGTCGGACCAATTGGCGGCCGAAGCCGTTTCCCGGCGGCGCTTCGACAAGTTCTGGGCCCAGGAGGAAGTATGGATCCGCAAGGGCATCGAGGCGCGACGCACCCGCAATGAAGGGCGCGTTCGGCGGCTCGAAGCGCTCAGGCAGGAGCGATCGGCGCGACGCGAGCGTCTGGGCGAGGTGAAGCTCTCCCTCGATGCCGGCGAACGCTCGGGCCGGCTGGTCGCCGAGTTGGCCGGCGTGTCGAAGAGCTTCGGCGACAAGACTGTAGTGCGCAACCTGTCCCTCAGGGTGATGCGTGGCGACCGGCTCGGCCTGCTCGGTCCCAACGGTGCGGGAAAATCGACGCTCATTCGGATCATTCTCGGCGAACTGGCGCCCGACACCGGGTCGGTCAGGCTTGGTACCGGGCTCGAGGTGGCCTACTTCGACCAGTTGCGCGAGCAGCTGGATCCTGAGGTGAGCCTGGTGGAGACCATCTCACCGGGCTCCGACTGGGTCGAGGTCGGGGGCCAGCGCAAGCACGTCATAAGCTATCTCGGTGATTTCCTGTTTCCGGCCGAACGCGCCCAGGCGCCCGTGAAGATGCTCTCTGGGGGCGAACGCAATCGTCTTCTGCTAGCCCGCCTGTTCGCGCGACCGGCCAACCTGCTGGTACTCGACGAACCGACCAACGATCTCGACATCGAGTCGCTCGAGCTGCTCGAGGCTACGCTACAGGACTATCGCGGCACGCTCTTGCTGGTCAGCCACGACCGGTCCTTCCTGGACAACGTGGTGACGCAGACACTGGCGGCCGAGGGGGATGGCCGCTGGCGCGAGTACGTCGGCGGCTACAGCGACTGGCTGGCGCAACGGCCCGCCGTGGCAACGTCACGCGCAGCGGCACCGCGCGCGACCGCGGCCCGGCCCGAGGCGCCGGAGAAACCCACGCGCGTCAAGTTGAGCTACAAGGAAAGCCGCGAGCTCGAGCAGCTGCCGGCGGAACTCGAGGCGCTCGAGCGCGAGCAACACGACATCGCCGCCCGGATGGCGGCGGGCGATTACCATACTGCAGGCGCCGAGCGAATCCGGACGGACCGCCAGCGCCTCGCTGACATCGAGCGGCTGCTCGAGGCGACGTTCGTCCGCTGGGCGGAACTCGACGCCAAGGCGAGCCAGACGCGCTCCTGAAACCGGGGACAGTTTACCTATTTCGTCGGCGCGCCCGGACAGCTTGTCCTTCCCGGGACAGAAATCGCGCGAACTGAAATAGGTAAACTGTCCCCGGTTTCAGGTCTAGCGGTAGCCCTTGGCCTGGAGGGTGAAGAGGCTGGCATAGGTACCGCCCAGCTCCATCAGCTGCTCGTGACTGCCCTGCTCCACGATGCGGCCCCGCTCGAGAACGACGATGTGATCTGCCATGCGTACCGTCGAGAAACGATGCGAGATCAGTATCGTTATCCGGTCACTCGCCAGCTGCCTGAAGTGCTCGAAGACCTCCGCCTCGGCGCGCGCGTCCATTGCAGCTGTCGGCTCGTCCAGCACCAGCACATCCGCCCCGGTCCGCATGAAGGCTCGCGACAGCGCGATCTTCTGCCACTGGCCGCCCGACAGCTCGCGGCCATCCTTGAACCACTTGCCGAGCTGCGTCTGGTAGCCGCTGGGGAGCCGCTCGATGAACTCGGCCGCCTGGCCCTTGGCCGCCGCCTCACGCCAGCGTGACTCGTCCTCAAAACTGCCCTCGTCTCCCGCGCCGACATTTTCTCCGACCAGCAGTTGATAGCGCGCAAAGTCCTGGAATATGACGCCGATGCGCTGCCGCAGCGCGGTCGCATCCCATTCGCGCAGGTCCAGGCCGTCGAGCAGCACCCGGCCCGAACTCGGGTCGTACAGCCGCGTCAGCAACTTGATCAGGGTTGTCTTGCCCGACCCATTCTCGCCAACCAGCGCCAGCGAGGAGCCGGGGCGCAGGTGCAGGCTGATGTCCTTCAGCACAGGCTCGGTCGAGCCCGGGTAAGTGAAGCTCACCGACTCGAAACGCACCCCATCCGCCGGCACCGGGCCGCGTTGCAGGGCGCCCCTGGGCGCGGGCACCTCGGTCTCCAGGTACTCGTACAGCGTGGAAAGGTAAAGATTGTCCTCGTACATGCCCCCGATGGCCGACAGTCCTGCCGAGACGGCCGACTGCCCCTGCCGGAACAAGGCGAAGTACATGGTCATCTGGCCAAGGGTGATCAGGCCCTGCACCGTGCTCACGGCAATCCACGCATAGGCGCCATAGAGCGCAGCGGTGCCAAGCAGACCAAGCCCGAAGCCCCAGGAATCACGGCGTATCGTCAGCGCGCGGTCGGCCTGGTAGAGCTTGTCAAAAATATTCTGATAGCGATCGAGCAGGCGGCGCCCGAGGCCGAACAGTTTTACCTCCTTGGCATGATCCTCGCGCGCGAGCACCGTCTCCAGGTAAATCTGCATGCGCGTCTCGGGTGAGCGCCAGCGAAACAGCCGAAAGGCATCACCCGAGAATTTCGCCTCGGCTACGAAAGCCGGCAGGCCCGCCAGTAGCAGCACCGCTACCGCCCAGGGTGAAAACTTGACCAACAGCACGCCGTAGCTCGCCAGCGACACGGCATTTTGTGCCAGCCCGAAGCTGCGCATGACCAACGACAGCGGACGCACCGACGCCTCGCGCCGCGCGCGGGTCAGCTTGTCGTAAAACTCCGAGTCTTCGAAATGCCTCAGCTCCAGCGTCAGCGCCTTCTCCAGGATCATGACGTTGACCCGCTGGCCGAGCTGGGCCCGGAGCAGTGACTGGCACAGGTTCAACCCGCGCTGCGTCGCAGCGAGCACCGCGACCAGCGCTCCTTCCAGCAGCACGTACTCGATGACCCGGGCCGCGTTCCCGGTGTCGATGGCCGCCACCACTGCGTCTACGATCAGGGCACCAACCCAGGCGACGCCCGCCGGCAGCACGCCGGCCATCACCGTCAGCGTACCGATGCTCACGGTCAGCGGCTGGTTGGTGCTCCAGACCAGCTCCAGCGCGCGCCGGCTATAGCGAAAGACACCAAAAAAACCGCTCAGCGGTGCCGGCTGCGCGGCCGGCGCAGGGGTCGGCTTCACGGCCGGTCTCGCCGCACCTTCGGATGCGTGATCATCAAGAGGCTATTCGCTCCGGGGCCTGGTCAACGGTCCTGCTTACTGCGCTTCTTCGGCATGCCATCGGTTACGTCGCGCGCCCAGCTGAGCGCAGCGACGACCTGAGGAGTGCCTACCGTCGATACCAGCAGCAGTAGGGCGTGCTCGATTTCCTTCGGCGTCACGCCGGCGGCGAGTGCGCGACGCACGTGGCTGTGCACTGCACCCTCGGATCTCACTGCCGCGGCTGCGGCCAGCTGCACCAGGTGACTGGTGCGGGTATCGAGCGGCCCCGCGGACCTAACCGCAGCGCCGAGTGTCTCGATCGCCTTGAATACCTTGGGGTGATCCTGGGTCAACTTGAGAAATATTCTCGGTGCCTTGGACTTTGCCATGTCATGCCTCCTGGCGACGGGTATGCCGGACACGCATGCCGGGGCAACAATTCTAGCCCCCCCGGGGAGACATGTGCCGGCGCGCCGGCACATTGCCGAGGCCGGCAATATTCCAGCAGGTAACGAATGACCGCGCTGGTTACGGGCTATACAGGCTTTCTTGTACGGCGCTAAGCTGCCACCCTGACGGACAGCCAAACCGATTGCATCGGGCTACCACAGCGCCCACGGACAACCCAGGCAGATGACAAATCCACACTCGCACCGGGCACCGGCGAGCGGCCAAGCCTTGAAAGGCCGGCTGGGTCGCGAGCACCAGACCATGCGGCACATGGTGAGCCTGTATTGCCGTGCCCATCATGCATCCGATGGCTCGGGACCCTGCCCCCGCTGCACCGAGTTCCTGGACTACGCTGCCTGCAGGCTGGAAAAGTGTCCCTACGGTGAAGACAAGCCGACCTGCGCGAATTGCCCGATCCACTGCTACAAGAAGGCCCCGCGGGAGTTCGCCAAGGTAGTCATGCGTTACGCCGGCCCACGCATGGTGACGCGCCATCCCTGGCTCGCGCTGCTGCACCTCGTCGACGGCCGGCGCAAGGTCGCGCACCCCATGGCAACACGCCGCCGACGCTGAAGATGGCGCCCGCTCGGGGTTCCGGGGTTTTGCCCACCTCGCAGTAACGGTGCAATATTCCCGAACACCCGAAACCCCCGCCCCGGCACCATTTGCCCAATCTGCCATCAAAGGATGCCTCGGTATGGATAGCTCTCCAGACTTGATCTGCGCGTACACCTTCGACGGCCACGGCAGCGGTCGCCCGCTCGACTGGGACGGGCTGCGTGCGTACCGGGCCGACGAAGGCTGGCTCTGGGTGCACCTGCAACGCGATGCGCCCGGCAGCCGGAAATGGCTGGAGCGAGAATCCGGTCTCGACGAAATCCTCTGCGACGCATTGCTGTCGAGCGAATCACGACCGCGCTGTGAGAGCTACGGCGAAGGACTGCTGATCAGCCTGCGCGGCGTCAACCTCAATCCGGGCGCCGATCCAGAGGATATGGTCGCCCTCGTGCTCTGGGCCGAGGCCGGCCGCGTCATCAGCGTCCGCCGGCGCAGGATCATGGCGGTCGATTCGGTCCGTGCCTCCATCGACGCCGGCCGCGCGCCAATTACGGCTGGCGATTTCCTGGCGACCCTTGCGGAGGGCCTGGTTGAACGTGTCGGTCCCGTGGTCGACGCACTCGAGGAGCAGGTGGCCGACCTCGAGGAAGACATCATTGCCAACCGCACCGACGGCATCAGGCTGAGACTCGCGGAACTGCGTCGGGCCGCAATCGCGCTCCGACGCTACATCGGTCCCCAGCGCGAGGCGATGTCGCGCCTACTCACCCAGCAGGCCGACTGGATCTCACCCACGGACCGGCGCTGGCTGCGCGAGGTGGCCGATCGGATTACCCGCTACGTCGAGGACCTTGACGCCGCCCGCGAGCGCGCCCAGATCGTGCAGGAAGAACTTGCCGCCCGCGTGTCGGAGCAGATCAACCGGAACATGTATGTACTGTCTATCGTCGCCGCTGTGTTCCTGCCACTGGGGCTCCTGACCGGCTATCTCGGCATCAACGTGGGCGGCATTCCCGGAACCGACTGGCGCTGGTCGTTCGCCATCGTGGGCGTGGGAATACTGGTGGTTGCAGGACTCGAGCTGTGGTTATTCCGCAAGTTGAAGTGGATATGAGCCGCAGCGGTCGCGCCGGGTTGCAGCGCCCTAGTCACTGACGGGCTGCGCGGCCTGCAGGATCTCGATCAGGTAGCCATCCGGATCGAAGACGTGAAAGACCTTGCCTTCCATGGACCTGCCCGCTGCATCCTTGTCGCGCGAGCGATAGGTCACCGGATCCTCGACGATGCGGGCGCCGGCGGCCTGCAGCACCGAGTGAATCAGTCCCGCGTCGACGACATCGAAGACGAATACCATGTCGCCAAGCCCGATCTGCTCGCGCGACGGGTCATGCGTCGCGGCTGGTCGTGCGTCGTCGAAGGACAGCAGGCCGATTTTACCTCCCCCGCCGCTCGACGGCCCAAGGATCGTCAGCCGCCATTGCGTCGACTTGCTGTTGAGCGGGAATGGGCTGTCAGGATTGCGCTCGCCGCCCATCTCGCTTTCGACCGAGAAGCCGAGCAGCGAATAGAAAGCCAGTGAGCGGTCGACGTCCGCCACCGTGAGCGTGGTACGCAACAATGTGGCACCGGCGGGGGCCGAGGTGGCCGCGAACAATGTCGCTGGAAGGGACAACAGCATGCCACACAACGCCGCTGGGACACTTCGACGATCCATGGCGCAACTCCAGTTTGAACCAGGCACAGCATAACGCTGCCGAATCGGCCGGGGTGAAAGAAGCCATGCGCCGTGCGGGCCGGCGCCCCGGCGCCGTGATCTGGCTGCCGAAGGCTTGCGTACCCTATACTGATCCGCAACAAGAACGCCCCACGCGGCCTTGACTTAACTAGCGGAGCATCCCTTGAACAATCCTCTGGCCGACCACCAGCCTCCTGCGCAGCAAGCCGGACTCGGCGCCTTCCTCGTCGGCCTCGCCGTGGCAAGTCTGGCTGGCTGTACTACACCCCCGGTGACGACCGAGAGCGCCTGGGGAGAGGGCGTGCCGCGCAACCAGACCTACTCGCGATTGCTGGTTCTCGGCATCAGTCCGGAGTCGAATCAACGCTGCGCTTTCGAGAGATACCTGGTGGAAACATTGCAGAGTGCCGCCGTGGTCGCAAAGACCAGCTGCTCGGTGATGGACCCGAAGGAACCGCTCACTCGCGAAAGCGTCGAGCGCGCCGTCGCCGCCGTTGGCGCCGACGCGGTCCTCGCAACGCACCTCGTCGAATCGAGCCAGCAACTTACTGAAGGTGGCTCGATGGACACCCGCGGTGGTGCTCGCTACAAGGCGACCGGCTCCGGATTTTCCACCGGCTACTGGGGCGTCTACGGCGTGCCGGTGGTGTACGGCGAGTTCCAGACCTCACCATCGGTATTTGCCGTCCAGGGTACTGCCCGGATTTCGACCCAGCTCTATCAGACCCGCGACGCCGGACTGGTCTATTCGATCGAGACCAGGGCAGCCAACTTCGAGTCGCGCGATCAGGTGCTGTTTGATGTCACGCTGGCGATTACCGAGAGGCTGCGTCGGGATGGGCTGATTCGTTAGGGACGATTCCAGCCGCTCTCGCGCCTCTGCTCTCTGGTGCCGGATCCGCGGCAGCGCCAGTCCCCGTCAGTACGCCCGTTTCTTGGTGTCGAGGAGCTTCAGGATCAGCGGAGTCAGTATCAACTGCATGGCCAGCGGCAATTTGCCGCCCGGTACCACGATGGTGTTCGGACGCGACATGAAGCTGTCGTGCACCATCGACAGCAGATAGCGGAAGTCGATTCCTTTCGGGTTCGCAAAGCGGATGATCAGGAAACTCTCGTCCGCCAGCGGGATGTCCTTCGCGATGAACGGGTTGCTGGTGTCCACCGTCGGCACGCGCTGGAAGTTGATGTGCGTGCGCGAGAACTGCGGGCAGATGTAGTTCACGTAGTCAGGCATGCGCCTGAGGATGGTGTCCACCACGGCCTCGGTCGAGTAGCCGCGCTTGGCCTTGTCGCGGTGCAGTTTCTGGATCCACTCGAGGTTGACAGTGGGGACGACGCCGACCAGCAGGTCGACGTGGCGCGCGACGTCGTGCTCCGGCGTCTGCACCGCGCCGTGCAGGCCCTCGTAGAACAGCAGGTCCGAGCCCTCGCCGATTTCCTTCCAGGGCGTGAAGGTGCCGGGCTGTGCGCCATGCACGGCCGCCTCCTGTGCGTCGTGCACGTAGACCCGCGAACGGCCCGTTCCCGACTGGCCATAGCTCCTGAACAGCTCCTCGAGTTCGCCGAACAGGTTTGACCCGGGGCCGAAATGGCTGAAGTTGTCATTGCCTGCTGCGGCCGCCTCCGCCAGCTTGTCGCGCATGGCCTGGCGGTCGTAGCGATGGAAGGCGTCGCCTTCGACGATGGCGGCGTCGATTTTTTCACGACGGAA
Organism: Gammaproteobacteria bacterium; assembly: GCA_024642505.1. Lineage (GTDB taxonomy): Bacteria > Pseudomonadota > Gammaproteobacteria > Steroidobacterales > Steroidobacteraceae > SG8-30. Next base: position 76,830 of record JAHEAZ010000006.1, read on the forward strand.
AATCCACTCGAATGTCGTCTTGACCGTGGTGGTTCCGGCGCCCGAGGAGCCGGTAACGGCGATGATCGGATGCTTGGCCGACATGTCTGTCCCTCCGGGCTCAGGTATTGATGAACAGCGATCGATCGCCGAATAGCGGTGACGAGTATGGCTGGTCCTCGCCGCTGTCATACTCGGCATGGTAGGTCTCGATACGCTCGACCTCCTCGCGTGAACCGATGATCACCGGCACGCGCTGATGCAGGGCGGTGGGCTGTACGTCCATGATGCGGCCGCGACCGGTGGAAGCCAGTCCGCCGGCCTGCTCCACCAGCATGGACATCGGGTTCCCCTCATACATCAGCCGCAGGCGGCCCTCGCGGTGCGCCTCCTTCTGATCGCGCGGGTACATGTAGACTCCGCCCCGCATCAGGATTCGGTGTACGTCCGCGACCATGGACGCGACCCAGCGCGTATTGAAGTCGCGGCCGCGCGGACCATCGCGCCCCGCCTTGCACTCGTCGATGTAGCGGATCACCGGCGGCTCCCAGAAGCGGCGGTTGGCCGCATTGATCGCGTACTCCGATGTGCTGTCTGGGATCCTCAGGTCACGCCTGGTCAGCACGTAGTTGCCGATCTCGCGGTCCAGCGTGAAGCTGTGCGTGCCGCTGCCGACCGTCAGCACCAGCTCCGTGCACGGGCCGTAGATTGCATAGCCGGCGGCGATCTGGCGCGAGCCCGGCTGCAGCACCGCCTGCCCGCCTGTCGCGTTTTCTGGAATTTCGAGTACCGAGAAGATCGAACCGACCGCCACGTTGACGTCGAGGTTGCTGGAGCCGTCAAGCGGGTCGAACACCAGCGCCAGGCGTCCCCTGCCCGGCACCATCTTCACATGATCCATTTCCTCGGACGCGAGCGCGCCGACCAGTCCGCTCCACTCCGTGCCACGCACGAACAGCTCGTCCGACAGGACATCGAGCTTCTTCTGCGCCTCGCCCTGCGCATTCTCGCTACCGGCAAGCTTCGACAGCCCGAGCAAGGGACCCTTGCCGACCGCGGCCGAGATCGCCTTCGTGACCGCAGCGACGTCAACCAGCAGCGCCGCCAGGTCGCGCGCATTAGGCCCTTGCGGGATCTGCTCGATGGCGAACTTCGAAACCGTCGTGTAGCCGGGGTTCAGCATGCCGCCTCCTTGGTGGAATCGTCGTCCCGTACGGCGTCGAATACCCGGCTGGCGCGGATGTCGGCTGCCTCGATCGTGGTCAGTGTCTCCGCATCCACCCGTCCGGCCTCGATCAGCCGGCGCGCCTGCCGGAGGCGGGCGCGATCGAGCGCATTGCGGATCGACCGCGCGTTGGCAAAGTTGGGCTGCCGGCGCCTGCGCTCGACATATTCGGAGAGCGCCTGCCTGGCATCGGCCGAAAGCTGCAGGCCGAGTCCGCCGACCATGCGATCGGCAATCTGCAGCAGCTCCCCCTCGGAGTAGTCGGGAAAGTCGATATGGTGCGCCACCCGTGAGGCCAGGCCCGGGTTGCTCTCGAAGAACCGTTCGATACGCGACTTGTAGCCGGCGAAGATCACCACCAGGTCCTCGCGCTGGTTCTCCATCACCTGCATCAGGATCTCGATGGCCTCCTGGCCGTAGTCGCGCTCGTTCTCCGGGCGGTACAGGTAGTAGGCCTCGTCGATGAACAGCACACCGCCCATGGCCTTCTTCAGGACCTCCTTGGTCTTGGGCGCCGTGTGGCCGATGTACTGGCCTACCAGGTCGTCTCGCGTGACCGCGACGAGGTGTCCCTTCCGCACGTGACCGAGCCGGTGCAGGATCTCGGCCATGCGCATGGCGACCGTGGTCTTGCCGGTTCCGGGGTTACCGGTGAAGCTCATGTGCAGGGACAACGGTGCGCCGCTCACGCCAAGCGCTGCGCGCGCCTTTTCGACCACCAGCAGCGAGGCGATCTCGCGGATGCGATTCTTGACCGGCTTGAGCCCGATCAGGTCGCGGTCGAGCTCGTCGAGCACGTCGGCGACCTTCGACTCCTCTAGCAGCGCCTTGAGGTCGACGGTGTCGCTCACGACCGGGTCCTGGTCACTGACGCCGTGTCTCGAGCCCGTATTGAACGTTGCGGCCCGGACCTTCCGCACGTGTCAGCCTGAAGTCGGGCTCGACCGCCGGTCGATTGACGATGAACGACAGACGCATGGTCTCGAAACCGAGTGTCGAGTCAAAGGCATTGACCTTGATGTAACGGTCACCGAACACCTTGCGGCACTCGGCCAGCTCGTACATCAACCCGGCGGCGTCCTTCAGGTCGAACATCGGCATGCCCCACATTTCCCAGTACACATTCCGCGGATGGGCGTCGTCAGTGTGTTCGATTGACACCGCCCAGCCCTGCGAAAGTGCGTAGTCGACCTGCCTGGCGATCTGCTCGTCGGTCAGGTCGGGAAGAAAGGAAAAAGTGCCTTGCGTGACTCTCATGGGCGTTCCTCAGGCAACGCTGACCGACGGGACGAAGTCCGAGGTGTCGGTCGAGGCATAGTTGAAGGTGACGTTCTTCCAGGTCGTGAGCGCCGCCTCGAGCGGCTTGCAGTCCCTGGCGGCGGCGGCAAGTATTTCCGGGCCTTCGTTGGCGATGTCGCGGCCCTCGTTACGGGCCAGCACCATCGATTCCAGCGCGACGCGGTTGGCGATGGCGCCGGCCTGGACCCCCATCGGATGGCCGATCGTACCGCCACCGAACTGCAGCACCACGTCGTCGCCGAACAGGTCGAGCAACTGGTGCATCTGGCCCGCGTGGATGCCGCCCGATGCGACCGGCATGACCTTGCGCAGCGCCGCCCAGTCCTGCTCGACGAACAGGCCGCGTGGCAGGTCTTCGCGGGTCACGGCATCGCGACAGACGTTATAGAACCCCTGCACCTGCAACGGGTCGCCCTCAAGCTTGCCAACGGCCGTGCCGCAGTGGAGATGGTCCACGCCGGCCAGACGCAGCCACTTGGCGATCACGCGGAAGGAAATGCCATGGTTCTTCTGGCGGGTGTAGGTGCCATGGCCGGCTCGGTGCATGTGCAGGATCATGTCGTTCTGGCGCGCCCACTCGGACATCGACTGTATTGCGGTCCAGCCTATGACCAGGTCCACCATGAGGATGCAGGAGCCCAGCTCGCGCGCGAACTCGGCGCGGCGGTACATTTCCTCCATCGTGCCCGCGGTGACGTTCAGGTAGTGACCCTTCACCTCACCGCTTCCCGACTGCGCCTTGTTGACGGCCTCCATACAGAACAGGAAGCGGTCGCGCCAGTGCATGAAGGGCTGCGAATTGATGTTCTCGTCGTCCTTGGTGAAGTCGAGGCCGCCGGTCAGTGCCTCGTAGACCACCCGGCCATAGTTCTTGCCGGACAGCCCCAGCTTGGGCTTGATGGTGGCGCCCAGCAGCGGCCGGCCGTACTTGTCGAGCCGTTCCCGCTCCACGACGATGCCGGTTGGCGGTCCCTTGAACGTCTTCACGTAGGCAAGCGGGAAGCGCATGTCCTCCAGCCGCAGCGCCTTCAGCGGCTTGAAGCCGAAGACGTTGCCGATGATCGAGGCCGTAAGGTTCGCGATCGAACCTTCCTCGAACAGCGCCAGGTCATAGGCGATCCATGCGAAGTACTGGTCCGGTGCACCCGGCACCGGATCCACCCGATAGGCCTTGGCGCGGTAACTCTCGGCGGCGGTCAGGCGATCCGTCCACACCACCGTCCAGGTGGCGGTCGAGGATTCTCCGGCCACCGCCGCGGCCGCTTCCTCCGGGTCCACGCCCTCCTGCGGGGTGATCCGGAAGATGGCCAGGAGGTCAGTCGCACTGGGCTCGTAGTCTGGAACCCAGTAACCCATCTCCTTGTATTTCAGCACCCCGGCCCGGTACCGCTTTGCGGTGTTGCCTGAAGTGCGCTGTCCGGCAGCCGCCTGATCCTGGGCCTGCTTGGCCATGGTTTTCTCCGCTTGTCGCCGTACTACGTTTGTAGCCCTCGCTGGGACTGGCATCGACTGTACTGGACACATTCAGATAATATAAACTTAGTATTTGTTAGCTCTTCATAAACTTTTACTTATGAATCCGACTCACCTGACCCTCAGGCAGCTGCAAATCCTCGAGGCCGTTCAAGACGCGGGTTCGATGGCCGAGGCAGGCAGGACGCTGCACATGACTGGCCCTGGCGTTACCCAGCAGATCCAGCAACTCGAAAAAGTGCTCGGGGCTCCCGTGTACGACCGGCTCGGGAGGCGCCTGAAGCTGACGGCCGCCGGAAGGCACGCTCTTGCAGCCGCCCACGACGTGCACGCGCGGCTCGCGGCGTTGGCCAGGGAGATGGACGCGCTCGCCAACCGCGACGAAGGCGTGCTGCATCTCGGCGTCCTGGCGACCGGTACGCACATCCTGCCGCCGCTGCTGGCCGAATTCCGCCGACGCGCCCCGGGCATCGCCGTGCACATGGTCGTTTCCACCCGCGAGGAGCTCGCCTCGCACCTGCTCGAGGGAACCGTGGACCTGGCGCTCATGGGCCGCGTCCCCGGACGAGACGACGCGGCCGTCGCCGCCAACGCGGACCCGCTGGTGCGCGAGCCGCTGGCCGACAATCCGCACGTGATCATCGCCTGGGTCGGCCATCCGCTGGCCGGCGAGCGCGGCATAGCGCCGATCGAGCTACGTCACGAAACCTTCATCCAGCGCGAGAGCGGCTCCGGCACACGCGCGATGCTGGATGACTTTCTGCGGATGCATCGCGTGTCGCCGAGGGAACGCCTGACGATGTTCGGCAACGAGATGGTCAAGCATGCAGTCATGTCCCAGCTCGGCATCAGCCTGACGTCGATGCACACGCTGGGGCTCGAACTGAGCAGCAGCGCATTGGTGCACCTCGACGTCGAGTACACGCCGATCCTGCGCAAATGGTACGTGGTTCATCACGGCGATCGGTGGCTGCCGCCCGCGGCGACGGCGTTTCGCGACTATCTGCTCACTGATGGAGCAGCGCAGGTCCGTGCGTCGACCGCGGCGCTGCTGCGATAACGCAGCCGAGATTCTGCAGCTCGCGCAGGCAACCGGCCCGCTGTAGCCGCGGTCAGCCCGGCACCGGCGGGAACACGCGCAGCAACAACAGGTTCGTCGGCATGAATACGAGCAGTACGAAACCTGCGAACAGCAGCGCCACGTAGGCGACTGGCGACAGGCGAGCCTGCATCCGGGAGAGTCCGTAGCTCCAGTTGATGTTGGCCTCGGCCGAACCGAACAGGCGGCTGGCAGGCAATACCAACGCGGCAAGCAGGACCGCGCCCGGCAGGGCCACGGGCGCGGCAAAACCATACTCATGGAGCATCCAGATCAGCAGCAGCGGCAATGGCACGTGAAACAGGGACAGCAACCGCAGGATGCGCGGCCGCTCCGCCTCGAACATGTACTCGGTCAGACCGACCACGCGTCGCCCGGTCACCAGGCGCAGCAGGAAATCGACATTCCACAGCAGTTCGGGGCCCAGCACGGCGACAGCCAGGATGCTCGCGAGCGCCGCATCGTCGAACCATAGCGCCGGGACCGCGCCGATCAGGGCGATGTCCGAGAACCAGAGCAGGTTCCGCCAGCCATAGTGCTTGAGCCAGATCACGACGATAACGGCGACAAAGGCCGTGTAGGCGAGCTTGAACCAGAACGGGATCATGCTTCGGCTGCCTCGATTCCTCCCGCCGGTGGCCGCCGCCCCGCAGCGGGTGATGACAGTCGGCCCGTGCACCGCGGAATGCGCCTAGAATATCCGCTTTTGTGGCCCCGCTCGCGTATCCATGGCCAGCAACCCACCCGACAAGCTCCAGCGCACGCTGTTCGACAAGATCTGGGAACAGCACGTCGTCACGGCGACGGCGGGCAAGGCTTCGCTGATCGCGATCGACCGGGTCTTCCTGCACGAGCGCACCGGCTCGATCGCCCTCAAGAGTCTCAGGCAGGCGGGCCGTCAGGTCGTCGACCCCAGTCGGGTGTTCTGCACCATGGATCACATTGTCGACACGCTGCCAGGCCGCGGCGATGACACCTTGATGCCGGGCGGCCGGGCATTCATAACGGAAACTCGGAAGGCCGCATTCGAGTCAGGGATCCACCTGTTCGACGTGCGCGATCCTGACCAGGGAATCGTG